>DASTBX010000023.1:0-18788 GCA_035711645.1 Gaiellaceae bacterium
CACCGTCCCCGGGCAGGACGCGGTCGCACCAGCCGCGCGTCTCGGCGCGCCAGTCGTTCACGTGGACGGCGACGATGCGGTCGGCGTGGCGCTCGATCTCCCCGAGCAGGCCGGGCGTCTCCCAGAGGTGCCAGGTGTCGAGCGTGATGCCGACATTCGCGGACCCGACCTCGTCGCAGAGCTCGGCCGCCTCCGCCAGCGTCGTGATCGTCGTCCAGTCGTCGCGGTAGGCGGCGCTCATCGGCTCCAGGCCGACCGGAATCCCGAAGCTCGCGGCCTCCTCGGCGACTTCCCGCACGCCCTCGACGACCGTCCGGCGCGCCGCATCCTCGCCCGGCTCTCCCGCCGGGCCGGTCAGGCAGACGACGGCGGTGGGCTGGAAGGGAGCGAGACGGCGGACGCCCGCGCGGAGCGCCTCGACGCGCTCCTCGGGAGTCTCCGGCCCCGGCAGGTGCGGCAGCGGCAGAATCGACGGCACCGCGGGAACGCAGCTCCCGGCCGTGAGGCCGCTCCTGCGGAACGAGTCGAGCTGCTCCGCCTCGCGGCCCTCGACGAGCTTGATCTCGCAGACGCCGATGCCGTCGGCGCCCGCGCCGGCGTAGGCGGCGAGGTCCTCGTCGAAGCTCGCTGGAAGCGTCGTGAACTCGCAGACGGCGAACGGGGGGTTGGCTGCCGTCACGCGCGGGCCTAGGCGTAGGCGGGGTCTCCCGCGGGCTCGACGTCGGCGCTCGCGCGGAAATGCGGCATCACCCGCGCGGCGAAGATCTCCTGAGCCTTGATCGCCTGCCAGTGCTCGAACCCGCCCGCGTTGACGGTGATCGAGATCTCCGTCAGTCCCTCGCAGACGTCCCGCACCGCCTCGATTCGCTCGATCACGTCCTCGGGCGTGCCGACCCAGACGACGTCGCCCTCGATCATCTCCTCGTAGGGCGTCTCGGCGAGCTTCTCGAGAATCCCGGCCGCGTAGAAACCGTAGCCGGCCGCCTCGAGCTCCGCGGCGGGGGGCAGCTCGTCGCCCTCGGTGAGCGGGGAGGCGTTGCCGGCGAGGAACTGCTTCATCCCGCGCTCGGCCTCGCGCCGGGCGGTGTCGCGGTCCTCGTCGAGGTAGCACGCGTGGATCCAGACGATGTCCGGCTCGGTCCCGTGCTCTGCGCACTTGGCGCGGTAGAGGTCGAGCTGCTCCTTCAGCGCCGCGTAGGGCAGGAGGGGCGGCACGACGACCGCCCAGCCGCGCTCGGCAGCCAGCTCGTACGTGCGGTCACTCGTCCCGCCCAGGAAGACGCGGAAGCCGCCGCGCGGCCGCGGGACGACGTGCGAGTCGTCGATCTTGTAGAAGTCGCCGTCGAAGGAGAAGCGCTCCCGCTCGAGGGCGGTGAAGAGGATGTCGAGCGACTCCTCGTAGCGGTCGCGGGTCTCGCCGAGCGGCACGCCGGCCTTCAGCGGGATCCAGCCGTGCCCGCGCAGCGCACCGAACTCGTACCGCCCACCGAACATGTGGTCGGCGGCGGCGATCTGCGAGGCCAGGATGGCCGGGTTGTGGTACGGCAGGACGTGGCCGAGCGTCCGGAACCTGATCCGCCTCGTCCGCGCGGCGCAGAGGCCCCAGAGCGCGAAGGGGTTCGCCGAGACGGAGAACTTCGGGAAGAAGAAGTGCTCGATGGCGGCGTAGGCGTGGAAGCCGAGCCGGTCGGCGTTGACGACCTGCTCCACGACCTCGTCGTAGAGCCGGCCCACCGGCTTCCCGTTCCAGTGCTGAATCTCCGAGTACAGGCTGAACTTCAACGCCTCACCTCCAGTCGGATCGAGGGTGGCCACGCCCGCGGGCGCTCGACTCTGAACGATGCTTTATCAAGTGTCAAACTCGCTTCGCCAGCGCTCCGAGGCGGTCGAGCGCGCGCCGCGGCAGGGGCTGCCGGAGGAGCTCCTTCGCCACGATCGTCCCCGAGCCGGCGCCGAGGCCCGGGCCCGGGTGCGTGCTCGCCCCGATGTGGTAGAGCCCCTTCACCGGCGTCGCGTGGCCCGGGAGCTCGGGGCGCGGGCGCCAGACGAGGTTCTGGTCGAGCGCGCACGAGCCGCTGTAGATGTCGCCGCCGACGAAGTTGACGTTGGCCGCCTCGAGGTCGGCCGGCGAGAGGACGACGCGCTTCCTGAGCGCCGAGTCGAGGTTCTCGATCTGACGGGCGAGCCGCGCCTGGATGCGGTCGGCGTAGCGCTCGCGCAGGTCCTCGGTCCAGGCCCCGTCGCCCACGTCGAGCTCGCCGGCGGCATCGCCCTTCACGCGCGAGGGCAGCTCCTGGAGCTGGATCCAGAGGATGGACGCACCGTCGGGCGCCCGCGACGGGTCGATCGTCGTCGGCTGGCCGCAGACGATGGTCGCCTCGGCGGGCAGGAGGCCTCGCTCCGCCTCGTTGACCGCGCGCGAGACGCCGTCGAGGCCGGGCGTGACGTGGACGATCGCCGTCCGGGCCAGGCGCTCGTCGCCCGCCCAGCGCGGGGCCTCCGAGAGGGCCATGTGGATCTGCATCTCGGCGCGCCCGTACCTGAACCGCCGGGCCGCGGCGGCGGCCTCTCCCGGCACCGGCGCGCCGGCGAGGAGCCGTTCGTAGAGCTGCGTGGGAGTCACGTTGGCGACGACGGCCTCGCCCGCCTCGATCGTCTCGCCGCCGGCGAGGACGACTCCGGCCGCGCGCCCCTCGCGGACGAGCACGCGCTCCACGTGGTGGTCGGTCTCGCAGGCGCCGCCGGCGTCGCCCACGATGCCGACGAGCGCATCCACCAGCCTGGCGCCGCCGCCGCGGGGAACCGGCATCCCGCCGAGCTCGATCGCGACGGCGATCACCCTCGTCATGAAGCCCGAGGCCGCGGCGTCCGGCCCGAGGCCCGTGTGCAGCACCCAGGGTGCGAGGAGCCCGTGCGCCCGCGGCGAGGAGAACGTCTCCGTCACGAAGTCGCGGCACGAGGTGAGGAGCGTGCCGGCGAACTCGACGAGGCCGCGGCGGCCCAGCTTCCGGTAGGCCTTCACGCCGAGACCGGCGCCCGAGCGCGACCAGAGCTCGGTGCCGAGGACGCCGAAGGCGAGCTCGGCGTTCGGCATGAACTCGGCGACGACGCGGCTCCACGCGTCTCCGTCGCCCGCCGCGTGCCGCTCCAGCTCCTCGACGTTCGCCTCGTGGGACGTGGTCAGGAACGCGCTCGTGCCGTCGGGGAAGAGCGACCCCGTCGGGAGCTCGGTGTTGAGGTACTCGACCCCGCGGCGGTGCAGGTCGTCGGCCAGCTCCGCGTAGGCGGCCGAGCCGACGAAGAGCGGATGCCAGGCGGCGAGGACCTCGTGGACGAAGCCGGGCTCGGTGATCTCGGCCGTCCTGACGGCGCCGCCGAGGTAGTCGTTCCGCTCGAGGACGAGCACCCGCTTGCCGGCCCTGGCGAGCAGCGCGGCGCCGGCCAGCGAGTTGATGCCGCTCCCGACGAAGACGACGTCGTAGCGATCGCTCACAGGGACTCCCCGAGGGCGTGGAAGGTGCGGTCGAAGTAGAGGAGCGGGCCGCCGGGGCCCTCGGGCGTGACAACCGCCTCGACGTTCCCGATCAGGATCGTGTGGTCGCTCACCTCGAAGACGCGCGCGACCGCGCAGTCGACGTGGACGAGCGCCCCGGCGATCATCGTCGTCCGGCCGGAGCCGGCGTCCTTGCAGAAGGCGTCCACGTACTTCGGCCCGCCGGGGACGGCGCCGAGCTCGGCGAGGTGCTTCTGGTCGTCGCGCAGGACGCTGAGGCCGAAGCGGCGTGTCTCGAGGATCGCCTCGCGGCAGCTCGCGTCGTTCGCGAGCGAGATGAGCACCTGGGGCGGGTTCGCCGAGATCGAGCAGCAGGCGCTGATCGTCAGGCCCCAGAGCCGCTCGCCGCGCTGGGCGACGACCATGACGACCCCCGCGGCGAGCGAGCGCATGGCCGCCTTGAACGTCTCCTCGTCGACGCTCGCCGGAGGCTCCGGCGCGAAATCGGGGTCGGCCTCGACGTAGCCGCCGACGAGGACGCGCGGGTCGGGCGCGAACTCCGCGTAGTCGCTCACGGGTTCCGCGCGTCGTCGAAGAGGTCGCCCGCGCCCATGCGGCGCGCCACGAGGTTGGCGGTCAGCGACAGGTGCACGCGGAGGCGCTCCGCGGCCTCGTCCGGCTCGTGGTGGACGCAGGCGCAGAGGATGTCCTCGTGCTCGGCGCGGCGCTGGCGCAGCGAGCGGCCCGAGAGCGAGAGCGCCCGGTAGCGCTCGCAGTTCTCCCAGGCGGGCCGGATGAGCCGCACCAGCCACTCGGAGCCCGACGCGGCGTAGAGCGCGAAGTGGAAGTCGGAGTGGGCCCGGCGCGCCGCGCGGGTGTCGCCGCGGCGGTTGGAGCTTGCGTACTCGTGGAGACAAGCGCTCGCGCGCTGCTCGTCCTCGCCGGTGAAGCGCGCCGCCGCGCGCCGGACGGCGAGGGTCTCGAGGGCCAGCCGAGCCTCGTACGAGTCGTGGAGGTCGTCGATGGCGAGCTCGGTCACCCGCGCGCCGCGATGCGGGACGTGAGCGGCGAGCCCGAGCGTCTCGAGCCGCCGCACCGCCTCGCGGACCGGGGAGATGCTCATCCCGAGCGAGCGGGCGAGGTCCTCGAGCCGGAGGGGAGCGCCGGGCGCCAGCTCCCCGGTGAGGATCGCCTCCTGCAGCTCCGCGGCCGCGACCTCGGCCATCGTCCGGTGATGCCGCGTGCGGTCGACGGGCGCGGGCGCGCTCTCCACGCGCGCCATCGTCTCGCGCGTCTGATCAAGTGTCAAATCGGCGGCTCATCTAGGACTCGCTCGTGTTTGCGGCCCCGCGAGCCCCGCTCCGACGCCGTCTCGGAAAGCATTTGCTCGTTGGGCAATGACCGCCGGTCCAGGCCCTAAGGCGTCCGAGTCCTTGCAACCCACGCGTCGACGCGCTGTTCCCTTCCGAGCAACTCGAGCGTCCGTCGTTCGAGGCCTGCCGTCTCGAGGCCGCCCGCGGTGGCCGTCTCGGCGCTGATCAGGATCTCACCCGCCTCGGCGAGCTCTGTAAGCCGCGCTGCCGTATTGACCGTGTCGCCGAGCGCCGTGAAGTCCCGGGCGTCACCTTCCCCGACGCTGCCGACGAAGGAGTTTCCGGTGTGCACTCCAGCGCCGACCGGAATCCACGGCTCTGGCCCGTCGTTCCCGGTCTGCTCCAGCAACCCCCGTGCGGCTGCAACAGCGTCTGCCGCGTGGTCGCTCCCGGCGAAGCCGGGGATGAAGAGCGCCACCGCTCCATCGCCGAGGAACTTGTCGACGATGCCGTCCCATTCGTCGATTACTCCCGCGGCGGCACCGTAGAAGCGCGCCATCAACCGCGAAAACTCCTCCGGCAGCATGCGCTCGGCGATCGCCGTCGACCCGCGGACGTCCACAAACAGCACCGAGATCTCGACCTCGGCGCCCCCCGGGTGCTTGTAAACGCCGCGGATGCACCATTTACAGAGCCGTCGGTTTAGTGGTGACGGGCCGCGGCCGACTGCCCGCATCAGGACGCCGCCGGGCCCACGGAAAGGGGCATTGCAGAGCTTGCAGCGCGGCGGCGACGGAAGCGCTCCCCAGATGCGCCGTATCCCCTGAAGGCGAAACTCGCCGGTCAGCATCCTTTCCCACATCTCCTCATGCGTCAGCTTCGCCATACGTGTGTGGACGCTACACGCGTCACCTGGACTGGGCACGCGCTGCCTCGTCGCCGTCCGACCTTCTCTCCCCGGATCCCGCTCGGGAGGTCTCGCTCCGCCACGGCCGTAGATGGACGAGTGTCAAACCGGCGCTAGGCGACCGACGCCGTGCACTCGATCTCGATCAGGCAGCCCGGCACCGCGAGGCCCGTCACGCCCACGATCGTCTGCGCGGGATGCGGCGCCCCGCCCGTGACCTCGTCGATCGCCGCGGTGATCGTCTCGTACTCGGTCGGGTGCAGCGTGTAGATCGTCCGCCGCACGATGTCGTCCCAGCCGACGCCGACCTCGCGCATCGCCGTCTCGAGGTTGCGCATCGCAGCCTTCGTCTGCTCGCCGAGATCGTCGCCGCCGACGATCCCGAACTGCTGGTCGAGACCGAGCTGGCCGGCGAGGTAGACGAGCCGGCTTCCCTGGGCGACGCTCACGTGGCTGAAGCCGGGCGCCGGGTGCAGAGCGCTCGGATTGACGTCCTGGCGTGGCATTCGAACCTCCTAGTCGCGAAGGGCGCGGGCGAGCTCGGCGAGCTCCTCGTCCGTGACGAGCCCGCGCTTCTCGGCGCCGCGCTCCTTGACCGCGGCGAGGAGCGCGCGCTCGTCGTCCTCGGAGAGCTCGAGCCCGAGCTCGGCCGCCTTGATCCGGATCGAGTCGATGCCGCTCTTCTTGCCGAGGACGACGGCGCGCTCGGCGGCGACGAGCTCGGACGAGTACGGCTCGATCGAGGGCGGGTCGTGGAACTGGCTGGCGACGGCGCCGCTCTCGCGCCGGAAGAGCGTCTCGCCGACGAGCGGCTTCCAGGGCTCGAGCTCGTAGCCGGAGAGCCGCCGCACCCGCTCGGACACGTCGCGGGCACGGTCGAGGCGCAGGTTCGTCTCCACGCCGTAGAGCGCGTCGAGTGCCAGGGCGACCTCGAGCAGGTTCGCGTTCCCGGCGCGCTCGCCCATGCCGTTGATCGTCCCCTGGATCCAGCGGGCGCCGGCTCTGACCGCGGCCACGGCCGCGGCGGTGGCGAGCCCGAAGTCGTTGTGCCCGTGGAAGTGGACGGGCACGTCGGCGCCGACGAGCTCGACCGCGCGGCCGACGAGGTCGGCGACCGCCTCGGGAGTCGCGATCCCGAGCGTGTCGACGACGGCGACCTCCTGCGCGCCCGCCTCGACCGCCGCCGAGTACGCCTGTGCGAAGAAGGCGGGATCGGCCCGCGTCGAGTCGACGCCGAAGTAGCAGACGGTGACCCCCGCTCCGGCGGCGAAGGAGACGGCCGTGCGGATGCGTTCGAGCATCGTGTCGCGCGAGACGCCGAGCGCGTCCAGCTTCAGGTCGGAGATCGGCGACTCGACGACGGAGGCCCCGACGCCCAGCTCGACGAGCGCCTCGACGTCGGCCGCGACCGCACGCGAGAAGCCCCACACCTCGGCCCGCAAGCCCGCCGCGAGGATCAGCTCGAACGCCCGCCGGTCGTCCTCCGAGACGCGCGGGAACCCCGCCTCGATCCGGTCGATGCCGAGCTCGTCGAGCGCCCGGGCGATCTCGAGCTTGTCCGCCGGCGAGAGGACGACGCCGACGGTCTGCTCGCCGTCACGGAGCGTCGTGTCGTAGAGGCCGACCGAGCCGGCGGCGCGGTAGGGGTCGTTGACCTCGCCCGTCCAGAGCTTGTCGCGGTCGATCACGTCGGCCGGAAGTCGTCGGGATAGGAGGAGAGCTGCTCGGCGCCGTTCGCCGTGACGAGGAAGTTGTCCTCGACGCGGAGGCCGCCGCCGCCGTCCCAGTACGCGCCCGGCTCGATCGCGAGCACCATGCCCTCCTCGATGGTGCCTCCCCCGGCCTGGTGCGCGTAGGGCGGCTCGTGCGCTCGGGCGCCGACGCCGTGCGCGACCGGATGCGACGGCTGGCCCGGGTAGCCGGCGTCGGCGATCCCTTCCCGGACGAGCCGGTCCAGCTCGGCGAGGCTCGCGCCCGGCCGCAGGTGGTCGACCGCGGCGCGGTAGACGGCGAGCAGGCGGTCGAGGAGCTCGTCGTACTCGGACGTCAGCACGCCCGGGCAGACGTTCTTCGTGTGGTCGCACCAGTAGCCGTCGACGCAGACCCAGATCTCGAAGAGCGTAGGCTCCCGCTCCTGCACGGGGCGGTCGCCGGTCGCCGTGAACGTGCGGATTCCCGGCCCCGACCAGACGAGCGAGAAGCCCCGCGCCAGCTCCACCTTTCCCTCGTAGCCCGTCCCCTCGCCGTGGACGAAAGCCTCCCAGAGCGCCCCCGCTTCGCTCTCCTTCATCCCGGGGCGGAGCTCGCCGCGGACGTGCTCCATCGCGAGGGCGGCGAGGTCGTTGGCGAGCCGCATGCGCTCGACCTCCTGCTCGGTCTTCACGGCGCGCGCCGCCGCGAGGAGGGGCGTGGCGTCCTCGGCGGGGCCGAACGCGTGGAAGAACTCGTGCGTGTACGTCGTCGGCTCGCCGACCATGCGATCGGACGCCTGCGTCCCGAGCGAGAGCTCCAGGCCGATGCGCTCGTAGCCCCGCTGGCGCACGACCTCCTGCGCGACCTCGACGGCGCGCGCGGCCGGCGGGCGGGGGTCGCGCTCGTCGTAGCCGCTGAAGAGACGGATGTCGTCCGTCCAGGCGGTGCGCTCCGCGTCGTCGCGCTGCGGCTCGAGCGCGATCAGGGTCGCGTCCCCCTCGCGCGGGTAGACGGCGATGTCATAGCCCTTCATGCACCAGTAGTTCGTCAGGTAGAGGACGTTGTCGGGCGCCCGGACGACTAGGGCGTCGAGATCCTGCTCGGCCATGAGGCGCCGGACGCGGTCGAGCTTCCGCGCGTCGAGCGGCCAGCTCATCGGCACGCTTTCGGCGCACATCGGCGGGCCACGCGCGCGCCTTCCGTGGATAGGCTCAGGGCCAACGGGGCGGGAGGTGGGTCTCCCGTCAAGACGCGAGTAATCGAGAGGCGCACGCGGGCGAGGCTCGTCACCAGCGGACCCGCGGCGGCGCCGGCTCGCCGTGGGCCTCCTGCCACGAGACGACGGGGTTGCGCAGGACGCCGATCCGCTCGATCTCGCCCTCCATCAGGTCCCCCGGGCGCAGGTACAGCGAGGCGGCGTCCTCGCTGAACCCGGCCACGCCGGAGACGGTGCCCGTCGAGAGCACGTCGCCGGCCGAGTACCCGAGCGCCGAGTAGTGAGCCACGATCTCCGGGATCGTCACCGACATGCGGCTCGAATGCGAGACCTGGCGTGGCTCGCCGTTGACGCGCAGCTCCATGGCGAGGTCGTGTGGATCCGGAATCTCGTCCGGGGTCACGATCCAGGGCCCGAGCGGGCAGAACGTGTCGATCGCCTTGCAGTAGGAGAAGACGCCCGACCGCATCTCCCGCCGCTGGATGTCGCGGGCCGTCACGTCGTTGAAGATGACGTAGCCGCCGATGTAGTCGGCCGCCTCGTCGGGCCCGAACCACTTCCCCGCCTTGCGGATCACGACGGCGAGCTCGAGCTCGTAGTCGAGCTCCTCGGTGAGGTGCTCCGGGTAGACGACCGGCTCGTCGGGGCCGACGATCGCGTCGACGTTCTGGAAGAAGACGATCCAGGGCGCGATCTCGTGCGACCAGTCCACGCGCTTCGACTCGTCCTCGTGCTCGCGGAAGTTGCCCGCCGTGTGGAAGAACTTCTTCGGGCCGATCGGGGCGCGCAGGCGGACGTCGTCAAGCGCGACACGCTCGCCGGTCTCGTCCGCGCCTCCGCGCTCGAAGTACCTCCGCATGTCTGCGACTCCGAGCACGGCGATCTCCTCGCCGTCGACCCGGCCGACACGGCCCTCGTCGAACGTGACGAGCCTCACTCCACAACCCCGCAGACCGCCTGCGCCACCCTCGCGTACACCTCCGCCGTCTTGACGAGCCCCTCGATCTCGAGATTCTCGCCGAGCTCGGCGTCGGGCAGCCCGCTCGACGTGCCGTAGTTCACCGTCGCGATCCCGTAGCGCGACAGCACCGACGCGTCCGAGAACCAGCGGGTCACGTCGCGCTCCGCCGCAGCCTCGAAGACCTCGGCGTGCGCCGCCTCGAGCGCCTCTACGAGTGGGTGATCGGGGTCGATCTCGGCGCCCGGCGCCGTCACGTACACCTCCGCCTCGACGCCGTCGAGGCCGCGCGCGTACTCGAGCGCCCGCCGCCGCGCCTCGGCCATCGGCACCGACGGCGGGACGCGCAGGTCGAGGTACACGTGCGTCTCGTGAGGCGTGCGCGAGACGCGCCAGCCGAACCCGCCCCGGATCGCTCCCACGTTGGCGACGCCTCGCACGTCGCCGTAGCTCATCTCCTCCTCCCAGCGCGGCAGCCACTCGAGCACGCCGTCGAGCACCGCCTGCATCCGGACGATCGAGTTCTCGGCCAGGCGGCCCGAGCTGAACGCCGTGTGGACGAAGGGCCCGCGGGTCGTGAGCCGCATCCAGATCGTCCCGAAGTGCGCGAGCACCAGCTTGTTCTCGGTCGGCTCGCCCAGGACGCACATGTCGGCGACGCCGCCGTGGGCGACGAGATGACGCGACCCGGCCGCGTAGCCGCGGTACTCGGGGCCCTCCGCGTCGCCCTCCTGCGCCTTCTCGATCTCGCCGGCGACCGCCGCTATCACGACGTCGCCCCGCAGCCGCACGCCGGCGTCCATGAGCGCGCGCACCGCCTCGACGTAGGAGGCGACGGCGCCCTTCATGTTCGAGATGCCGAGCCCGTAGATGCGGCCGTCGCGCTCGAAGCCCTCCGGCTGGAACCCCGGGATGCCGCGCAGCCAGGGCTCGCGCCCTGAGTAGGACGTGTCGAGGTGCCCGTTGAACATGAGCGTCGGGCCGCCGCCGGCGCCCGGCCAGGTGGCGAGCACGTTCGCCCGCCCGTCCTCGACCTGCTGCCACTGCACCTGCAGGCCGAGCGGCGCGACCTCGTCGCGCACCAGCTCCGCGGCGGCCTGCTCGGAGCCGGTGAACGAGGGCGTCGAGACGAGCCTGAGCGCGAGGTCGACGAGGCGGCGCTCGTCGATCATCTGACGTGCGGGAGCACGCGCTCGCCGAAGAGCTCGAGCTGCCGACGACGGTCGTCGCCCCAGAGCTCGAGCATGACGTGGGTGCAGCCCGCCTCGCGGTACTCGTCGATCGCGGCTATGCAGTCGGCGGGTGTGCCCGCGATCGGCTTGCAGCGGTCGAGGAGCGAATCGGTCACCTTCTCCTTGGCTGCCAGCCGCCCGCCGCGCTCCATCGCCTCGGCGACCGGCGCGAGCTCGTCCATCTCGATCCCCGCCAGCTCGAGCAGCGTGTCGGCCGAGCCCTTGATGTTCTGGAACTTGTTCGCCAGATACATGGCTGCGATCTCGCGGGCGCCGTCCCGCCCCTCGATGCGGTCGGAGTCGTGGATCGAGGCGACGATCGTGCAGCCGATGTCGACGTCCGCCTTCACGTTCTCGCGCGTGTACCTGACGAACGCAGGCGTCGTGATCGAGGGTGTCAGGCACCCGTCGGCGATCTCGCCCGCGAGCGCCTGCATCTTCGGCGCCGTCGCGGCGACGTAGACGGGCGGGACCTCGCGGGGCGACTCGGCCTCCTCGGAGAGCGCCGGCACGGAGGCGCTCCACGTGTCGCCGACGTACTGGAAGAGGCCGCCGCCGAGGACGCCGCGCGCAATCGCGACCGCATCGCGCATGGGGCCGAGCGTCCGCTTCGTCTGCATGCGGGCGTTGTTGAGGAAGATCTTCGAGGTCCCGAACCCGAGCAGGAAACGACCCGGGCCGGCGGCCTCCTGGACGACGCGGGCGTCCATCGCCACCTGGACGGGGTGCCGGGTGAAGGGTGAGATGATCCCCCAGCCGACGGCGATCCGGCTCGTCCGCTCCGCGATCAGCGCCGAGGTCACCGTCGACGAGCGCGCCTCCATGCCGTGCTTGCGCCACCACGGGTAGGCTTCCGCGAGCCAGATGGTGTCCATGCCGACGCGGTCCATCACCTCGGCGGTCGCGAGCATCTCGGCGAGCGGCTCCATCGTGAGCTGCATCACGCCGATGCGGAAGGGCTGGGCCATTCGGGTCGCGGCCGGGACGCGCTACGCGGAGTGCGTCGGCCCGTCCGGATCGTCGGAGTAGGCCTCCGGCGAGCCGGGGTGGATGCCCTCCTCGGCGCCGCTCGAGCCGGCCTCCGGCGGGGCGGCCGGCGCCGCCGTCCCCGTCTCGGCGCTTTTTGCCGCGACGCGCTTGTCGAGCGCCGTGAGCACGTCGTTCACCTGCTGCGTGACGATCGGCTGGACGACCCGCTGGCCCATGCTCGCCACCTGGCCGAGGATCCGGACGTCCGCCTCCCAGCGCATGGCCGTCCCCTCGCCCTCCTCGCTCAGGTCGAACTGGGTCGCCATGCTCATGATCGCCCCCACGCCCTTGCCCTTCGCCTCCAGGCGGGCGTGCTCCGGAGCGCGCGACTCGGACTTTTCGAAGTCGATGCTCATGCGCAGGCTGCCGAGCCCGAGCGGGACCTTGACCTTCGCCTTCCAGTGCGTCTCGTCGACGACGTCGAAGCTCTCGACGCCGGGCATCAGCCCAGCCATCTCCGCCGGGTCGTTGAGGACCTCCCAGACCCGCTCGCGCGGCGCCGCGTAGGTGCGCGTGCCCTCGACCTTCACCGGGCCGCCGCCACCTCGACGCCCGCGCGGCTCGCCTCCGGGTCGCGCATGAGCTCCCACACCCGGTGGTAAGGGTTGTGGCTCTCGGTCACGACCGGGTTCCCGAGCGGCCGCAGCGCGTCCTGCAACGCCGCGCAGACGGCGTGGATGCCGGCGCCGCCGCCCTCCCCCATGCCCTTCGTGCCGAGCGAGCTGAAGGGCGACGGCGACTCGATGTAGCCGGTCTTCAAGGGCGGCATGTCGAGCGCGTGCGGGACGTGGTAGTCGTAGAAGTTGCTCGTCTGGAGCATCCCGTCCTCGTCGTACGGGAACGTCTCGAACGTGGCGGCGCCGAGGGCGTGCGCGGTCGCCCCGTGCACCTGGCCCTCGACGATCTGCGGGTGGATGCGCGTGCCGCAGTCGTCCACTGCCGCGTAGTCGACGATCTCGTAGACGCCCGTCTCGCGATCCACCTCGACGACGCAGGCGTGGATCTGCGTCGCGTACGTCAGCGTCAGGTTGCCGAACTTCCGCTCCGTGTCCGGCACCTGGAACGGCGGCCGGTACACGTAGCGGCAGTTGAGCGTGACGTCGTCGAGCTCGGGCGGCAGGCCGGCGTTGTTCACGTTGATGATCGCGCCGCACGCCATGAACGGCAGGGCCGCCTCCGGGTTGTCGCGCACCTTCGCGAAGCCCTCCTCGAGCACGATCGCGTCCGGGCCCTCGGCGCCGAGGATCACCGCGGCCAGCCGCCGGATCTGGTCGGCGAGGGCAAGCGTCGCGCCCTTCACGGCCTCGAGGCCCGTCACGGCGAACTGGCTCGCGTACGTGCCCGAGAAGCCGGCGTGCGAGTTCCAGTAGCTGTCGTGGCCGGCGCGGACGTGGACGTCGTCCGGCGTCACGCCGAGCAGGTC
Organism: Gaiellaceae bacterium; assembly: GCA_035711645.1. Lineage (GTDB taxonomy): Bacteria > Actinomycetota > Thermoleophilia > Gaiellales > Gaiellaceae > JAIBJN01. The sequence continues at coordinate 13,264 of DASTBX010000023.1, forward strand.
GGCGACGACCTGGGCGGCGACGGTCTCGTGGCTCTGGCCCTGCGGCGTCGTCCCCAGCGTGACCACGATCTCCCCGAAGATGTCCAGCCGGACGCTCGCGACCTCGTTGTTGCCCGAGAACTGGAGCTCGGGGTTCAGGAGCTGCGACTGGCCGAAGTTGTTCGTCCCCGAGTCGAGCGTCGAGCCGATCCCGAGCCCGAGCAGCTTTCCGCGCGACTCGGCGTCCCTGCGGCGCTCCTCGAGCCGGTCATAGCCGACGAGGTCGAGCGCGATGTCGAGGCAGCGCGCGTAGTCGCCCGAGTCGTAGACGCAGCCGTTCGGCGTCTCGTACGGCATCTCGTCGGAGCGGATGTAGTTGCGCTTCCGCACCTCGACGGGGTCGAGGCCGAGCTCGCTCGCGACCACGTCGATCACGCGCTCGGTGAACCAGAGCTGCTGCATGCGCGAGTAGCCGCGGTTGGGGGCCGTCGGCGACTTGTTCGTGCACGCCTGCGTGAAGTCCACCCGGACGTGTCGCCAGCGGTAGCACCCCGGCGTCACCTGTGCCCAGATGATGCAGCCGAGCGGCTCGTAGCGCGGAAACGCGCCCGCGTCGTCGAACGCTCGGACCTTGTAGCCGAGCATGGTCCCGTCCGCCTTGACCGGCACTTCGACGTCGAGGAACGTGCGCTCGTTCCCGTGCGTGTTCGCCGTGTGCTGGTCGGTGCGCCACTCCGTCCAGTGCACGGGGCGGTTGAGCTTTCGCGCGAGGAGGCAAAGCGCCACGAAGTACGGGTGCAGCGTGATCTTGTTGCCGAAGCCCCCGCCGATGTCCTGCGTGACGATGCGAAGCTTGTCGCTGCCGACGCGAAGGGCCGGCGCCATCCAGACGATCCCGATGCCGGGCATCTGGTGGTTGCAGTGCAGGGTCCACTGAGCCGTACCGCGGTCGTACTCGACGAGCGCGCCGGCGCACTCGAGCGGCGTGGACGAGAAGCGATGGAAGTAGAGGCGGTCGATCTTGACGACCCGGTCGGCCTCCGCGAGTGCCTGGTCGTAGTCGCCCCAGTCGAAGGTTCCCGACCAGACGACGTTCGACCCCGCCTCGTCGTGCAAAACCGGGGCGTCGGGCTCGACGGCGGCGACAGCATCGAGGACGGGCTCGAGCGGCTCGTACTCGACCTCGACGAGCTCCGCGGCGTCGCGCGCGAGCTCGCGCGTCTCAGCCACGACGGCCGCGACCGGCTCGCCGGCGAAGCGCACCTTGCCGACCGCGAGCGCGTAGTCGCGGATCTCGTTCCCGGGCGGCGTGGACATCTCGAAGAACGGATCCGTCTGCGCCGCCACCTCCTCGCCGATCAGCGTCCCGTAGACGCCCTCCATGGCCTCGGCCGCCGAGACGTCGATCGAGACGATTCCCGCGTGGGCGTAGGGCGAGCGGACGAAGTGGACGTAGCCCATGCCGTGGCGCTTGACGTCGTCGAAGAAGACGCCCTCGCCCTGGACGAGCCGCTTGTCCTCCTTGCGCGGGATGCTCTGGCCGGCGAAGCCCTTCTGGGGGGCCTCGACCTGCTCGGGCGCGGCGGTCGTCGCCGTCGTCTCGCTCACGCGCTCACCTCTCCCTTCGCGGCGGCCGCAATCGCCTCGACGATGTTCACGTAGCCCGTGCAGCGGCAGATGTTCCCCTGGATGGCGCGGCGGATCTCGTTCTCGGTCGGCTCGGCGTTGTGGTCGAGCAGGTGCTTCGCGCTCATCAGCATCCCCGGCGTGCAGTAGCCGCACTGGAGCGCGTGGTGGTCGGAGAAGGCCTGCTGGAGCGGATGGAGCTCGCCGTCGGAGGCGAGCGACTCGATCGTCTCGATCGTCGCGCCGTCGAGCTGGACGGCGAGGAGCATGCAGGACTTAACCGCCTTCCCGTCCACGATGACGGTGCAGGCGCCGCAGTTCCCGGTGTCGCAGCCGACATGCGTCCCGGTCAGGTCGAGGTCGTCGCGGAGGAAGTGGACGAGCAGGCGGCGCGCCTCGACGTCCCGCTCGTGGAGCGCACCGTTCACCGTGACCGCGACGCGCTTGCTCGTGACCGGCTCCATCAACTCGCTCCCGCAGCCTCGGCAACGGCGCGCACGGCCACGACCTCGGCCAGGTGGCGCCGGTACTCGGCAGATCCGTGGACGTCCGCGGGAGGCTCGATGTCCGCACTGCGCACCGCCTCGCGCACCGCGTCGGCCTCCGCCTGCGCGTTCAGGAGGACCGGGGTCGCCGCGACGCAGCCGAGAACGACGCGGGCCTCGACGTCCTGCACCGTCGCGGCGGCGTTCACGATGCACGTCCCGTCGGCCCCGATCGTGACCGAGCTGAAGCCGTCCCGCGCCCCCGCGAGCGGCGGGAGCGTGATCCTCGTCAGGAGCTCGCCCGGGCCGACGGCGGTCATGTAGACGCCGAGGAAGAACTGATCGGCCGGCACGTCGCGCTCCCCGTCCGGCCCGGCGATCGTCATGGTCGCGCCCACGGCGACGAGCACGGGCGGCAGGTGGTTCGTGGGGTCGTTCGAGCAGACGTTCCCGCCGATCGTGCCCCGGTTCCGCACCTGGACGTCGGCGATCTGCGCGGCGACGTCGCCCAGCACGGGGCGCGCCGCCTTCACCTCGGACGAGGTGACGAGCTCGGCCGAGGTCACCATCGCCCCGATCGCGAGCCCGCCGTCGCCCGTGGAGGCGATCGTGCGGAGCTCCTCGAGGTCGGCGAGGTCGACGAGGACGTCGGGCGCGGCGGCCCTCGCCTTCATGACGTTCAGGATCGTCTGGCCGCCGGCGAGCGGGCGGGCGCCGTCGTGGTCCGCGAGCAGGCGCACTGCCTCGTCGACGGCTGCGGGACGAGCGTACCCGACTTCGCTCAGCAGCATCGCGGACGATCCTAACCAACGCTCTCGGGCAGACGTCAAACGGCTGCGAGCCGCCGTCCGGGCCCGCGCTCGAGGTCGATTCGCGCGGCGCGGCATTGTATGGTCGGCGCGCGGGAGTGACGGGCAGGCGTCAAACCACTCCCGCCGGACACCGTCTGAACAGGAGAGGCCATTGCCCCCCCGTGACTCCGCTCATGCCGACGGCCGCCCGGCGCTCGGGCCCTAGGACGATGGGCCGCCACGTCACCGACGAAGGTGCCGCGGAGGCGCGCCGGGCCGACGGCGACACCGCCACGACGCGCGTGACGATCGGCCCCGCCTTCGGCTGCGAGGCTCTCGAGCAGCGAGTCGTGCGCTTCGCCCCAGGCCGGTCGCGCCCGCAGGGCGGAGGCCCGCGGGAGGAGCTGCTCTTCGCCGTCGCGGGCACCGGGACGCTGCGCCTCGTGGGCTCCGAGCACGCGATCGGGCCCGAGACCGGCGTCTTCGTGCCGCCCGGCGAGCGCTACGAGGTCGAGAACCAGGGGCCCGACGAGCTCGTCGTCGTCTCGGTGCTCGGGCTCGAGCCGGCCAACGGCGGCCGCGAGAAGCCGGCGCCCGTGGCCGTGCGACTCGCGGAGCAGCCGGCCCATCCGGCGGGGAAGGACCGCGAGTTCCGCTACGTCGCGAACGAGGAGGTCGGCTGCCGCACGGTCACGCAGTTCGTCGGCTCGATTCCTCCCGGTCGAGCGAAGCCGCACTACCACACGTACGAGGAGGTGGCGTACATCCTCGAGGGAGAGGGCGTGCTCCACATGGGCGGCGAGAGCTCGACCGTGCGGCCGGGCTCGTGCATCCACTTCCCCGCGCAGGAGCCGCACATCCTCGAGAACGTCGGCCAGGGGACGCTCCGGGTCCTCGGCGTCTTCCATCCGGCCGGCGACCCCTCGATGGCGTACAACGTCCCTGAGGCCCAAGAAGAGGAGGAAAGCGCATGAAGAAGTCCAGCCTTTGGCTTCTGCTCGCCCTCGTCGCGGCGCTCGCACTGGTGGCGTCGAGCTGCGGCGGCGACGACGACGACGAGGACGGCGAGCCGGCGGCGCAGGACACCGCGGCCGGCGACACCGGCGAGGCCGAGGCGGTCGACTGCACGGCCGCGATCGGCATCATGGGCCCGTTCACCGGCGACGTCGCCGCGATCGGCCAGGAGCAGCTCAACTGGGCGAATTTCGCCGTCGACCAGTTCAACGAGGAGCGGGGCACGACGTTCTCGCTCGTCGAGGGCGACACGCAGCTCGATCCCGCTCAGGCGGCGACGGTGGCGCCCCAGTTCGTCTCGAACAGCGACATCGTCGCGGTCGTCGGCCCGGCCGGGAGCCAGGAGGTCGAGGCGGTCGGCTCCATCTACGGGAACGCCGGGATCGCCTTCATCTCCCCCTCGGCGACGGCGACGAACCTGACGGAAGACTTCGAGACGTTCTTCCGCGTCGTCCCGACGGACGACGACCAGGGCCCCACGGACGCGACGTACATGGCCGAGGAGCTCGGGGCGCAGAACGTCCTCATCATCGACGACCAGAGCTCCTATTCGACCGGTCTCGCCGACTCGACCGCCGCGGCGCTCGAGGAGGCCGGCGTCACCGTCTCGCGCGAGTCGGTGAGCCAGGACCAGACGGACTTCTCCGCACTCGTCTCGGGCGTCTCCGACGACACTGATGTCGTCTTCCTCCCGTGGCAGGTGGCGGCGAACGCCCAGCTGTTCGGCAACCAGATGGCCGAGCAGGGCAAGGACGCCGTCATCTTCGGGTCGGACGGGCTCTTCTCGCCCGACGACTTCTCCATCGCCGGCTCCTACGTCTCGTCGTTCGCGCCCGACATCACCGGGCTCGACGACCCGGCGATCCAGGAGCTCGCGGCGGCGTTCGAGGAGGAGTACGGCGACTTCGGCACGTTCGGACCGCCCACGTACGCGGCGACGACCGTCGTCATGGAGGCGGCCACGGCCATCTGCGAGGGCGGCGAGGAGCCGACCCGCGAGGCCATCCTCGAGCAGATGCCCGAGACGAACCTCGAGGAGTCGATCCTCGGACAGCCGATCGCCTTCGACGAGGACGGCGACATCCAGGACGCGACCTTCTTCATCTTCCAGGTCGCGGAAGACGGGAGCTACGAGCTCGTGGAGTAGCAGGCCCGCCCTCCGGGGTGGGCCGCACGGCGTTTTCGTGAGAGGGTCGACTGCGGTGAACTGGGACTTCCTCGTCCAGCAGCTGGTCAACGGGCTGACGCTCGGGTCGGTGTACGCCCTGATCGCCCTCGGCTACACGATGGTGTACGGGATCCTCAAGCTGCTCAACTTCGCCCACGGCGAGGTCTACATGATGGGCTCGTTCGCGGGCTTCGGCGTCCTCACCGTCTTCGGGGGCGCGCTCGAGGTCTCGATCAACGTGATCGCGCTGATCGTGCTGATGCTGGCCGTCGCGATGCTCGGCTCCGGCCTGCTCGGCGTCGTGATCGAGCGCTTCGCCTACCGGCCGCTGCGGAACGCGCCCCGCATCGCGCCGCTGATCAGCGCGCTCGGCGTCTCGTTCTTCCTCCAGTCGACCGCGCTCCTCCTCTTCGGCGCCGACTTCCGTAGCTACGAGACCTACGAGTACATCGACCTCGCGAC
>DASTBX010000024.1:0-5059 GCA_035711645.1 Gaiellaceae bacterium
TGCGGGACGCACATCGACACGCTCAACCACCTGGGCTTCTACGGGAAGTTCTGGAACGGCTGGGAAGCCGACCGCGACCTCGGCAGCCGGATCTGGAACAAGGGCGGCCTCGAGAAGTACCCGCCCGTCATCGCGCGCGGCGTGCTGCTCGACGTGGCAGGGATGCACGGCGTCGACGCGCTGGAGGACGCCTACGCGATCACGCCGCAGGACCTGCAGGACACCATCTCGAAGCAAGGCGTCGAGCTTCGCAAGGGCGACGTCGTGCTCGTGCGCACCGGCCGCATGAACGCGTGGCCGGACTTCGACGGCTACCTGAAGAACACGCCCGGGATCGGGCTCGCAGCGGCGAAGTGGCTCTGCGAGGAGGCGGGCGCGATGTGCATCGCGGGCGACACGATCGGGCTCGAGGTGCTGCCCTCGGAGGAGGAGAACGTCTTCCTCCCGGTGCACTGCTACATGTTCGCGACAGCCGGCGCCCAGATCATCGAGGTCGTCGACATGAACGAGATCGCGGCCGAGCAGCAGTACGAGTTCGCGTTCCTCGGGCTCCCGCTCAAGCTGCGCGGCGCGACCGGAGCACCGATGCCTTCATACGCTGTCCCGCTGAGAAGCTGAGCGGTTCTTCTCGGCGCTTTCCGCGGAAGCGGAAAGCGCCGCGATGAAGCGCCCGAGCGCGGCCTGGGTGCGGAGCGATTCGTCGATCTCGCGCTCGAGGCGCGTCGCCTCGTCCTCGAGGTCCTCCGGCTCGTCCGCGAGGTCGACGTACAGGTCGTCGAGGAACGAGGGGTCGTCGTCCAGCTCGGGTGCCTCGAACTGTCCGAGCGCCGCGCGCACCCGGCGGACCTCGTCCTCGTCGAGGGCGGCGAACGCCTCGGCGTCGACCCGCGGGCCTTCCTCCTCGAGCGCGAGCTCCGCGAGCTGGCGCCGGAGCGCCTCCTCGCGCTCCCGCTCGAACAGGAGCGCCTCCTCGGCCTGGGCTCGCCGGCCGGCGCGTGCGAGCGCGTCGCGATCCACCCGGCAAGGATAATCCGGCCGTGACCGCCGCCTCCCGCACGCCCGGCGCGGTGCTGGCCGGCGCGTCGGTCGCGCAGGTGTCGGTGTCCCTCGTCAACTTCGGCCTCCCGGCGATCGGCCCGGAGCTGCTCGAGGACTACGACCTCAGCCTGTTCGAGCTCGGCGCGGTGCTCTCCGCGGGCCTGCTCGGCGCGGGCGTGGCGCTGATCGCAGCGGGCGTCCTGGTCGACCGGATCGGCGCGCGCCGGTCGATGCTGCTCGGGACGGCGATCGGCGTCCTTGGCCTCGCCGTCGCCGCGGGCGCCGGCTCCAAGCACGTCCTCTTCTGGTCGCTGGTGGTGTTCGGGGTCGGGTCCGCCGTCGTGCCGATCGCGGGGACCGGGGCGCTCTTCCGCGCGTATCCCGCGGCGCGGCGCGGCTGGGCGCTCGGCGTCCGCCAGACCGCCGTGCCCCTCGGCGGCGCGATCGCTGCGGTCGCGTACCCATCCCTCTACGCGCTCGGCGGGACGAGCCTGACGCTCGCCGTGTCGGCGGCGGCTGTGGCGGCGAGCGGCGGCTGGTTCGCCTTCGGTCTCGCGGACGACGAGCCGCGCGTCGCGAGGAGGCGGGGCCGCGCGCTCGGGGAGATCCTCAGGGCTCCGGGGGTCGTGACGCTGCTCGGCGTCGCGGCCTGCTACATCGTGGTGCTCCAGGCGCTGCTCGCGTACCTCGTTCCGGCCGTGCGCGACGCGGGGTTCTCGCAGCTGACGGCCTCGATCGCGTACTTCGGCGTCAACGCTGCCGCGATGGTCGCCCGGATCGTCTGGGGCTCGGTCGCCGACCGGGGCGGCGGCTCGCGCCGGGTGAGGACGCTCGTCGAGGTGGGTGTCCTCGCGGCGGTCGGTGCGCTCGTCTTCGCCTTGGCGCTCCACGCTGGCCCCGTCGCCGTCGTGCTCGCCGCGATCGTCTTCGGGCTGGGCGCGCTCGGCTGGAACGCGCTCGTCTACGTGAGCGCCGGCGAGCGCGTCGACCCGTCGCTCGCGGGGCGGTCGGTCGCCGTCGCGGCGACAGTCGTCTTCGTCCTCTCGGGGGTGGCGACGCCGCTCCTCGGAGCGCTCGTCGACGCGGTGGGGTGGGACGCGCTCTGGGTCGCGACGGCAGTCGTGGCCGGAACCGGCGCCTTCCTCGCCCACCGGCTGCCGCCCCAGCGCGTCGCCGACGCGGTCTGAGTTCACATTGTTTCTTGCATACGATATGGTCGCCGTCCGTGGCAGCGCTCTTCGAAGGCCAGGCCTCTCTCGCGCGGACGGCGAGCGTGGCGGCCGCCGACCTGATCCGCCAGGCGATCGTGGAGGGGCGCGTGCTTCCCGGCCAGCGGCTGAAGGAGGAGGAGCTCGCGCAGCAGCTGGGCATCAGCCGCACGCCGATCCGTGAGGCGCTACTCGTGCTCCAGACCGAGGGGCTGCTCGAGGCCTCGCCCAACCGGGGGGCGACGGTCCGCTCGTACGACGTCCGCGACCTCGAGGAGATGTACGAGCTCCGCGCACTGCTCGAGGGTCACGCGGCGCGGCGCGCCGCCTCGCGCGTGGGCGCCGAGCAGCTCGACGTCCTTCGCGCGAGCTGCGAGCGGTTCGCGGCGCTCGTCGGCGGCGCAGACGTTCCGGCGCTAGTCGCCGAGAACGCCGTCTTCCACGAGACGATCCTCGCGGCTGCCGGGAGCGAGCGGCTGAGCGGCATGGTGCGCCAGGTCGTGGCGCTGCCGCTGACCTACAAGTCGTACGTCTGGTACTCGCCGGAGCAGGCGTCGGCCTCGTACCACTACCACCAGCAGCTCGTGAAGGCGCTCGAGCGCGGCGACGGCGAGCGCGCCGAGCTCGTGATGTGCGAGCACGTCTTCGAGGCCCGAGACGTGCTCGTCCAGCACATGACCGCGGCCGGCTCGCCGGTGCAGGAAGTCGCGGCGGCGGAGTGACCGCGGCCGAGGCGCCCGAGGGAGGCCCGCTCGCGGGACTGCGGGTGGTCGAGCTCGGCACGCTGCTGGCAGGCCCGTTCACGGGGCGCCTGCTGGGCGATCTCGGTGCGGAGGTGATCAAGGTCGAGGCGCCCGGCAAGCCCGACCCGATCCGCGAGTGGGGGAAGGCGCGCTACAAGGGCCGGTCGCTCTGGTGGCCCGTCCAGTCGCGGAACAAGAAGTGCATCACGCTGAACCTCAGGGAGCAGCGCGGGCAGGAGCTGCTGCTGGGGCTCGTCCAGCACGCGGACGTCGTCACGGAGAACTTCCGGCCGGGCACGCTCGAGCGTTGGGGGGTCGGCTACGAGCGCATGAGCGAGGTCAACCCGCGCGTCATCCTCGCGCGCGTCTCCGGGTACGGCCAGACCGGGCCTTATGCCGAGCGCGCCGGGTTCGCCTCGGTGGCGGAGGCGATGGGTGGCCTTCGTTACGTGAACGGCTACCCGGGCGAGGCGCCGCCGCGCATGCACCTCTCCCTGGGCGACTCGCTTGCGGGCATGTTCGCCATGCAGGGGATCCTCGCCGCGCTCTACTGGCGAGACGTCGCGGGCGGCGGGGTCGGCCAGGTCGTGGACGTCTCGCTCATGGAGGCGTCGTTCGCGATGCTCGAGAGCACGGTGCCCGAGTACGACCGGCTCGGGATCGTGCGCGGGCCGCAGGGCACGAACCTGAAGGGCGTGGCGCCGAGCAACATCTTCAGGTCGCGCGACGACAAGTGGATCGTGATCGCGGCGAACGCCGACAACGTCTTCCGCCGGCTCTGCGAGGCGATGGGCATTCCGGAGCTCGCGGACGACGAGCGGTTCGCGACCCACCTGGCGCGGGGCGAGAACCAGGACGAGATCGAGGGGATCGTGGCCGACTGGGCGCGCGCGCACGACGCGGCCGACATCGACCGCATCCTCAACGACGCCGGTGTCATCTGCGGCCCGATCTACACGGTGGCCGACATCTTCGAGGACCCGCAGTTCCGGGCTCGCGAGATGCTCGTGGAGCACGTCGACCCGGAGTTCGGGCCGTACATCGGCCCGGGCATCGTCCCCAAGCTCACGCGCACGCCCGGCGCCGTCCGGTGGTCGGCCACCTGGGAGCTGGGGAGCCACAACGACGAGGTGTACGGCGGCCTGCTCGGGCTCGACGAGGAAGAGCGGGCCGGCCTGCACGAGGCAGGTGTGATCTGAGCGCGGTCACCATCTGCGACGTCGGCCCTCGCGACGGGCTCCAGAACGACGCGGTCGTCCTCGAGCCCGCGGTGCGCGCCGAGCTCGTCGACCGGCTCGCAGGGGCCGGTCTGCCGCGGATCGAGGCCGTCAGCTTCGTCCATCCCGGGCGCGTGCCGCAGATGGCGGGCGCCGAGGAGGTCGTCGCGGCGCTCCATCCCGTGGAGGGCGTGACGTACGCGGGGCTCGTGCTGAACGAGCGCGGCTACGACCGCTTCGCGACGACGGCGCTGACCGAGGCGCACTACGCCTTCGCGGTGAGCGAGGAGTTCAACCAGCGGAACTCCGGCGCGTCGACGCAGGATTCGGTCGTCGCCGGCGAGCGAGTCGTCGAGCGGGCCAGGGCCGACGGCATCCGCGTCACCGTCACGCTCGGGACGTCGTTCGGCTGCCCGTTCGAGGGGGCGATCGATCCCGGGCGCGTGCTCGAGCTCGCTGCTCGCTTTGCCGACCGTGGCGCGGACGAGCTGGTGTTCGCCGACACGGTCGGCGTCGGCGTCCCGCGGCAGGTGCGCCACCTCGTCACCGAGGGTGCGAAGCTCGGCGTCCCGGTGGGGGTCCACCTCCACAACACGCGCAGCACGGGGTACGCGAATGCGCTGGTCGCGCTCGAGGCGGGCGCAACCGTGCTGGACGCCTCGGTGGGCGGGATCGGCGGCTGCCCGTTCGCGCCGCGCGCCACCGGGAACATCGCCACGGAGGATCTCGTCTACCTCCTCCACGGCGAAGGGATCGAGACGGGCATCGACCTCGACCGGCTGATCGAGGTCGCTGCGTGGCTGGAAGAGCGGCTCGGACGGCCGCTCGAGGGGCAGGTCTACAAGGCCGGGGC
>DASTBX010000025.1:0-5765 GCA_035711645.1 Gaiellaceae bacterium
CGAAGGGGGCACCATGGTCCTGACGCGACCGGGCGTCGCGGTTTTCGTCGCCGACGTCGGCGGTGAGGTCCGCTTCGTGCCGGCGCGACCGGCATACCGCCCTCCGCCCTGCGCATAAGGAGACTTACGGCTGTCGGCTACTTGCCTTGGCTGAGCGGCTTGTCGACGGCCGCAGGTATCTGGTGAGACGGCCGCTGAAGCGGACCTCGCAGCGGGCCACGAGGAGGCGCACGCACACGACCGGACCGGCCGGGACACCGATTGGGGCGCGTGGCTCGTCCCGGCCGCGGTGACGCTGGGCCTTGGCGCGGGAATCGGCGGCGCGGGGGCGGCGATCGCCTCCCTGCTGAAAGGCGAGCGTGGGCTCCTGCTCGCGCTGCCTATCCTGATCGGAGCGTTCTGCCCGTTCGTGCTCCTGGGCGAGCTCTTCATGTGGGAGTAGGCGGCAGTCACCCGAGCGCCGGCGTCGGGCGCGGCCGGCGCACGGTGCGGCCGCTTCCAGACAACTCCCGGCGGACACGGCAGGGGTCAGGCACCGCCATGTCTCGAGCGGACACGTCGGGGGTCAGACCCCTGCCAGGTCCCGCGAGGACGCCTGCGCGGCCCGCCGCGCCAGCCCACCACCAGCACGCGCGGGAACCGCCATGCTGCGGATGGCCAAGCCCGGGATCAGGAACCGGCATGTCCCGCGCGGACGCGGCAGGGGTCAGACCCGGGGCGACCGGAGCGGACAGCCCGGGGAAACGGGCTCCTAGCTGACGGAGACGACCGTCACCGTGTAGGTGCTGCCGTCGTCGCCGACGAGCTCGACCTGCTCGCCGACCGCGAGCTGGACGTTCGCCTCGCCGCCCTCGAACTCACCGCTCGTCAGCGTCAGGACGACCTGGGACGCGCTCACGGAGACGAGCTGGAAGATCGGGTCGGCGGTCGGGAACGTGCCGTTGACCGAGACCGTCTCCGAGGTGCCGTTCACCTCGATCACCGCCGAGGAGAGCGTCGTCGTCTCGGGCGCGTCACCGGTGGCCGCCCCGCTCGGTGCCTGGAACGGATTCCGCGCCGTGAAGCGGCTGAGCGAGCCGAGCTGGTCGCCGGCCGCGGACGGAAGCGGGTCGCTGTCGGGGAGCTGCCCCGCCGGAGGTGCGGCCGCTCCCGGAGCCGGCGCGGCCCCCGGGGTCGTCACGGCCGGCGCCGTCGTCGGCTCCGTTACCGTCGCCCCCTCGGGCGCCGGCGGGGCGAAGAGCTGCTTGTACATCTTCGGGCCCTGCCACGCGACGAGGAGGAGGAAGAACGGCAGCAGGACGAGCAACACCTTCTTCTGCTTCGCCTCCTTCGCCTTGGCGATGTCCGCTGCGCTCCGCCTCGCCATCAGCCCGTCCCCAGCGCCGCGGGGTTCTCGGCCACCGGCGCGGTCGTCGTGGCAGGAGGCGTCGTCCCTGGCGCGGCCGCGGGCGGCGCCGGCGCGTACGTGTACGCGCTGACGGTCAGGGCCGCCTGGATCTGCGGGAAGCCATCCGGGCCCTCGGCGAGGCCGAGCGCGTCGAGGGTGAAGAGCCGCCCGGCCGCCTCGAGCTCGCCGTCGCGGACGACGACGAGGTTGCGGAGGCGGAAGAGGAAGTCGGTGAGGTCGTAGTAGTTGCCCTCGAACGTGAGCTGGATCGGCGTCGACTGGAAGCCCTCGCGCGTCGCGGGAGCCTGCGGCGTGATGGAGAGGAAGTCGACCCCGGCGGATTCTGCGACGCCGTTCAGCTCGAGGATGACGCCGGCCATGTCGGTCGCATCAGGCATCGCCTTGGTGAGGCGGAAGAAGTCGGCGACCTCGATCTGCTCGGCCGAGCCGGCCGTGCGCTGCGCGGCCAGCGCCGTGTCGACCTTGCCCTGGAACTCGGCGATGCGGTCGTCGAGCCTGCCGCCCTCGTCCATCTTCGGCTTCAGGAGCAGGAAGAACCCGACGGCCGCGAGAATCAGGAGCGCGAGCGCGACGACGGGGGTGACGGGAACCTGGCGCTTCACGAGGCCGGCGCTCCCAGCGGGTCGACCGAGGCGAGGATCGAGAACGCGTACGTGCGTCCCGAGTCGCCCTCGCTCCGCGTGCTCGACTGGAGCTGCACCGCGGTGAGCTCCGGGATGCTCTCCAGCCGTGAGAGGAGGAGGGCGACGTTCTCCTGACTCGTGGCGAAGCCGGCCGCGGTCAGCGAGTTGGGCGAGGCCTGGCCGGGTGCGGCAGGCGCCGCGGCGGTCGCGGGCGCGCCCGCGGTGGCGTTCGGCGTCGTCGCGGAGAGCGTCGTCAGCCAGACGCCGTCCGGGATCACGAGCGAGACCTTGCGAAGCACCCGGTCCCAAGCGATGCGGCCCGCGAGCGCCGTCGAGAGCGCCGCCGTCCGGGCCTGGCCGTCGGCCGCGACGGCGCCGCCGCCGCTCGGCGCCTCGGCGGGCACCTCGAGCTCCGCGAGCTGGGCGCGCAGGTCGTCGAGCTCGCCCTGCTTCGTCGTGACGCCGGCCCCGAGGAACAGGTAGCCGCCGGCCAGCCCGGCGACGACGAGCAGCCCGAAGACCGCGACGGCGACCTGCGCCAGACCGAGGCGGCTCCCCTTCTCGCGGGGCTCCTCCTTCGGCATGAGGTTGAAGGCCCGCATGAGCGGGATCTGCGGCAGCGCCGGGGCTGGCTTCGCCTCGACCGCGGCCGCCCGGGTGCGACGCCGCCGCTCCTTCCTCGGCTTCGGCTCCGTGGGAGCCTTCGGCTCCTTCGCCTTCTTCTCCCGGGGCGCACGCGAGAAGAGAGAGCGGCGCTCCTTCTTCGGCTTCTCCTCGGGCGGCGCCGCGCCCGTCTCCTCGCCGGGCTCCTTCGCCCGCCGGCGGAAGAGGTCGCCGAGCTTGATCTCCTTGTTGAAGTCGACCATGTCCTAGAGCGCCATGCCGAGGCCGATCGGCACGGCGTGAGACGGGTCGGGAGAATCGCCCCTGAGCTTGCGGCCGACGCCAACGGCGGCCCCGGGGTCGCCCACGCGCACCGGGACGCCGACGAGGCGCTGGAGCTCCTGGGCGAGGCCGGCGAGCCGCGCCGTGCCGCCCGCGATGACTACCTCGCGGATGCCGAGCGAGTCGGGCTGGCCCTGGTAGAACTGGAGCGAAGAGACGAGCTCGCGCCCGAAGCCCTGGAGCGTGGTCACGAGCGCTTCGCGCGCCTGAACCGCCTGCGCGGGGGCGAGGCCTTCGGGGACGGTGTCGCCCTGGAGGCCGAGCTCGATCTTGACGCGCTCGGCCTCGCCGATCTCGAGCTCGAGCGCCCGGCCGACCGCGACGGTCAGCGAGGTGCCGCCCCACTGGAGGACGCGCGTGAACTCGCAGCTCCAGCCGTCGGAGACGGCCAGCACGCTCCGCTCGGAGCCGATCGAAACGGCCACGAGCGCGCTCCGCTCGCCGCCCTCGGGCTGCGGCACGGACGGCGTCATCGCCCTCAGGAGGGCGAACGCCTCCAGGTCTACCCCGGCGAGCCGCAGGCCGGCGAGTCGGCACGCCTCCATGTAGGCCGCGATCAGGTCGCGGTAGGCGACGACGAGGAGGACGCGACGCATCGGCTCGCCGTCTGGCCCGGTGCCCTCGGAGAGGACGTGGAAGTCGAGGACGGCCTCGTCGATCGGGATCGGCAGCGCCTCCTGCGCACGGAAGCGGACCGCGTTCGCGAGCTGCTTCTCGTCGTCGATGCCGGAGACGTCGATCGTCCGCACGCCGATGCGGTTGTTCGCCACCCCGACGCGGACGTTTCGCTTGGGCAGCTTGTGGCGCTTGAAGAACTCCTTCAGCGCCTCTGCCAGTCCGGGCACGTCGCGGACCTCCCCGCCTGCGATCACGCCGGCCGGCAGGGGCGACGCCGCGAGCTGGACGAGCTCGGCGGCGCCGTTCACCTCGAGACGCGCCGCGGTCAGCCGCGAGGCGCCGATCTTGAGGCCGACGACCTGCTTGCCCACGGGCGCCTAGCTCCCGGCCACCCGCAGGCCGCCGGGCGCCGCCTCCTGGTCGGCTGGGAGGAGGCCGTTGCGCTGCAGGAGGCCCTTGAGCTGATCCGGCCGGCTGGAGCGCATGAGCGCGATCTCGCGGGAGACCTTGCCGCGCCGGACGAGATCGAGAAGCGCCTGCTCGAGCGTCTGCATGCCGCGCGAGGTATTGGTCTGCATCACCGAGTAGATCTGCTCGACCTTCGCCTGGCGGATCAGGTTGCGAACGGCGTCGTCGGGGAGCAGGATCTCGAGCGCAGCGACGCGCCCCAGCCCGTCGGCCGTCGGCAGGAGCGTCTGCGTGACGATGCCCTGGAGGGTGCTCGCGATCTGGACGCGTACCTGCTCCTGCTGGGCGGCCGGAAAGACGTCGATGAGCCGGTCGACCGTGGAGGGCGCGTCCTGCGTGTGGAGCGTCGCGAAGACGAGGTGGCCCGTCTCGGCCGCGGTCAGCGCGGTGGCGATCGTCTCGAGGTCGCGCATCTCGCCGAGGAGGATCACGTCCGGGTCCTGGCGGAGCGCGCCGCGGAGCGCGTCCGCGAAGCTCGTCGCGTCGGGGCCGATCTCGCGCTGGTTGACGACGCAGCGCTTGTGCCGGTGGAGGAACTCGATCGGATCCTCGATCGTCATGATGTGGTCGTCGCGCGTGCGGTTGATCTCGTCGATGACCGCGGCGAGCGTCGTCGACTTGCCCGAGCCGGTCGGCCCGGTGACGAGCACGAGCCCGCGCGGCTTCGTCGTGAAGTCCTTGAGGACGGAGGGCAGGCCGAGCTGCTCGAGCGTCTTCAGCTCGGCGGGGATGAGCCGGAACGCTGCGCCGAGGCTCTGGCGCTGGAAGTACACGTTGACGCGGAACCGCGCGAGCCCCGGGATCGAGTAGGAGATGTCGATCTGCCGGTTGATCTCGAAGTGCTTCTGCTGCTCCGTCGAGAGGATGCGGTAGAGCATCCGCTGCGTCTCCTCGGGCGTGAGGCGCTCGAACTCCTCGAGGCGCTCAAGACGGCCGTTGACGCGGATGACCGGCTCGGACCCGACGGTGACGTGGAGGTCGGAGGCACCGCGGACGACGACGTGCTCGAGGAGGTCGTCGATCGAGCCCGCGGCGCGCTTCTCTTGCGCGGCGGGAACGGGCTGAGGGGTCGGCTGCGAGGTGGGTTCCACGGGATCTCCCGACCGCTCTCATCGGCACCGCGCCCGCTTCTCTAAAGGGGCCTGGAAAATCCCTCGTTAGAGGGGATTCCGGGACGTTTCCGGGAGCCGATACCTCCCGTGAGCCACTGCACGCCCTAGCTCGTTCAAGGAAGGAGTCCGCTCATGATTCAGAGGCTCAGGAACAGGATCACGGTCTCGGAGAAGGAAGGGGGCTTCACCCTCATCGAGCTCCTCGTCGTGATCATCATCATCGGGATCCTGCTGGCGATCGCCATCCCGTCGTACCTCAGCTTCCGCGCCCGCGCGGAGCGGTCGGCGGCGCAGGCGAACGTCCGCGCGGCGATTCCCGGTGTCGAGGCGTACTACGCCGACCACACGGCGACCGGCTACTCCGGTCTCACGTCGGCGGTCCTCAAGGCGTCGTACGACGCGGGCATCAAGAACGTCAACGTCGTCCGCGCCACGCCTGCCTCGTACTGCATCCAGAGCATCGTCGGCCAGGCCACGTACAACAAGGCCGGCCCGGCGGCAGACATCAGCTCCGGCGCCTGCTAGACAGGCCCGGGACGATTCGCGAAAGGGCGCGGGAGACCGCGCCCTTTCTGCTTAAGCGGCCGTTCG
>DASTBX010000026.1:0-4297 GCA_035711645.1 Gaiellaceae bacterium
CGTGGAGGGGCGACGAGGCGAACGTCGGCGCGGGACAGGAGGCGCTCGCCCACCGCGCGCGGCTGAACGGCGCGGCCCGGGACGGGACCTACACGCCCGACATGGAGAAAGAGCTGGCCGCAGCCTGAGGTCGCCGGGCTCGCGAAACGCGTCCCCGCAGGACACGACGGGGCCTGACCCCGCCGTGCGCCGATCTGCGATGTCCCTTTCGCCGGCGTTGCTGCGGCGGCAGCCGGGCACCTTCCAGCGGTGAAGCGACGCGCCGCCCGCTCCGGTCCTAAACGGACGCGACCGCGGGGGACACGACGGGGCCTGACCCCGACACGTCCGCGCCGGACACGGCCGCTCCGCCCCTAGCGGTACTGGCGGCCGCTGAAGCGCTCGAGCTTGTCGAGGGCGTGCTGGGCCTCCACGCGGCGCACCGTGCCGGAGCGCGAGCGCATGACAATCGAGTCGGTGACCGCGCCCCCGCGCGTGTAGCGCACGCCGCGGAGGAGCGCGCCGTCTGTGACGCCGGTCGCGGCGACGAAGACGTTGTCCCCGCCGACCAGGTCGTCCGTGGCGAGGACGCGGTCGGGGTCGTAGCCGGCGTCGACGAGCTGCCGGCGCTCCTCGTCGTTCCGGGGCCAGAGGCGGCCGAGGACGACGCCGCCGAGGCACTTGACGGCAGCGGCGGCGATGACGCCCTCCGGGGTGCCGCCGATCCCCATCATCAGGTCGACGCCGGTGCCTGCACGCGCGGCCGCGATCGCGGGCGCCACGTCGCCGTCGGTGATCAGGTTCACCTTGGCGCCCGCCTCGCGGACGCCGTCGATCGTGGGCTGGTTCCGTTCCCGGTCGAGGATGACGACCGCGATCTCGCTCGGGGTCACGCCCTTCGCCTCGGCGGCGCGCTCGACGTTCTCCGCCGGCGAGGCGTTCAGGTCGAGAGCGTCAGCCACCTCGGCGCCGCCCACGAGCTTGTCCATGTAGACGGCGGCGCCCGGGAAGAACATCGTCCCGCGCTCGGCGAGCGCGATCACGGCGATCGCGTTCGGCTGCCCCACCGACGTCAGGCGCGTCCCCTCCAGGGGATCGACGGCCACGTCGACCTCGGGCGGCTCGCCGTTCCCGATCTCCTCGCCGTTGTAGAGCATCGGCGCCTCGTCCTTCTCCCCCTCCCCGATCACGACGACGCCGCTCATCGAGATGCTGTCGAGCATCGCGCGCATGCCGTCGACGGCAGCCTGGTCGGCTGCCTCCTTGTCCCCCCGGCCGATCCAGCGGCCGCATCCGAGCGCGGCCGCCTCGGTGACCCGCACGAGCTCGAGGGCGAGGTTCCGATCCGGAGCGACGCCGTCGGACATACGGCGCCATCCTACGCACGTCCGGGACCAGCCGCCGCTGCGCCTAGGGTGCCGTCGTGCGTGCGCTCGTCGCCTTCGCGCTCGCCGTCGCCGTCTTCCACCACACGCCGGCGGTGGGCGGCGACGTCGGCGACTGGATCGACCTGGCCACCCCCTTCGTCGTCGTGGGCGCCGCCGCGGCCGTCCTCGTCTCGTTCGGCGCCCGGGGACCGGCGCTCGGCCTCGCCGTCGCCGCCGGCGTCGCGTACGTGGACGGTCACGGCCTCCACCTGTCCGCGAACTCGATCCGCGCGGAGGAGCCGACGGGCGACGTCGAGCGCGTCGCGTACTTCTGGGACGAGCGCTTCAGCCACTGGGAGTGGCACGTCGGCCTGCTCGGCCTCGTGCTCGCGTTCTGCCTCGCCGAGCCGTGGGCCAGGCCCGCCGTGCGGAGCACGGCGCTCCAGGAGGCGCTCGTCACCGTGCTCCTTGGGGTGACGCTCTTCACGAGCACCGTGGAGGGCCAGACGTGGTGGCTCCTGCCGCCCGCGGCCGCCTTCCTCGGGGTCTGGGCGTTCGTCACGCCGCGGCCCGCTCTGCGCGCCTGCGCCGGCGCGGTCGTCCTTGCCGCCCTCCTGCTCGCGGGCTGGGCGGCCTGGCATCGCGGCGTGCCCGAGTTCAGCGACCTGGGCTGGATCTAGCCCACGCGCTTAGGATTCGCGCCAGCGACGGAGGGGAGCACAGCTGACTCTCAGCCAGCTGGCAGTGACGGTGACTGTCCTCGCGGTGCTCGGCCTCGTGGCGAGTCGCTTCGGCCTTTCCGCCATTCCGGCCTACCTCCTCGCCGGCCTGCTCCTGGGCCCCAACGAGCCGGAGGTCCTCTCCGTCATCGAGCCATCGGAGGTGACCGAGTTCGTCGCCGAGCTCGGAGTGATCTTCCTCCTCTTCTTCCTCGGGCTCGAGTTCACGCTGGAGCGCTTCAGACGCAGCGGCATGCACCTCGGGATCGGGGGCTCCCTCGACCTGGTCGTGAACGCAGGCCTGGGGCTGATCGTCGGCGTGATCGCCTTCGGCTTCACGTTCCCGGCCATCATCCTCGCCGCCGCCATCTACGTCTCGTCCTCCGCGGTCGCGGTCAAGGGCCTGATCGACTTCCGGCGGCTTGCCGACGACGAGACCGACCTCGTCCTCGCGATTCTCATCTTCGAGGACATCGCGGTCGCCTTCGTGCTCGCCTTCGCCGGAGGCGGCGGCGGAGAGGTGACGGAGACGCTCGAGCTGCTGACGAGGGCGATCGGGTTCATCGCCGTCTCGCTGGCCGCGTCCCGCTGGCTTGCCCGGCCGATCGACCGGCTGCTCGACGCGATGCCGCGCGAGTTCTTCCTCCTCTTCACGTTCGCGCTCCTGATCGGGATGAGCGCCGTCGCGAAGGAGCTCGGCCTCTCGGAGGCGATCGGCGCGCTCATGGCGGGAGTCGTCCTGTCCGGGACGTCGGTTCGGAGCGAGATCGAGGAGCGCTTCCTCGGCTTCCGCGACCTCTTCGCCGCGCTCTTCTTCTTCGTCTTCGGCCTCGCGATCGACGTGGACGCGTTGAGCTCGCTCGGGTGGCTGATCGCGCTCGCGGTCGCGCTGAGCGTGGCCGGAAAGCTCGTGAGCACGTACGGCGCCGGTCGCGTCGGCGGCTTCACCCGGCGCCAGAGCCTCAACGCGGGCTCGGCGCTCGTCGCCCGCGGGGAGTTCACGGTGATCCTCGCGCAGGTGGCGGCCGCGAACCCGGCCATCGCCGCCTCGGCACGTCGCGACCTCGTCGCCTTCTCGGGCCTCTACGTCCTCAGCACGGCGATCGTCGGCGTGCTGCTCATGAAGGAGTCCAAGCGCCTGGGACGCCGACTCTTTCCCGCGCGACCTACACTGACCGAAGGAGGGACACGTGTCGACAGAGCTTCGTGAGACGCGCTTGCCCGGCGTGGGCGTCAAGTACTCGTGCCATACCGCGCACGGCGGCCGCCTCACCGTGATCATGCACAACGAGGGCCTGCGCGAGATCTACTGGTTCCGGCACGCGGACGACGAGGAGCCGCAGGCCGTCATCCAGCTCGAGGACGACGAGGCCCGCCAGATCGGCGCCGTGATCGGCGGCGCCTACGAGCGGCCCAAGATCGTCGAGGAGCTCGAGATGGCCTTCGGCGAGCTCTCGATCGAGTGGGTGCCCGTTCCCGACACGAGCCCGGCGATCGGGAAGACGCTGGCCGAGCTCGGCTTCCGGCAGCGGACGGGGATCACGATCATCGCGATCCTGCGCGAGCCGGAGCCGGTGGCCGGCGCGCAGCCGGGCGACGTGATCCAGCGGGGCGACACGCTCGTGACGGTCGGCCGCCTCGGCCAGTACCCCGCCTTCAGGAAGCTCCTCGCCGAGGGCCCGTTCGGCGCGAACCAGCCGGCGCCCTCCTGATCCGCGCGCCACGGCTGGCACCGCCGAGGCCTCACATGCGCTCGGGCGCCTCGACTCCGACGAGGTCGAGGCTCCGTGCGATCACGCTGCGGGCCGCGTGGCAGAGCGCGAGCCTGAAGGCCTGCTCGTCGCTTCCGAGCACGCGGTGGTGGTGGTAGAAGCGGTGGAAGTCGTCTGCGACGCGGATCGCATACGTGGGGAGCGCGTGTGGAGCGCGGCGCTCGGTCGCCTCGGCGACGACTGCGGGGAACTCGGCGAGGCGCTTGACGAGGTCGCGCTCCTCGGGAGCGGGCTCGGCCGGCGCCGCGGCGGAGACCTCCGCTTCGCCGGCGTTCCGGAGGATCCCGGCGATCCGCGCGTGCGCGTACTGGACGTAGTACACGGGGTTCTTCTCGCTCTTCTCGCGCGCCAGGTCGACGTCGATCGTGATCGCCTGCTCGTGGCCGCGGGAGACGAGGTACCAGCGGGCGGCGTCCACGCCCACCTCGTCGACGAACTCGTCGAGCGTGACGACGTCGCC
>DASTBX010000027.1:0-12527 GCA_035711645.1 Gaiellaceae bacterium
GGCGAGGACGCCGAAGCCGACCCGCTCGCGACCCGCGAGCAGCGCCGCGAGCGCCGCCGCGGCCAGCGCGGCCGGCCAGAGGTCGTAGCGCGTCAGGACGACCGAGCCGAGCGCGAGCGGGAAGAGGCCGCAGAGCGCGGCAGCAGCGAGGAGCCGTCCCGGCTCGACGCCGAGCGAGCGCAGGCCGAGCACGAGCGCGACCAGGGCCGCCGCGGCACAGCCGAGCATGAGCACCTCGAAGAGGGAGCGATAGTGCTCCGACGGGCCGAGGGCGGGCAGCCAGAAGACCGGCAGCGCCGCCGGCGGATACTCGAGCGAGAAGTCGCGGTACGGCACCCCGCCTGCGGCCATCGCCTCGCCGTAGTCCTGGTACACGGGGGTGTCGACGATCTGCGAGCGGTCGAGCGGCGGTACGTGGAGAAGGGTCCACGACACCGCCAGCAGGACGAGCCCGGCCGCGACCGCGACGACGACCGCGCCGCTCTCAGCGCGCCGCGACCAGGTCTCCGACCGGACGCTCACCGCTCGGCTCCTCCTGCCGGGGCTCCGGCGCGACGGCGCGCACGGTGGCGGGCACGAAGAGCGCGAAGGCGACGAAGGGGAAGAACCACGGGACGTAGAGGTAGAACCAGTGGGTCAGGACGAGCTCGAAGCCGATCAGGAGGGCTCCCGAGAGCGCCGCCAGCTGGACGACGTTCCGGGTGCGCGGCACGAAGGCGAGGGCCGCCGCCACGACGAGCAGGGCGACCTTGAGGGCCGTCTGCACGACGCCCAGGTCGGGATAGCCGGGGTACTCGCCCCAGTCCCAGATCGAGAACGGGGAGGGCCGTGAGAGCTGCCAGCCGAACGTGCGGTCCCAGAAGACGCGCGCCGCGTGGAACGGGTCGGGCTCGAGGAAGAGGATCGAGAAGCCGATCGCCGTGGCGAGGAGCGCGCCGCCGAGGAAGAGGAGCTGACCGCGCGGCCAGCGGGTGGCCCGCGGGTACGACGCCCAGAGCGGGAAGAGGAGGAACGCCGCGAACTTCGTCCAGGCGGCGAGCCCGGCGAAGAGCCCGCGAGCCGGGGCCGACGTCACGAAGACGAGCCCCCACACGAGCAGGGCGGGCATGATCGCGTCGTTCGAGTTCGAGCTGGAGACGTACTGCGTGAAGGGGTAGGCGGCCCAGGCGAAGGCCAGCGTCGTCCCCAGGCGGACGCCCCCGAAGCGGAGGCCGAGGAAGCCCAAGCCGAGGAGCGCCAGCCCGTCCCAGAGGAGCGAAGTGAAGTGCGCCGCCGGCAGGTCGTCCCACTCGTAGCTCCAGCCGAAGGTGAGGAAGCCCGGCACGTACGCCAGGTAGCTGACGGGGCCGTACGTGTCGCCGCGGCCGTTGGCGACCTCGCAGCGGCCGTTCGTCTGGATCCGCTCGCGGACGTAGCCGTCGGCGTCCGGCTCGCCGCACTCCTCGCCCTCGTCGGTGGGCATGTTCCCGTACGGGCTCTCTCCGTCGGCGACGATCCGCTGGGCGCCGATCACGCCGGCCAGGCCGACGTCGATCACGTTCGACGCCTGCACGTTGAGCCCGAAGCGGAAGCCGGTGAGGAAGACCGTCGCGGCCAGCAGGACCCACACGGGCCAGACGGGCCGCGCTCGGGACCCGTTGCCGCGCCGGCCGATCCACGCCATGCGGGCGAGGAGGTAGAGGAGCGGCGGGTAGGCGAGCGGCATCGCGGTGAAGACGTCGCCGCGGTTGAAGAAGTAGAGCGAGACGCCGAAGGAGAGCAGGACGAGGAGGTCGAGGTTGCGGACGGAGAGCGGTCGGCGCAGGTCGGCGAGGCCGAGGAGGAAGACCGCGCAGAAGGAGAGCCAGATCCAGGGCTCGTTGATCTTCCGGCCGAAGGCACCGTCGTAGCCCCGGGCCATCTTCCACGCCACCTGCGGGCCGGTCCACGCCTCGGTCACCGAGCCCGAGCGGTCGTCGACCTTGGCGAGCGCGACCTGTCCCGCGTCGGGGAGCGAGGACCAGACCTTCACGGTCCAGACGCGCGCGTCCTCGTCGAGCTCGGCCTCCTCCGTCAACGTGCGCTTCGGGTAGCGAGCGAGCCAGTCGTCGACCTTCTCGTGCGCGAGCGCCCTGCCGATCGCGTCCTCCTCGGTGAGCTGCGGCCGCGCCGGCTCCGGCACGAAGGGCGTGCCGACGAGGTTCCCGCGCGAGTCGTAGACCGGCGCCGTGGGCTCCTGCGCCCGGGCCTCGCCCGCGCCCGCGAGGACGGCGAGCGCGGCCAGGCCTGCGGCCGCTACGCGCCGCGCGGGTGCCGTCGGAAGCTCCAGAGCTTGTTTGCGACGAAGTTCCACGGCGTCACGAGCACGATGGCGATCGCCTGCGCCGGCAGCTTGGGGACCCCGAGCGTGACGAGTGCGGTGAGGAAGACGAGGTTCGCGGCGAGCGCGACCGACGAGACGACGAGGAAGCGGACGCCCTGGAAGACGAGGTGCCCGCGCTGGCGCCGGAACGTCCAGAGGCGGTTCCAGGCGTAGTTGTTCGTGACCGCGACGACGAAGGAGCCGACGGCGGCCAGCACGTAGTGGACGCCGAGCGCGAGCAGCGTCGCGTAGACGGCGAGGTTGACGACGTAGCCCGAGACGCCGACGGTGCAGAACTTCGCCAGCTGCACCCAGTTCGCGGGCCTTCGCAGCGCAAGCGAGGCCGCATCCGTAAGCGCGCTCGCGCGCGAGGAGGTCGCCTCGGCTCCCTTCGCCACCGGGAAAAGGGTAGAGACTCGATCAGGGGTCCGTCCGGAGGTGGCCACGGTGGGTGACACGCGACCGTGGTGCGAGGCACGGACGCAGGAAGCGTCGATATGCGGGCATACCGGCGCGCCGGAGGACGCGGCCTCGCGCCGCGTGGCGCCTGTCAGGCGCCATGGTTCACTCTCCGGGCAGGCCCTAGACGGCGGGCCGGAGACCTTCGGCCCCGACCGTCGCCTCGTGCGGCTCGAGCTCCACGTCGCCGTCCGTCGCGGCCACGACGACGCGCGTCACCTCACCGTGGTCGTCGACGACCAGGTCGGCGAGCGTGCCGAGCTCGACGCCGCCGCCCAGCACCGACACGCCCTGGAGCGCGCCGAAGGTCGAGCCCTCCAGCCGGTAGAAGTCGACGTTCCCTTCGAGGAGGACGAGTGCCGACTCGACCGCGAGGCGCCCCTCCCGCACCTCGCAGGCCGGAAAGGGAAGGAGCCGGTCGGCACCGTCGCCGCAGCGCACGTCGAGCCCGACGAGGCGGCGGACGGGACGGTCGAAGAGCGCGTCCGTCACGACGCCGAGCCGGATGTCCCGGTACGTCACGGGCCGGTGGACCAGGGTGCTGGTCCGGTGGAGGGGCAGCATTTCCGTCGCGAGGGTGCCCGCCCGCCGACGCGGCGAAACCGCGCCGTGCTGCCTTCCTAGTACCCCTCCTCGCCGACGAGCGGCACGAAGCGGCAGGGGACCGAGTGCACGACGGCCGGCCCCTCGGGCGTGCGGACGACGACTTCGAGGCGCTGCGCGCGGCGGTTTCCGATCGGGACGACCAGGCGTCCGCCGACCACGAGCTGGTCGTACAGCGTCGGCGGAGGCTCCGGGGCCGCCGCCGCCACGGTGATGGCGTCGAAGGGGGCCTCCTCCGGCAGCCCGACCGACCCGTCCCCGAGGAGGACGGTCACCTGCCCGTAGCCTGCCGTGACGAGCTTGTTCTCCGCCCGCTCGGCGAGCTGGCGGATCCGCTCGATCGAGAAGACCTCGGCGCCGAGCTCGGCGAGGACGGCCGCCTGGTAGCCGGAGCCGGTGCCCACGTCGAGGACCTTCTGGCCGGGGCGCACGGCGGCCGCCTCGCAGATGAGCGCGACCATGTACGGCTGGGAGATGGTCTGCGCCCAGCCGATCTGGATCGGGATGTCCTCGTAGGCGCGCTTGCGATCGTCCGCGTCGGTGAATGCCTCGCGCGGCACTCTCCCCATCGCCTCGAGCACGCGAGGGTCGCGGATGCCCCGCGCGTCGAGCTGCTCCGCGACCATCTCGGCGCGGAGCGCGGCGAAGTCAGGCTCTCGCCGCCTCACGGGGCCGCCTCATGGAGGCAGGCGCCGGCAGGCCGAAGTGCGCGAGCGCCAGCGGGGCGAGGTCGGTGATGCCGGCCTCGGGAGGGAAGGGGGGCTCGTCGAACCCGGCGGCGACGAGGGGGACGGTCGAGTCGCCGGCGAGCAGCGAGCCGTGGCTGCCGCCCCCGAGGTGGTGCCGGCCGCCCAGGTCGGCGAACTCCCACCCCTCCGTCGCGGAGACGAGCACGTCCCCGGCATTCGGGCAGAGGAGAGCGCGCCAGGAGCGCTCGAGGCCGTTCGGGTAGCGCCCGGGATCGAGCACGGACGCGTCGCCCTCCACACGCCACTCGTCGCCGTCGAGGGCGAAGCGGACCTCCGAACCGTCCCGGCGAGCGACGGCGGCGCCGTCCTCCCGGAAGAGCACGACGTCGGCGGCGGGCTGCTCGTCGAGCCGCTCCGCGAGCGAGCGAGCGTCGAGCCTGCAGCCGACCAGCCGGTAGACCATCCCGGCCCGGTTCGACGCGAGGGCGAGCACGCCGGGCTCGCGGGCGGCGAAGGCGTCGTCCAGCCGGGCGAGCCGCTCGACGGCCGTCTGTCCGTGGTCGGAGCAGACGAGCACGGCGTAGCGCTCGAGGAACTCCTCGGCGCCGCCGCCCGCCTCGAGCAGGCGGGCGAGCGCACCGTCGGAGCGTTCGAGGGCGTCGAGCGAGCCCTCGGGGCCGGCGATGTGCGAGGCGTAGTCGTAGTCGGGTAGGTAGAAGACGAGGAAGTCGAACGCGTCGCGGGTGACGAGCCAGCGCCCGACGACGCCCGCGTACTCGTCGATCGAGCCTTCGAGCCGCGACCGGACGGCGAGCGGCGCGCCGGTCTGCTCCGACTCGAAGACGTTGAAGAAGAAGAAGTGCCTGGGCCCGAGGACGGAGCCGTACCAGCGGTTGCGCCGGGCGACGGACGGCAGGCGGATCTCGTGCCTCGTCCGGCCGCGGTAGCAGGTGAAGTTGATCGCCGCCGGCTCGAGACCGCCGTCCTCGAGCGCCTCGAAGACGGTCGTGGCGTTCCCGGCGACGTGCTCGCCGCTCATCGCGAACATCGTGTCGCGGATCGACCGGCGCGTTCCCGCCGCCCGCATCGCCGAGAACGACGAGCCGTACTCGACCACGCGCCTCTCGCCCCGGTGGTACCAGACGAGGTGCGGTATGTGATGGACGTCGGGGAACGCCCCGGTGGCGATCGACGTGAGGCAGACCGGCGTGAGCGAGGGGAAGACGCTGGTTCCCCGGCCCGACCAGCCGTCCGCGGCGAGCGTGGCGAGGGCCGGCAGCCGCCCCTCGGCGAGGCCCCGCGCGAGGACCTCGGGCGTCAGCCCGTCGACGACGACGAGGACGAGCTTCTTCCGGTCCGGGTCGGTCAGGTCAGTCCTTGGCGAGAACGCGCAGCCCCGCGTAGCGGGAGCCGGCCCGGCGGCCGAGGCGCGCGGCCGCAACGGGGGTCGAGACGGCGGCGACGTAGCCGAGCGCCGGGATCGCCGCGAGCCCGAGGGCGGCGAGGGCCGCGGCGGGGAGCGCCTGCGGCGACAGGCGGCGCAGCGCGAAGAAGGCGAGGAGGGCGGAGGCGGCCAGGCCGACGAGCGCCCACCAGGGCAGCGCGACCAGCGCCAGCGCCACGCCGCCCCCGAGAGCGGCGACCGCGAGCGCCGACCACGCCGGGCTGCGGAGCGCGCCTGCCGCGCCGACCCCCGCCGCGACGCCGAGGCCGAGCACCACACCGAGGAGGTACCAGTCGACGATCCCGTCCACGCGCCTGAGTGTAGACCCTCGGCGCCAGTATCCTGCCCCAGTGCCCCTGAAGGAGCACTAGTGGATCTCGGCGCCGTCCTGGCCATCGGCATCCTCGTCCTGCTGACGGTGCCGGTCCTGTCCCAGCGGGCGCTGCAGGCCCGCCGTTCCCGGGCGCTCGGCGCGCTCGAGCGGGTCCGCGGCTCGCGCGTCATCGCGATGATCCACCGGCAGGAGACGGTCGGCGTGCTCGGCGTCCCGTTCTTCCGCTTCATCGACATCGACGACTCCGAGGCCGTCCTGCGCGCGATCAGGGAGACGCCGGACGAGAACCCGATCGACCTCCTCCTTCACACCCCCGGCGGCCTCGTGCTCGCCTCCGAGCAGATCGCCTACGCCCTGCGCGCGCACGCGGGAAAGGTCACCGTCCTCGTTCCGCACTACGCCATGTCCGGCGGGACGCTCATCGCCCTCGCGGCTGACGAGATCCTCATGGACGCGGCAGCCGTGCTCGGGCCGGTCGACCCGCAGCTCGGCGACATGCCGGCGGCCTCCCTCGTTCGCGTCACGACGAAGAAGCCCGTCGAGCGCCTCGAGGACCGCACCCTTATCCTCGCCGACGTCGCCGAGAAGGCGCTCCGCCACATGAAGCAGGTCGTCCGCGACCTGCTCGGCGAGCGCCTCGGCCAGGAGCAGGCAGAGTCGGTCGCCGAGGAGCTCGCCGGCGGCCACTACACGCATGACGACCCGATCACGGTGACGGAGGCGCTACGGCTGGGACTGCCCGTCGCAACCGGGCTTCCGCCGGAGGCCTACGCTCTCATGGAGCTCTTCCCGCAGGAGGGACGCCGACGACCGAGCGTCCAGTACATCCCGCTGCCCCAGCCTCCCACCGGCGATCCGCGGCGGCGACCGGGTACCTGAGCCGCTACCGCACACTGCCGTTTTGCAAGGTTTGCAGCAGGGAAATTTCCTTTCGATGGACGCGGCCCTCGACCTCCCTCTCCTCCTCTTCTTCACTTCGGAGCGCTCGGGCCCCGGCCGGCGCATGGAGAGCCTTCTCGCCCACCTCGCGCGCAAGGAGCGAGGGCGGCTGCGCGTCTCCCGGGTCGACGTCGAGAAGGCGCGCGAGCTCGCCGACCGCCTCGACGTCGCGGACGTCCCCACCCTCGTCCTCTTTCGCGAGCGGCAGGTCGTCGCGCGCCTCGACGGACGCGCGAGCGCTCCGAGCATCGAGCGTATGCTCGCCCCCCACCTGACGAGCGCCCCGGCGAGCGAGCTCGAGCCGGTGTAGCCCGTCCTCGGCGCGGGGAATCCGGACCGCGCGCGGCGGCGTAGTACGGACCGCACTCTTAGTGGGGGAGACGAAGGAGGTTGCTCATGCGCAAGCGCACGTTCGTTCTCGGCCTCGCCGTCCTCATGGTGGGCCTGCTGGTCGCGTCGCTCGCCGGGGCCAGCGGAGGCAAGAAGAACGTCAAGGCCAAGCTGACCGGCTTCCAGGAGGTGCCGGCCGTCTCGTCGTTCGGCTCCGGTTCGTTCACGGCGCGTATCGACACCGACGCCCAGACGATCACGTATGAGCTCTCGTACGGCGGCCTGAACTCGACGGCCATGGCCGCCCACATCCATCTCGGACAGCGGGGCGCGAACGGCGGCGTCATCGCGTTCCTCTGCGGAGGCGGCGACAAGCCGGCCTGCCCCGCGGGGACCGGCGCCACCGAGAGCGTCTCGGGCGTCATCGACGCCGCGGACGTGATCGGCCCGGACGCCCAGGGGATCGCACCCGGGGAGTTCGACGAGGCCGTGCGCGCGATTCGCGCCCGCGTCACGTACGCGAACGTCCACACGATGACGCAGCCCGGCGGCGAGATTCGCGGCCAACTGCGGTAGCGGCCAGGAAGCTCCGCGGAGGAGAGCCCGGCGGTCCTGCGGCCGCCGGGCTCTTTCTTTCACGTCTCGGCCGGGCGCTCGAGCCGGCTGATGACGTCGAGCAGGAACGCGCTCGCCCGCGCGCCGTCCACGACGCGGTGGTCGAAGGTGCACGCGAGCCAGCCGATCCGGCGGATCGCGAGCTCGCCGTCCACGACCGCCGGACGCTCGGCGATGCGGTGGAGGCCGAGGATGGCGACCTCGGGGTGGTTGACGAGGGGCGTAGCGAAGAGCCCGCCGAGGCGGCCGGCGCTCGTGACCGTGAACGTGGAGCCGCGCAGCTCCTCCGGGGCGAGCGTCCCGGCGCGCGCGCCGTCGGCGAGACGACCGGCCTCGGCCTCCAGGTCGTCCAGCGACTTCGCGTCCGCGCCGCGGAGCACGGGGACGAGGAGGCCTTCGTCCGTCTGCACGGCCACACCGAGGTCGTAGCGGTCCCAGTAGACGACCTCCTCGCCGTCGAGGGCGGCGTTCAGCTCGGGGAACTCCTTCAGCGCGCCCACGACCGCCTCGAAGAGATACGGCAGGTACGAGCGCTCGCCGCGCGCCTCGGAAAGCGCCGTGAAGTCGCACTCCTCGACCACGGTCACCGCCGGCACCTCGCGGTGCGAGGTCGTCAGATGGCGGGCGATCTGCCGCCGGACGCCGCGCAGGGGGACGCGCCTGCCCGCCTCGGCGGAAGGCGCCGACCCCGGCGAGAGCGCCGCGAAGCGGCGGACGTCCTCTTCCGTGATCCGCCCGCCCGGGCCGGTCCCGGCCAGGCCCGCGAGCTCGACGCCGAGCTCGGCGGCGATCTTCCGAACGAGCGGGGTCGCCTGCACGCGCGCGGGCGCCCGTTCCTCGGGCTCGGCGACCGGGCTCGGCTCGTCGGCGCGCACCTGCTCGGGCGGCTCGGCGGGCGCCGTCTCGACCTCAGCGTCCCCGATGAGAACGAGCGGCGTGCCGACGGGGACGAGGTCGCCCTCGCCGACGAGGATGCGCGAGACCGTCCCGGCGGCCGGCGACGGGATTTCGACCGTCGTCTTGTCGGTCTGGATCTCGACGAGCGGGTCGTCCTCCGCCACCTCCTGACCGACCTCGACGAGCCAGCGCGCGATCTCGCCCTCGGCGACTCCCTCGCCGAGATCCGGCAGCTTGAACTCGTAGGCCACCTCCGCTCCTCAGTACTCGAGCACCCGCCGGGCGGCGTCGGCGACGCGCTCGGCGGTGGGCAGGTACTCGTGCTCGATCGACCAGTACGGGAAGGGGACGTCGTAGCCCGTGACGCGCAGCACCGGCGCCCGGAGGTCGAGGATCGCCTTCTCCGCGATCACGGCCACGATCTCCGCGCCGAAGCCCGCGACGCGCGGCGCCTCCTGGACGACGACGGCGCGGCCGGTCTTCGCCACGGAGGCGAGGATCGTCTCCTCGTCGAGCGGCTTCAGCGTGCGGACGTCCACGACCTCGGCGCCGGCCTCGAGCGAGTCCGCCGCCGCGAGGCACGTCTGCACCATCGCGCCGTAGGCGACGAGCGTCACGTCCGTCCCTTCACGCGCCACGCGGGCCCGGCCGAGCGGCACCACGTGGTCTCCCTCGGGAACCTCGCCCCGTGGGCTGCGGTAGAGCACCTTCGGCTCGAGGACGACGACCGGGTCGGGGTCGCGGATCGCAGCCGCGAGCAACCCCTTGGCGTCGGCCGGCGTCGAGGGGATCGCGACCTTCACGCCCGGCGTGTGCACGTAGTAGGCCTCCGGGGAGTCCTCGTGCAGCTCCGGGGCCCGCACGCCGCCTCCGGTCGGCATCCGGACCGTGATCGGAAACTCCATCGTCCCGCCGGTCCGCCAGCGATAGCGCCCGACGTGGGTGATGAGCTGGTCGAGGCAGGGATAGCTGAACGACTCGTACTGCATCTCGCAGACCGGCCGCCAGCCGGCCATGGCGAGGCCGACCGCGGTGCCGAGGATGCCCGCCTCGGCGAGCGGCGTGTCGACGCAGCGGTCCGCCCCGAAGCGGTCGCGGAGCCCGGCCGTCGCGCGGAAGACCCCGCCGGCGCGGCCCACGTCCTCGCCCATCACCATGACCGCGCCGTCGCGCTCCATCTCCGCGTGGAGCGCGTCGTTGACCGCCTCGACGAGGGTCCTGTCGGCCACGGCTCAGCCCTCGCGGACGCCCGGAGGCGGCTCGACGTAGGCGTGTGCGAAGACGACCTCCGGGTCGGGCGCCGGCAGCGCCTCGGCCGCCTGGATGCCCTTCCGCATGCGGTCGAGCGCCTCGGCGCGGACCTCCTCGACGAGCGCGTCCGTGAGCACTCCCGTCCGGCGCAGGTAGCGCTCGTAGCGCCCCAGGCACTCGTTCTTGCGCTCCTCCTCGACGCGCTCGGCGTCCCAGTAGGCGGCCGGGTCGTCGGCGGTCGCGTGGGGGGCGCACCGGTAGGTCAGGGCCTCGAGGAACGTCGGGCCTTCGCCGGCGCGGGCGCGCTCGAGCGCCTCCGCCGTCGCCTGGTAGACCGCGAGGACGTCGCCCCCGTCGACGCGCACGCCGGGCATCCCGTAGCCGACTGCCTTGTCGGCGAGGCTCTCGGCCCGCGTCTGCGCCGAGAGCGGCGTCGAGATCGCCCACTGGTTGTTGTTGCAGAGCAAGACGACCGGGGCGCGCATGACTGCGGCGAAGTTGGCGCCCTCGTGGAAGGCGCCCTCGGAGGTGGCGCCGTCGCCGAAGTAGGCGATCGCGCACGCGCTCTCGCCCTTCAGCTTCGCTCCCCACGCGTACCCCACAGCGTGCGGGACGTGGGTGGCGATGGGAACGGCGATCGACGCGACGCGGAACTCGCGGGGGTTCCACCAGCCGGCCGGGTGGCCGCGCCACCAGGAGAGCACCGTCTCCGGCGGCATGCCGCGCAGGAGCCCGATCGCCGACTCGCGGTACGAGGGGAAGATCCAGTCCTCAGGGGCGAGGGCGAAGGCCGACCCGGCCTGCATCGCCTCGTGACCCCAGAAGATCGCATACGTCCCGATGCGCCCTTGCCGGTGGTAGACGAGCGAGCGCTCGTCGTACGTGCGCAGCAGGACGAGGCCGCGGTAGAGGTCGAGGAGCGCCGCCTCGTCGAGGCCGTCGACCTCTCCGTCGGGCGTCCCCTCCCCGTCGCCGATGACCCGCCGCACGTCGTGCTCGGCCGGAAGCACCTGGGCTGCCACAGGATCAATTATCGCCGACAAGCACCCGTAGCGCGTCGCGCTCGGCCTCGAAGCGCGCCGAGACGACGTCCCCCAGATCCTCGCCGTCGGCCTGCAGCGGCGTCGGCTCGTCGCACTCGACCTCGAGCTCGTCGACGTCGTGGAGGTAGAGCACGCGGGGGGACGTGACCTGCCCCTTCCCGCGGAAGGCCCACGCGGCGACGCGCGGCAGGCCGAGCGGCGAGACCGACCGCGGCGCGACGAGGTCGAGACCGAGCTCGAAGCGAGCCTCCGGCGCCGCGTGGATCGCGAACCGCCCCGCGTAGCTGTACGGGTCGCAGTTGGCGACGAGGGCGAAGGCGACGCGGTCGCGACCCAGCACCGTCATGCGCGGCTCGAGACGGCCGAGCCGCCGGGCGACGATGCCGAGCAGCGTGCGCGCGAAGGCGACGTCCCCGGGCCGGCGGCCGTTCGCCCGACCGAGCGCGTCGACGCGGCGGACGAGCTCGGCGTCGAGGCCGAGGCCGGCGGAGAAGGTGAAGCGCCGCCCGTTGACCCGGCCGAGCGAGATGCGCCGCTCGCCGCTCGAGCGCGCGAGGAGGCGAGCGCATGCCACGGGATCGCGGGGCAGGCCGAGCGCCCGCACGAGCACGTTCGTCGACCCGCCGGGCAGGAAGCCGACCGCCACGTCGGCCTCGAGCCCGTTCACCACCTCGTTGCACGCGCCGTCGCCACCGAGCACGAACACGCGCTCGGCGTGCTCCGAGACCTCGCCGGCGAGCTCGGCGGCATGGCGCGGGCGTTCGGTGAGGAAGGCCTCCACCTCACCCGCGGCCGCGAGCTCCCGCTCCACGGCCAGGGCCAGCTCGGGCGTGACCCCCGAGGCGTGCGGGTTCACGATCAGGGCCTGGGCCACGCGCGGAGCATACGAATCGGGGGCCGCCGGCCCCCGATTTCCTCGTCTCGTGCGGTCAGTCGGCCACGACGAAGCGGGCGAGAGGCCGAGCCCCTCGCCCGCTTCCCGTGACCAACGTGGCTAGTTCTGCTCGATCGTGACCGGCCCCGTCGGCGTCTCGCACACCGTCTCGGTATCGCCGCTGCGGTCAACCGCGCGACCGAGAGCGGCGACCGGCCCCACGTTGACACCGCAGACGTTGGCGGCGACGACCGCGGCGACACCGATATTCGCATCGTTCAGGACCTCGACGTCGCCGATCGCGACGTTCACGAGACCGTCCTGAACGGCGACCTGACCAGCCGCAGGCCCCGTCACGCCGACAGCCATCAGGCTGACTGCGAACAGCGTCGCGAAGAACCTCTTGGCTCTCAGCATTTCTTCCTCCCTTGAGTGGAGCGGCCCGGATGGACCGCTGAGACCCCTTGTCTCAGCGAGAGAATTCCCATCGCGCGTCGCCAGAAACCAGGCGCCCATGGCCCTAACGGAACGTTTACAGCTGGGTGCGCTCTTCTGATCGAAGAGACAGCCCACGTCCTGACCTCGCCCGATCAGGCGGGCGTCGAGTAGCCCCGCATCCCGTCCACGAGAAGCGCGTAGAACGCGTCCGCGATCGCGTCCGTGTCCGCGTCGGCCCTGAGCCAGGTGAACGCCCAGTTCGCCGCCGAG
>DASTBX010000028.1:0-3905 GCA_035711645.1 Gaiellaceae bacterium
TGTCGACGAGAAAGTTGTAGCCGATGTCGTTCCAGCCGTTGGAGACGACGTGGTAGCGCTGGATGCCGCGCACGATGGCGGCCGACTGCGCTGCCGAGTAGCTGTTCGTGCCGGCCGTGTGGTGGACGACCGAGTAGCGGACGCGCCCGGCGTAGAACGGCGACCCGCGCACGATCGACTCGTCGGCGCCCCAGCCGGGGCGGCGAACGATCGGGGGCCGCTCCGCGCGCAGGAGCGGGCCGGCGGCGGCGGCCGCCCCGAGGCTGTCGCCGTCCGCGAGCCCGGCGGCGCGCTCCTCGTCGGCGGCGGTGACCGGACTCGAGACGAAGAACGTCTTCAGCCTCGTCACGCGGCCGGCCGGCCGGTACTGGATGAAGCGCGCCTCCCCGGTCCACCACGGGTTGCCCGTCTTCCACCCGCGGGAGGCGTCTCGCTCGGGACTCGAGCGGTCGGGCAGGTCCTCGCCCTCCGGCCGCGCCGAGCGCCAGGCGCTCCAGCTTCCACGCTCGAGCGCCGTCCTGAAGAAGACCTCGCCCGGGCCCTGCCAGTGGATCCCGACGAGCGTGAACGTCACCGGCGCCGCCCGCGCGGTCGATGCGCGCACCGCCCCGGGCGGCTCCTCGCGCTCGACGACGCGCACGTCGTCGGCGGCCGCGGTGGCGGGGGCGGCCGCTGCGAGGCAGAGCGCGAGCAGGAGTGGGCGGCGTAAGGTCATCGGGGGGCGGCGGCTCCTTCGCATCCGAGCAGAGGAGTCCTCCGCACTCAAGGCGATCGGCAGGGCCCTGATAGAATCTTTACAGTCGAAGTGGCTCGCTTGCGGGCATTTTCCCTCCTCGTCCTCCTCCTCGGAGCGACCCTCGCGCTCGCCGGCGCGGCCTCCGGACAGGAAGGCGCCCCGCGCGTCCTCGCGGTCGAGTTGGCCAACGACATCAACCCCGTGACGAAGGACTTCGTCGTCGGAGAGATCGAGCGCGCGCAGGAGGAGGACTTCGAGGCAGTCGTGATCCTGCTCGACACGCCGGGTGGACTCGACTCGGCGATGCGGGACATCATCAAGGCCGAGCTCGACTCCGACGTCCCGGTCGTCGTCTACGTCTACCCCCCGGGGTCACGCGCCGCCTCGGCCGGCGCTTTCATCGTCCTGGCCTCGGACGTGGCGGCGATGGCGCCGCAGACGAACATCGGCTCGTCCACGCCGGTGGCCGTGGGCGGGGGCGAGATCCCGGACGACCTGCGCAGGAAGGTCGTGAACGACGCGGCCGCCTACGCCCGCGAACTCGCGGAGGCGCACGGCCGCAACGGCGACTGGGCCGAGGACGCCGTGCGTGAGGCGTCGAACCTGGGTGCCCAGGAGGCGCTCGAGCAGAACGTCGTCGACGTCGTCGCGCCCGACCTGCCGACGCTCCTCGAGGAGATCGACGGGATGCGCACCGAGCCGAAGGGGCTCGTCCTCGACACGGCGGGAGCCGAGGTCGAGACGGTCGAGATGTCGCTCTGGAAGCGCATCCTCGACACGATCATCGACCCGAACATCATCGTGCTCCTCATGTCGCTCGGGCTTCTCGGGATCACGATCGAGATCCTCAACCCGGGCCTCATCTTCCCGGGGACCGTCGGCGCCGTCTCGCTGATCGTCGGCCTCTTCGGGCTCCAGGTGCTCCCCGTCAGCTGGGCGGGCCTCCTGCTGATGCTCCTCGCCGCGATCTTCTTCGCCGCCGAGGCGTTCGTGGCGAGCCACGGCGCCCTCGCCCTCGCCGGCGCGGCCAGCTTCGTCGTCGGTGCGCTGCTCCTCTTCGACCCTGCCGGCGAGGAGTACCAGGTCTCCATCTGGGTCGCCCTGGCGGTTGGCGGCACGCTCGCCGTCGTCACCGGGATCGCCGTGACGAAGATCGTCCAGGCGCGGCGCGCGCCGACGAAGACCGGCCGGGAGGAGGTCCTCCACGACGTCGGCGTCGTCCGCACGCGTCTCGCGCCCTCGGGGCTCGTCTCGCTCCACGGAGAGATCTGGCGCGCCCACACGAGGGGCGACCCCCTCGAGGTCGGCGACGCGGTGCGCGTCGAGGCGATCGGCGAGGGTCTCGTGCTCGAGGTGGCGCGGGCGGAGGAGTCCGAGGCCGTCTCCGTCTCGGCCTAGGACGGGCTCGCCAAATAGGATGGTCTTGCCCAGCCGGAAAGGAGCTCGATGAACGCCGCCCTCATCGCCATCGTCGCCGTCGTCGTCCTGCTCGTCCTGCTGCTCTCGGCGGCCGTTCGGGTCGCCCGTGAGTACGAGCGGGGAGTCATCTTCCGCCTGGGCCGGCTGCACTCGCCGCCCAAGGGCCCCGGTCTCTTCCTGCTGATCCCGATCATCGACAAGATGGTTCGTGTCGACCTCCGCACGGTGACGCTCAACGTCCCGCCGCAGGAGGTGATCACGAAGGACAACGTGCCCGTGCGCGTGAACGCGGTCGCGTACTTCCGGATCATCGACCCCGAGCGCGCGATCGTGCAGGTGGAGAACTACATGGTCGCGACGTCGCAGATCGCCCAGACGACGCTGAGGAGCGTGCTCGGCCAGCACGTCCTCGACGAGCTCCTCTCCGAGCGGGACAAGATCAACGCGATCCTCCAGCAGATCATCGACGAGGCGACGTCGCCCTGGGGGATCAAGGTCTCGATCGTCGAGGTGAAGGACGTCGAGATCCCGAGTGGCATGCAGCGCGCGATGGCGCGCCAGGCCGAGGCCGAGCGCGAGCGCCGCGCGAAGGTGATCGCCGCCGAGGGCGAGTTCCAGGCCTCCGAGCGCCTCAAGGACGCGGCGAACGTGATGAGCGCCAACCCGATCGCCTTGCAGCTCCGGTTCCTGCAGACGATGCTCGAGATCAGCTCCGAGCGCTCGACCACGATGATCCTCCCGCTCCCGCTCGAGCTGCTGCGGCCCTTCCTCGACCGGGGCGGCGAGGGCTCGAGCTGAGCGACGACCACGCGCCGCCCGAGCTCCGGCACGATCCCGTGTCGGGGCGCTGGGTCGTCGTCGCCCCCTCGCGGGCCAGGCGCCCCGGGGCCCCCCGGCCGGGCGGCGGCGAGGCGGCGGACGACCGCACGGGCTGTCCCTTCTGCGAGGGGAGGGAGACGGCCACGCCGCCGGAGACCTTCGCGATCGCGCCCCCCGGCCGGCCCGCGGACACGCCCGGGTGGCGTGTGCGGGTCGTCCCGAACAAGTTTCCGGCGTTCGGGCCCTGGCCCCGCCACGGCGACCGGGGTGACGGGCTCTTCACGCGGCGGGCGGCGGTCGGCCGCCAAGAGGTGGTCGTCCATTCGCCGCGCCACGTGCGCACGCTCGGCGATCTCGGCGTCCGGGAGCTCGAGCTCGTGGCCGACGCCTGGCAGGCCCGCGCAGCCGCGGCCGCGGAGGCGGGGTTCTCCTACGTCCACGCCCTGGTCAACGAGGGCGCGGGCGGCGGCGCGAGCCTCGCCCACAGCCACTCCCAGCTCGTCTGGCTGGAGGAGGAGCCACCTTTCGTCCGCGTCGAGCGGGAGCTGGCGGAAGCCGCGGACGAGTGCCTGCTCTGCCGCGTGCTCGCCGAGGAGCGCGTGCAGCGGATGCGCGTCGTCGACGAGCGCGACGGCATCCTCCTCCTCTGCCCCTTCGCCGGCCGGCAGCCCTACGAGATGCTCGCGGCGCCCCTGGAGTGCGAGCAGGGGCCGTTCGCGAGCCCGAGCCTCGCCGCCGCCCTCGTCCTCGCGGCGGAAGGCGTGCGAAGGCTGCGCGTGGCCGAGGGCCCGGTGCCCCTGAACCTCTGGCTCCACGCCGGCGGGCACTGGCACCTCGAGATCCTGCCGCGGTTCGGCGTCCTCGCCGGGATCGAGCTCGGCGCCGGCTACTTCGTCAACACGATGGCGCCCGAGTCGGCCGCGGGCATCCT
>DASTBX010000029.1:0-30084 GCA_035711645.1 Gaiellaceae bacterium
CATGGCTGCAACGGCTACCTGATCACCCAGTTCCTCTCGCCGGCCATCAACGACCGCGAGGACGAGTACGGCGGCTCGCTCGAGAACCGCGCCCGCTTCGCCCTCGAGGTCGTCCGCGCCATCCGGGCCGAGATCGGCCCCGACTTCCACCTCCAGTTCAAGATCAGCGCGATCGACGACGGCAAGGCGCTCTTCCCGTGGGCGGCAGAGGGGACGACCCTCGACGAGTCGATCCGGGTCTGCAAGTGGCTCGTCGAGGCGGGAGTCGACGGTCTGCACATCTCGGCGGGCTACGTCTTCCCGCACCCGCGCAACCCGGCCGGCGAGTTCCCGATCGCCGACGTGATCCGCTCCTACGACACGATGCTCTCCAGCGGGAAGAACACGTTCCGCAACTACCTCATGTTCCGCACGCCGCCCCTGAACAAGGGCTTCGCGTGGCTCTGGGAGCGGCGGGCGAAGGAGCTCGGGGTCGAGGGGATCAACCTCGACCTCGCACGCGCGATCAAGCGGGAGGTCGACGTGCCGGTGCTGTGCGCGGGCGGCTTCCAGACCGCGTCTGTGATCGCCCGCGCGATCGAGGACGGCTCCGTCGACGGCGTCACCATGGGCCGGCCGCTGATCGCCAACCCGGACCTGCCGCTCCTGTTCGCCCAGGGGCTCGACCGGGCGCCGCAGCCGTGCACGTACTGCAACAAGTGCCTGATCACCTTCGTCGAGCACCCGCTCGGCTGCTACGAGGAGAAGCGCTACGCCTCGCGCGACGAGATGGTGCGCCACATCATGTCGGTCTACGAGGGGGCGCCTCTCCCGTCCGAGATCCAGGCGTGAGCGCCGGGACGATCTTCGAGCCGCTCCGCTTCCGGAACCTCGAGGTCAAGAACCGCATCTTCCGCTCGAACGTCGCGGGGCGGTTCGACCACTACGACGGGCGCGGGACGCAGACGCGGATCAACTGGGAGCTGAAGTTCGCGCGCGGCGGCGTCGGGGCGATCCTCTCCTCGTGGACGGCGGTGGACGAGCGCGGGAAGATCGTCCCCAACTTCGCCGGGATCGAGCGCGACGAGCGGATCCCCTTCTGGCGCGAGCTGGGCGAGCGCGTGCACGAGCACGGCTGCAAGTTCGTCGTCCAGCTCGCCCACGGAGGACGCCAGCGGGACGTGCCGACCCTCGCGTACCCCAGGGGGCTCTCGTCCACCGGGAAGCCGGATCCCCTCCACGGCTTCGAGGCGGAGGAGGCGACGAGAGCGGACCTCGGGGAGGTCAGGCGCTCGTTCGCCGCCGGAGCACGGCGCGCCCGGGCGGCCGGGCTGGACGGCGTCGAGGTGCACGGCGCGAACGGGTACCTGTTCACGCAGTTCCTCTCCTCGGCGGTCAACGAGCGGGAGGACGAGTACGGCGGCTCCCTGGAGAACCGCGCCCGGCTCCTGCTCGAGACGGTGCGTGCCATCCGCGCCGAGGTAGGCGACGACTTCCACGTGCAGGTGAAGCTCTCCACGACCGAGCACGGGAACGCCTTCCTCCCCTGGCTCGGCGAGGGGAACACGATCGACGACTCGGTGCAGGTGTGCCGGTGGCTCGAGGAGGCGGGCGCCGACGCGATCCACGTCTCCTCCGGGAACACCTTCCCCCATCCCGAGAACCCGGCCGGAGAGTTCTCCACCGAGGACATGGTCCGGACGTACGACGTGATGCTCTCGAGCGGCGTGCACACGTTCCGGAACTACCTCGGCTTC
This sequence comes from Gaiellaceae bacterium, assembly GCA_035711645.1. Lineage (GTDB taxonomy): Bacteria > Actinomycetota > Thermoleophilia > Gaiellales > Gaiellaceae > JAIBJN01. The sequence goes on from DASTBX010000029.1 coordinate 1,737, forward strand.
CGGCTCTGGCCGGCCAACAAGGTGATGCAGAAGCGGTGGGAGCGCGACCCGGCCGAGGTGCCCGGGCGCTGCCTCCCGGACGCAAGGCGCGTGAAGGAGGCCGTCTCGATCCCGGTGATCGTCACGGGCGGCTTCCAGCAAGCCTCCCTCGTCGCCGAGGCGATCGAGGGCGGCTCGTGTGACGCCGTCTCGATCGCGCGCGGGCTGATCGCGAACAACGACCTCGTGGAGCTCTTCCGCGCGGGACACGACCTGCCGCCGCGGCCGTGCACGTACTGCAACAAGTGCCTCTACAACGTGCTCGAGCACCCGCTCGGCTGCTACGACGAGCGGCGCTTCACCTCCCGTGAGGAGATGGTCGCCCAGATCATGTCCGTCTACGCTTCCGCCGCATGAGCGCGACCGAGACGGAGCACGCGCGTGAGGCCTACCTCCCGCAGCCGGAGCGTCACGGGACCGCGTTCTGCATGTCGGGCGGGGGCTACCGCGCCGCCCTTTTCCACCTCGGCGCGCTGCGGCGCCTCAACGAGCTCGGCGTCCTCTCGAAGGTCGACACGTTCACGTCGGTCTCCGGAGGCAGCATCATGGCGGCGCAGCTCGCAGTCTTCCTGAAGGACGCCGGGGCCGAGCCCGGGAAGCCGATCCCCGGCTTCGAGGAGGGCGTCGCCGAGCCCATGCGCGCCTTCGCCGCGACCGACGTGCGCACGGGCGCGGCGCTCGCCCGCCTCCACCCGCGCAACTGGTTCACCCCCGGGGCACAGAGTGAGGCGCTGGCGGCGGCCTACGAGCAGGGCCCCGCCCCGGGAAAGCTCAGCGACCTGCCGGAGAAGCCGCGCTTCGTCTTCCTCGCGAGCGACATGCGCTTTCGCGACCAGTGGGTCTTCGACACCGGCCTGCGGCGGATCGGGAGCTCGAAGGCCGGCTTCGGGGCGCTCGGCGACTGGACGCTGGCGCAGGCCGTTGCCGCCTCGTCGTGCGTGCCCGGCGCCTTCAGCGTCGTCCACGCGCGACAGGAGCCTGACGCGCTCACCGGCGGGGCGTACGCGGAGCCCGACCGCGACCGCCTCGTGGCCGACATCGACCTCTCCGACGGGGGCATGTACGACAACCTCGGCGTCGAGCCCGTGTGGCGCGACCACGAGCTCGTCCTCGTCTCGGACGCGGCGCCCTCGTTCAAGCCCGACCCCGATGTGGGCTGGCTGTGGAGCGCGCTCCGCCAGGGGGTCATCCTCCTCGAGCAGGCGACCGAGGTGCGCAAGCGCTGGCTCATCTCCGACTTCATCCGGGGGGAGCTCCGGGGCGCCTACTGGGGCATCGCCTCGAAGCCTTCGAGCTACGGCCACGAGCCGCCTCCCGCCGCCTACTCCTCCGAGCTCATCCGCGACTTCATCGCGCCGATCCGCATCGACCTGGACGTCTTCTCGCCCGGCGAGATCGCCGTCCTCGAGAACCACGGCTACCTGATGGCCGAGATCGCGCTCCGCCGGCACGGCCGCGTGCTTCTCGACGCCGACTGGAACGAGGCGGAAGTGCCTCACCCCGCCTGGATGGAGGAGGCGCGGGCGGCGAACGCCCTCCGCGACAGCGGCAAGACGAAGATGTTCTTCCGTCCTCGACTGAACCCTTAGGCCGATGGGCCAGCTCGTCTTCGACGACAGCCTCGGCGAGCAGCTCGAGCTCCTCTACCGGACTCGTGACGTCTTGCGCCGGCGGCGGTTGATCCACGAAGCCCTGGCCGCCAAGCCCGGCGAGCGGATCCTCGACGTCGGCTGCGGCCCGGGCTTCTACGTCGACGAGCTGCTCGAGCGCGTCGGTCCTGCAGGGTCTGTCGTGGGGATCGACCGGAGCCCGCAGATGCTCGAGCTCGCGGCGAGGCGAACGGAGGAACACGCGAACGTCGAGCTTCACGAGGCAGACGCCACGTCCCTGCCTGTCGCCGACGGAAGCTTCGACGCGGTGGTCTCCGTGCAGGTGCTCGAGTACGTTCCCGACATCGCGAGGGCGCTCGCCGAGGTTGGACGAGCGCTGCGCCCGGGCGGGCGCACGGTGCTGTGGGATGTCGACTGGGCGACGGTCTCCTGGTACTCGCGCGATCCCGCTCGGATGGAACGCGTCCTCCGCGCCTGGGACGCGCATCTCGCCCACGTCTCTCTGCCGATGACGCTCGCTCCACTGCTCCGCGCGGCAGGCTTCGAGGACGTCCACGCCGGTGCGCACGCCTTCGCGACTACCGAGCTCGTCCCCGACGCGTACGGCGCCGCCGTGTTTCCGCTCATCGAGCAGTACGTCGCCCGCAGCGAGGAGATCGGGCCCGAAGAGTCGGCCGCCTGGGCGGCCGAGCAGCACGAGCTCGCAGAGGCGGGCGAGTTCTACTTCGCGTGCACGCAGTTCTGCTTCGTCGCGCGGAAGCCGGGCTAGTAGAGCTTCTCGCCGCGCTCGAGCATCGCCATGAACTTCGCCAGACGCCGTTCGCGCGTCTCCGGCTTCTTCGCGTCCTCCAGTTGGTAGACGATCGCGTACCGATTCGCCTTGTTCAACCCGGCCCAGAACTCGGCGGCCTGCGGGCTCGCGTCGAGCGCCCGCTGGAGGTCGGGCGGCAACTCGACAGTGCTCGGCGAGGCGTAGGCGGCCTCCCAGCGGCCGTCCGCCTTGGCGAGCTCGACCTCCGCGAGGCCCGCGGGCTTCATGCGCCCGGCCTTCGTGAGCTCCTCGATCTTGTCGCGGTTGATTCGCGACCACTTGCTGCGCGCGCGGCGAGGTGTGAACTTCTGCACGTAGAAGCGCTCGTCGAGCGACTGCATCTGGCTGTCGATCCAGCCGTAGCAGAGCGCGACCTCGACGGCCTCCGGGTAGGCGACGCTCGCCACGCCAGAACCCTTCTTCGCGAACTTGATCCAGACGCCGTCCGAGGCGGCGTGCTCCCGCTCGAGCCACGCTTCCCAGTCCTCCGAGGAGGCGAAGGCGAGAACGGGCTTCCCGTCCTTGCCGGTCTCCACGGCCCTACGCGTTCCCGGTGGCCCGGTCCGCGAAGCGGTCGGCGAGCGCCGCGATCGTCAGCGAGGGGTTGGGGCCGACCGGACCCGGCATCACGGATCCGTCGGCGATGGTGAAGCCGGGATATCCGAACACCTCGCCGTAGGAATCGACGACCCCTTCCTCCGCGCTCCGGCCCAGGGGACACCCGCCCAGCGGGTGCACCGTGACCAGCCGGCCGAGGTACCAGGTCGGGTTCTCCCGGAACTCGGCCCCGAGCGCGTCCGCGATCTGCTCGGAGAAGTCGCGCAGCCGGTCGAAGAACGGCCCGGACTTGCCCTTGACCCAGTCGACGTCGAGCTTTCCGTCGACGAGGGTCATGCGGCCGTCCGGGACGTCGCGGCCCATGCCGAGGAGCGGCACCGACCCGGCCGAGGCGCGCGTGTCCGAGAGCAGCTCGGAGACCTCGGCGGAGAGGTCGACCTCCGGTCGCCGGCGGAGCAGGCTGAAGACGATCCGGGCGGCGATGCGGCGCCACCGCCACAGCGCCCCCGGCCCCTGCGTCGCGTGGACGATCCAGCTCATGAACAGCGGGTAGCCGGCGTCCTCGACGTAGAAGCCGCGGCCCTCGCCGCCGTCGACCGCGTCGGGCACCCGGATGGCGCTCGTGATCACCGGCCCGTACTCGGCGTCGAGCGGGCGCGCAGACCCGTCCGGGTGCTTCGCCTTCAGCGCGAAGGTGAGCAAGTCGCCGTTGCCGCCGAAGCGGGTGCCCAGCCGGGCGCTCAGCCCCGGGAAGGCCTCGCGGCTGCGCAGGAGCAGATACGTCGAGCCGAGCGTCCCGGCCGAGAGGACGAGGCGGTCGCAGGTCACCTCGCGCTCGGGCCGCACCGACGGGTCGCGGGTGTCGAGCTTGCGGCCCTCGTCGGCAGGATCGTGCGCGACGTAGCGCACCACGTACCCGCCGCCCTCACGGGGCGCGAAGGAGCGGACCTCGCAGAGCGTCCGGATGTCGGCCCCGTGGCGCTGGGCGGCCGAGAGGTAGTTGAAGTCGAGCGTGTTCTTGGAGCCGTAGTTGCAGCCGATGTCGCACTCGCCCACGAGCCGGCACGTGAACCGCTGCGCCTGGTGGAGGTTCGGATGCTCCTCGCGGATCGGCTCGCCGACGGCGGGCTCTTCCCCGTCGTTGGCGAACGTCACCGCGAGCGGCGGCAGCATCCACTCGCGTCCGAGGGCGCCCGCAGCCTCCTTGAACGCAGCTGTCTTCGGCGTCCCGGAGAAGGGCGGCCGGTCGAAGGGGTACCGCTGGGCGTTCAGCATCCGCTCGACGCGGTCGTAATGCGGGTCGAGGTCCGCCCGGCTCACCGCCCAGTGCTCGTAGCCGCCGTCGGCGAGGTCCTCCTGCACGAACCAGCGCTCGTCCTTGCGCAGGAGCACGTTCGCGTAGATGAGCGAGCCGCCGCCGAGGCCGCTCGACACGAGCGCGCCGAGGCCGCGGAAGCTCCAGAGGCTGAACATCCCGTAGAGGCCCTCGCTCGGGTCCCAGAACGCGCGCGCGAGCTGCCGGGGGCTGCGCGGGAACGAGCCCGGCGGATACGGCTTCCCGCGCTCGAGCACGCAGACCGACTTCCCCGCCTCGGCGAGGCGGTACGCGAGGACGGAGCCTCCGAAGCCCGATCCGACCACGACGGCGTCGACGTGCGCGGCCGCCACTACCTGCCTCCTTTCCGCGGGCACCGGCCCACGAGGCTATGACGACCGGCGGCGAGGTTCAAGGTTCGTGCGCCTCCTGCCGATACCTCCGGCAGTCGGAACTTGACAGGCACGACCGCTTTCACGACACTCCCCAGACCTTGACGAGGCCCGAGACCACATCGATCCGCGCCATCGGCTCCGCCGCGGCGTCGGCGCTCGTCCTCGTCGTCATCCTCATTCTCCCCCTCTAGGGGGAGGACGCGACTCACGCGCCGTTCGGGCGCACACGCCGACCGAGTCACAGGAGTAGTCCGCCCTCAGCCGGGGGCAAGGAGGATGAGCCTTGAGCCGCAGGATCACGATTTTCGACACGACGTTGCGCGACGGCGAGCAGTCGCCCGGGATCGCGCTCTCCCCTGGAGAGAAGGCGCAGATCGGCGCGCAGCTCGAGCGGCTCGGGGTCGACGTCGTCGAGGCGGGATTCCCCGTCTCGTCGCCGGGAGACTTCGAGGGCGTCCGGGCCGTCGCCGCGGCGGTCGAGCGCCCCACGGTCGCCGCCCTCGCCCGCACCCGCCGCGAGGATCTCGACGCCGCGGCCGAGTCGCTCGCCGACGCGCGCCGCTCCCGCATCCACGTCTTCATCGCGACGAGCCCGATCCACATGGAGCGCAAGCTCCGCCTCGAGCCGCAGGAGGTCGTCGGGCAGGCGCGCTGGGCGGTCGGCTACGCGAGGCAGCGGGCCGACGAGGTCGAGTTCTCCTGCGAGGACGCGACCCGCTCCGAGCCCGCGTTCGTGGCGGAGGTCTGCCGCGAGGCCGTCCGCGCAGGCGCGACGACGGTCAACCTCCCCGACACCGTCGGCTACTGCCTGCCGGACGAGTACGCGGACTTCCTCCGCGAGGTGCAGCGGCTCTGCCCAGAGCTCCTGGGCGTCTCGCTCTCGGTGCACTGCCACGACGACCTCGGCCTCGCGGTCGCGAACTCGCTCGCGGGCGTCCAGGCCGGCGCGACGCAGGTCGAGTGCACCGTGAACGGCCTCGGCGAGCGGGCGGGGAACGCCGCGCTCGAGGAGATCGTCATGGCCCTGCGCGTCCGCGGCGACACGTTCGGCAGCGAGACCGGCGCGGTCGTGGCCGAGATCGGCCGGGCCTCGCGGCTCGTCTCCGAGCTCACGGGCTACCGCCTGCAGCGGAACAAGGCGATCGTGGGGGCGAACGCGTTCGCCCACGAGGCCGGCATCCACCAGGACGGGATGCTCAAGGACGCGGCGACGTACCAGATCATGGACCCGGCCGAGCTCGGCCTCGTGATGACGCTGCCGCTCGGCAAGCACTCGGGCCGGCACGCGTTCGCGCGGGCGTGCGCCGAGGCCGGCATCGCGCTCGAAGGCGCGGCCCTGAACGAGGCCTTCGCCCGCTTCAAGCGGCTCGCGGACACGCGCAAGCACGTCACGCTGACGGACGTCTTCGAGGAGGTGGCCGCGTGAGCCCGCTCCGCAAGAAGCGCTACGCGGTCGCCTGCCTCTCGGGCGACGGGATCGGCCCCGAGATGACCGCCGAGGCGAGTCGGGCCCTCGCCGAGGTCTCGCGGATGCACGGCTTCGCCGTCGAGGAGCTGCACGTCCCCTTCGGCGGCGACGCGGTGCGCCGCTTCGGCCACCCGCTCCCGCCGGCGACCCGCGCCGCCTGCCTCGCGGCGGACGCGGTGCTCGTGGCCTCGACGCGCGAGCCGGCGCTCGAAGGCGTCAAGGCGGAGCTCGATCTGCGCTGGCGCATCACGCGCGTCTGCGCGCGCGGCAGCGAGCTTGCGGTCGTGAGCCCCCTCGAGGACGAGGCGACGGAGCTGGCGGTCGACCGCGCGTTTCGGCTCGCGGTCAGCAGGCGCGCGCGCCTGACCTCCGTCGGCAGCGCACCGCGCTGGCATTCCGCGCTCGCCTCTTCCGCGGAGCGCTGGGAGGGGGTGCTCGTCGAGCGCCGGGACTTCGAGACGGCAGTCGCCGGCCTCCTCCGCGACCCCGCGGGCTTCGACGCCGTCGTCGCCGAGCGGGCTTTCGGGGAGGCGCTGGCGGCGACGGCCGCGTACGCGCACGAGGGGACGCGCATGGTCGCCTCCGGCCGCCTCGGTGCCGACGGGAAGGGCGTGTTCGGCCCGACCCACGGCTCGGCCCCGCAGCTCGCCGGGCAGGGCGTGGCCAACCCGAGCGCGATGCTGCTCGCCGCGGCGCTCATGCTCGGCGAAGGCCTCGGCGAGCGGAGCGCCGCGCGGACGCTCGAGCGGGCGGTCGTGGGGATGCTCGAGAACGGCGTCCGCACGCCCGACCTCGTCTCGTCGGGCGCCGGCGCCACGACGCGGGAGTTCATGGACACGCTGCTCGCCTCGCTCCCGTCGGCGAGGCTCGACACCGAGTTCGCGGGGGTGGCGGCGTGACCTCTCGGATGCTCGGCTCGGACGCGATCCTGCGCTCGCTCGAGGCCGAAGGCGTCGAGGTCGCCTTCGGCATCCCAGGCGGCGCGATCCTGCCGCTCTACGACGCGTTCGCGCGGGGCACGACCGTCCGGCACGTCCTCGCCCGTCACGAGCAGGGCGCCGGGCACATGGCGGAGGGCTACGCGCGCGCCTCCGGCAAGGTCGGCGTCGCGATCGCGACCTCCGGGCCGGGCGTCACGAACCTCGTTACGCCGATCGCCGACGCGTGGATGGACTCGACGCCGCTCGTCTGCATCACCGGCCAGGTGCGCTCGAGCCTGATCGGCACCGACGCCTTCCAGGAGACCGACGCCACCGGCATCACGCTTCCCGTCGTCAAGCACTCCTGGCTCGTCCAGGAGGCCGAAGAGCTCCCTCACGTCCTCAAGGCCGCGTTCCACGTGGCCCGCAGCGGCCGCTGCGGTCCGGTGCTCGTGGACGTCGCCAAGGACGTGCAGGAGACGGAGATCGACTACGCGTATCCCCCACGCGTCGATCTCCCCGGGTGGAGACCCCCTGCCAGTGTCCACCCGCGCCAGGTCGCCGAGGCGGCGAGCGCGTTGCTCGCCGCCTCGCGGCCGGTTCTCTACGTCGGCGGCGGCGCGATCAACGGCGGCGCGTGCGACGAGCTGCTCGACCTCGCCGAGGCCGGCGGCATCCCCGTCATCACGACGCTGATGGCGAAGGGGGCGTTCCCCGACTCGCACCCGCTCGCCTACGGCGCTCCCGGCATGCACGGCTCGAAATGGGCCAACTGGGGCCTCAACCGCGCCGACCTGATCGTCGCCGTCGGAGCGCGCTTCGACGACCGGGTCACTGGGAAGCTCTCGGCCTTCGCGCCCGGTGCGAAGGTCGTGCACTTCGACGTCGACCCGGCGGAGATCGGCAAGCTCCGCCGCGCGGACATCCCCGTCGCCGGGCCGCTCAAGCTCGCTCTCACCGAGCTCGCGGGCGAGCTGCGCCGCCGCGCCGGCCCCGGCCATGCCGGGCCGGTCGCGTGGCGGGCTCAGCTCGACGAGTGGCGCGAGCAGTTCCCGTACCGCTACGCGCGCGACACCGAGTGGCTGAAGCCGCAGGCGGTCGTCGAGATGCTTCGCGACCTCACCGCAAGCCGGGACGACGTCGTGTGGACGACCGGCGTCGGCCAGCACCAGATGTGGGCGATGCAGTACCTCGTCTGCGACCGGCCGCGGACGTTTCTCACGTCGGGCGGGCTCGGGACGATGGGCTACGGCCTGCCCGCGGCGATCGGCGCCAAGGCGGCGCGCCCCGACGCGACGGTTGTCTGCGTGGACGGAGACGGCTGTTTCCAGATGACCGCGCAGGAGCTCGCGACGTCGGTGCTCGAGGGCCTGCCCGTCGTCGTCGTGATCGTGAACAACGGCTGGCTCGGCATGGTGCGCCAGTGGCAGGAGATGTTCTACGACGGTCGCTTCTCGCAGACGCACCTCACGCACCAGGTGCCCGACTACGCCCAGCTCGCCGAGGCCTACGGCGCGGCCGGCTTCACCGTCGACGACGAGGACGACCTCGAAGCCGTCCTCTCGGAGGCGCTCGAGTGCGGGCGCACGGCGGTCGTCGACGCGCGCTGCGACCCGGCCGAGAAGTGCTTCCCGATCATCCCCGCGGGAGCCGCCGCGACAGACGTGATCGAGTTCCCCGAAGAGGAGGGCGTCCTGGGGTGACGCACACCGTCTCCGTCCTCGTCGAGAACAAGCCCGGCGCGCTCGCCCGCGTCTCGAACATGTTCGCCCGGCGCGGCTTCAACATCGAGAGCCTCGCCGTCGGGCCGACGGAGCGCCACGACGTCTCGCGCATCGTGCTCACCGTCACCTGCCCTGCCGAGCAGCTCGAGCAGATCGAGAAGCAGATGCACAAGCTCGTCAACGTCCTGCGCGTCTCGACGCTCGAGGCCGGCGAGGCCGTCGAGCGGGAGCTCGCGCTCGTGAAGGTCGCGGCGGCGCCGAGCCGGCGCGCCGAGCTGATGGCGCTCGCCGACGTGTTCGGCGCGCGCGTCGCCGACCTCGGCCCGCAGGAGATGGTCTTCGAGGTCGTGGGCACGCCCGACCAGCTCGAGTCCTTCGAGGAGCTCCTCCGGCCCCACGGCCTCAAGGAGCTCGCCCGCACGGGCCGCATCGGCCTGGCCCGCGCCTCCTCCCCCGCCCGCAACGCCCGGCCCCAGCACGTTCTCCGCTAGCTCAGACGAAAGGACTCCCATGGCAACGGTGTACCGCGACGGCAACCTCGATCTCCTCCCCGGCAAGGTCGCCGTCCTCGGCTACGGCAGCCAGGGTCACGCCCACGCGCTCAACCTGCGCGACTCCGGCGTCGACGTCGAGGTCGGCCTCCGCGAGGAGAGCTCCTCGTGGGCGGCGGCCGAGGATGCCGGCCTGACGGTTCGAACCATCCCCGAGGCGGTGCGCGGCGCCCAGCTCGTCGCCGTCCTCCTCCCCGACCACGTCCAGAAGGGCGTCTTCGAGCGCGACGTCGCTCCGAACCTCGAGCCGGATGCAGCCGTCCTCTTCGCCCACGGCTTCAACGTCCACTTCGGACAGATCCGGCCCGAGCCGGGGCACGACGTGATCATGGTCGCCCCCAAGGGGCCCGGGCACCGCGTCCGCCAGCTCTTCGAGGCGGGCGCGGGCACCCCCGGGCTCGTCGCCGTCGCCCAGGACGCGAGCGGCGGCGCCTTCGAGCTCGCCCTCGCCTACGGCGCCGCGATCGGCTGCGGCCGGGCGGGAATGCTCGCGACAACCTTCGCCGAGGAGACCGAGAGCGACCTCTTCGGAGAGCAGGCGGTGCTCTGCGGGGGCGTGTGCGCCCTCATGCAGGCGGGCTACGAGACGCTCGTCGACGCCGGCTATCAGCCCGAGATCGCCTACTACGAGTGCATCAACGAGCTGAAGCTGATCGTCGACCTGATCTACGAGGGCGGCTTCACGCACATGCGCCACTCGATCTCGGACGTGGCCGAGTACGGCGACCTGACGCGCGGGCCGGTCGTCGTCGACGAGCACGTGCGCACGACGATGAAGCGGCTCCTCGAGGACATCCGCAACGGCTCCTTCGCGCGCGAGCTGATCGCCGAGGAGGAGAACGGCCGGCCGCGCCTCACGGGACTGCGTCGCATGGCGGCCCGCCACCCGGTCGAGGCGGTCGGCGCGGAGCTCCGCGAGCTCGCCGGCCGCGAGGGGCTGCTCGGCACGGAGGCCCATGTCCGCAGTTGACGTGCCCGTCGCCCTCCTGGGCTACGGCACCGTCGGATCGGCAGTCGACCGGCTCCTCACCGAGAACGCGGAGGACATCGAGCGCGCTACGGGGCACCGGCTCCGGGTCGTCCGCGCGCTCGTCCGCGACGAGGCGAAGGAGCGGCCGGACGCCCCTGCCGACGGCGTCCTGACCACCGACTTCGCGCGGATTCGAGACGACCCCAGGATCGCCCTCGTCGCCGAGGTGATGGGCGGCCTCGAGCCGACCGGCGCCTACGTGCGCGAGCTGCTCGCCGCCGGGAAGCCGGTCGTCTCGGCGAACAAGCAGCTCGTCGCGCGCGAGGGCGCGGCGCTCTTCCGGGCTGCCTCCGAGGCGGGCGTGCAGCTGCGCTTCGAGGCGAGTGTCTGCGCCGCGATCCCCGTCATCAAGGTGCTGCGCGAGGCGCTCGTCGTCTCCAACGTGCACCGCGTCGTCGGCATCGTCAACGGGACGACGAACTTCATCCTCACCGAGATGGAGGGGGGCGCCGGTTACGGGGAGGCGCTCGCCGAAGCGCAGCGGCTCGGCTACGCGGAGGCCGACCCGACCGAGGACGTGAGCGGCGCCGACGCGGCCGCCAAGATGGCGATTCTCGCCACGATGGCCTTCGGCTCCCGTGTCACGCTCGCCGACGTCGCCTACGAGGGGATCGAGGGCGTGACGCGCGAGCACGTCGCCGCCGCCCGCTCCATGGACATGGTCGTCCGGCTGATCGGCCAGGCGACGCTCGCGGGCGAGTGCCTGGACGTGCGCGTCGGTCCGGCGCTCGTCGACCGGCGCCACCCGCTCGCCGCGGTCGAGGGCGCCTTCAACGCGGTCATGCTCCAGGGCGACGCCATCCGCGAGATCACGCTCGAGGGGCCCGGCGCCGGCGGAATGGAGACGGCCTCGGCCGTCGTCGCGGACATGGTCAGCGTCATCGGCACGACGGGCACCGGCTTCCTCCAGAACGACGCCTGCTGGCGGACGCTCGAGCGGCTGCCGCCCGGCGAGGCGCGCTCTCCCTTCTACGTCTCCATCCGCGTCGACGACGTCGCCGGCGTGCTCGCGCAGGTGGCCCTGCGGCTGGCCGGCCGCGGCGTCTCGGTCGCCCGTCTGGTCCAGGAGCAGTCGAACGGCGCCGCGACGCTCCACGTCGTCACGCACGAGGCCCCCGAGCGGGACCTCCGCTCCGCTCTCGACGAGATCGCCGGCCTCCCGGAGACGAGGGACCGCCCCACCGCGCTCCCGGTCGTCTCCGACCGCGGCGTCGCCGGCCTCGGGTGGGCGTAACGCCTGTAGGGTCGGCGCCGATGGTCCCACTCGCCGAGCGTTACCGCGACCGACTGCCCGTGACCGAGGCGACGCCGATCGTGTCGCTCGGCGAGGGCGCGACACCGCTCCTGCCCGCGCCGCGCCTCTCGGAGCGCCTCGGCGTCGAGGTCTGGCTCAAGTGGGAGGGCGGGAACCCGACGGGCAGCTTCAAGGACCGTGGCATGACGGTCGCCGTCTCGAAGGCGCTCGAGGAGGGCGCGCGTGCCGTCGTGTGCGCCTCGACGGGGAACACGGCCGCCTCCGCGGCGGCCTACGCCGCCCGTGCCGGCATTTCCGCGGTGATCCTCCAGCCGGCGGGCGCCGTGGCGCTGGGGAAGGTGGCCCAGGCGCGCGCCGTCGGCGCCCGGCTGCTCGAGGTGCGTGGGTCCTTCGAGCAGGCGCTTGCTGCCGCACGCGAGCTTGCCCGGAGGGGGACGCACGCCCTCGTCAACTCGCTCAACCCGCACCGGCTCGAGGGCCAGAAGACGGCCGCCTTCGAGATCGTCGAGGAGCTGGGCGCCGCCCCGGACGTGCTCGCGCTCCCCTACGGAGGCGGCGGGAACACGCGGGCGTACTCCCTCGGCTTCGGGGAGGCGGGCGGCGGGGTGCCGCGGATCCAGGCGGGCGAGGCGGCCGGGCGCGCGGCGACGGTGGCGACCGCGATCCGCATCGCCGAGCCCGCGCACCGGGCGGAGGCCGAGAACGCGGTGGCCCGCTCCGGCGGCGCCGTCGTCTCGCTGACGGACGCGGAGATCCTGGCCGCCTGGCGCGAGCTGGCCGGGCTCGAAGGGGTCTTCTGCGAGCCGGCCGCGGCGGCCGGCGTCGCGGCGATCGCCAAGCTCCCGCCGGAGCGGGGCGCCCGCGTCGTCTGCGTCGTCACGGGGCACGGGCTCAAGGACCCGGAGGCGGCCGAGCGGCTCGCCGAGGCACCCGTCTCGGTCGCCGCCGAGCTCGACGCGATCGCCGAGGCGGCTGCGTGAGCTCGGCGACGATCCGCGTGCGGGCCCCCGCCACGACGGCGAACCTCGGCCCCGGCTTCGACTGCGCAGCGGTCGCACTCGACCTCTGGAACGAGCTCGAGGTGGCGCCCGGCGACGGCGAACCGGACCGGGCGCATCTCGGCGTCCAGGCGTTCGAGCGGCTCGCCCCCGCGGACGGGCTCCGCTTCGACTTCGCCGACCGCATCCCCCGCGAGCGGGGACTCGGCTCGAGCGCGGCCGTGATCGCTCTGGGGCTCGTCGCCGGCGCCGTCGCCGCCGGTCGCGAGCTCGCGCCGCACGAGCTGCTCGCCGAGGGGGTCGAGCTCGAAGGACACGCGGACAACCTGGCCGCCGCGCTCTCGGGCGGAGTCTGCCTGACGTGGGAGACGCGGATCGAGCGCATCGCCGACGCCGTCCCGGCGGCGCCCATCGCGCTCGTCCCGGAGACGACGGTCGCCACGGCCGCTGCCCGCGACGCGCTGCCCGCCGAGATCGCTCACGCCGACGCCGTCTTCACCGCAGGGCGCGCCGCGCTCCTCGGCGCGGCGCTCGCGTCGGGCTCCCCGGGCCTCTTCTCCGCGGCGCTCTCGGACCGCCTGCACGAGCCGTACCGTGCGCCAACGGCGCCGCTCCTCGAGGCCGCCCGGGCGGCGCTTCCCGCAGGGGCCCTCGGAGCGACGATCTCTGGCTCGGGGCCGACCGTGATCGTCTGGGCGCGCGAGGACGAGGCAGACGCCGTCGCCGCCGAGCTCGCCGACCGCTTCCCCGACGTCCGCGTGCTCTGGCTCGCAGTGTCCCGGGAAGGCGCGGGGCCCGTATGACGACGCCGTACGACCGCCCCTCCGATCCGGCGAAGCGGCGGAGCGCCGCTCTCACCGACGGGCCCGACCGGGCGCCGGCGCGCGCGATGCTCAAGGGCGTCGGCTTCTCCGACGAGGACCTCGCCCGCCCGCTCGTCGGCGTCGCGACGACGTGGATCGAGACGATGCCCTGCAACTTCAACCAGCGCGAGCTGGCGCAGCACGTGAAAGCCGGCATCCGGGCCGCGGGCGGCACGCCGGTCGAGTTCAACACGATCTCGGTCTCGGACGGCGTCTCCATGGGGACGGAGGGAATGCGCGCCTCGCTCGTCTCGCGCGAGGTGATCGCCGACTCGATCGAGCTCGTCGCCCGCGGCCACCTGCTCGACGGCCTCGTCTGCCTGGTGGGCTGCGACAAGACGATCCCGGCAGCGGTGATGGCGCTCGCGCGGCTCGACCTGCCGGGACTCGTCCTCTACAACGGCTCCATCGCCCCCGGCCGCTTCCGCGGCCGGGACGTCACCATCCAGGACGTCTTCGAGGCGGTCGGCGCCCACGCGGTCGGGCGCCTGAGCGGCGAGGACCTCCACGAGCTCGAGGGGGTCGCGTGCCCGGGAGCGGGCGCTTGCGGCGGCCAGTTCACGGCCAACACCATGTCGACCGCGCTCGACTTCCTCGGGATCAGCCCGGCCGGGCTGAACGGCATTCCGGCGCTCGACCCGGAGAAGCCGGCGGCGGCGGAGCGCGCCGGCCGGCTCGCCATGGACCTCCTCCGCCGCGACGTCCGCCCCTCGCACGTGATCACGCGCGAGGCGATCGAGAACGCGATCGCATCGATCGCGGCGACCGGCGGCTCGACGAACGGCGTCCTGCACCTGCTCGCGATCGCGAGCGAGCTCGACATACCGCTCGCGCTCGCCGACTTCGACCGCATCGCGGCGCGGACCCCGGTGGTCGCGAGCCTGAAGCCGGGCGGGCTCTACGTCGCCACCGACGTCCACGAGGCCGGGGGCGTCGCGCTCGTCGCGCGCGAGCTCGCCAAGCGGGAGCTGGTGCACGCCGGGGAGACGAACGTCGACGGCCGCTCGCTCGGCGAGATCGCCGCGGCGGTCGTGGAGCGCCCCGGGCAGAAGGTCGTCGTGCCGATCGAGACGCCGCTCAAGCCGACGGGGGGCCTCGCCGTCCTGCACGGGAACCTTGCGCCCGCCGGCGCCGTCGTGAAGCTCGCCGGCCACGAGCGCCTGCTGCACCGCGGGCCGGCGCGCGTCTTCGACTCCGAGGAAGCGTGCTTCGCCGCCGTCAAGGCTCGCGGCATCGAGCCCGGCGACGTGGTCGTCATTCGCTACGAGGGGCCGGCCGGCGGGCCGGGAATGCGCGAGATGCTGCACGTGACCGCGGCCCTGGTCGGCGAGGGGCTCGGCGACGCGGTCGCGCTGGTCACTGACGGGCGCTTCTCGGGCGCGACACACGGGCTCATGGTCGGGCACGTCTCGCCCGAGGCGGCGCGCGGCGGCCCGCTCGCGGCCCTCCGCGACGGGGACACGGTCGTCGTCGACGTCGAGGCTCGCGAGCTCCGCGTCGAGCTCTCGGACGACGAGATCGCGGCGAGGCTGGCCGAGTGGACGGCTCCCGCCCCGAGGTACACGAGCGGCGTCTTCGCCAAGTACGCGGCGCTCGTCTCCTCGGCCTCCGAGGGCGCCGTCACGCGCGCGCCCCTGTGAAGATCGTCCTCCTTCCCGGCGACGGGATCGGCGCCGAGGTGGTCGCCGCGGCGGCCCGCGTGCTCCGCGAGCTGCCGCTCGAGCTCGAGCTCGAGGAGCGCCTCTTCGGCGGAGCCGCGATCCGGGAGAGCGGCGACCCGCTCCCACCCGAGACGCTCGCAGCGTGCCGCGGCGCGGACGCCGTCCTCCTGGGAGCGGTCGGGCTGCCGGAGCTCGACCGGGACGAAGTCCGGCCCGAGCATGGCCTCATCCGCCTCCGCGGCGAGCTCGACGTCTACGCGAACCTCCGTCCCGCGCGCCGGGAAGGGGTCGACCTGCTCGTCGTGCGGGAGCTTGTCGGCGGGCTCTACTACGGCGAACGCGGCACGCGACCCGACGGGACTGTCTTCGACACGATGGAGTACCGGCCTGCGCAGGTCGAGCGGATCGCCCGGCGCGCCTTCGAGATCGCCCGCGGTCGCCGCGGGCACGTCACTTCGGTGGACAAGGCGAACATCCTCGCCACGTCCCGCCTCTGGCGCGAGGTCGTCGAGCGCGTCGCCCCCGGGTACCCCGACGTCGAGCTGGCCCACATGCTCGTCGACAACTGCGGGCTGCAGCTCGTGCTCGCCCCGGGGCAGTTCGACGTGCTGCTCACGGAGAACACGTTCGGCGACATCCTCTCGGACGTCGCGGCGGGAGTGACCGGCGGCCTCGGCCTCGCCGGCTCCGCGAGCCTCGGAGACGGGCGGCCCGGGATCTTCGAGCCCGTGCACGGCTCGGCGCCGGACATCGCCGGGCGGGGGATCGCGAACCCGGCGGCCATGCTCCACTCGGTGGCGCTGATGCTGAGGCACGGCCTCGACGCGCCGGCCGAGGCGGAGCGCCTCGAAGCGGCGGTGGACGCGGCCCTCGTCTCGACGCCGACGCCGGACCTCGGCGGCAACGCGACGACGGCCGAGTTCGTCGACGCTGTCGTCTCGACCCTCAGGGCCTGAGGATCGTCCGCCGAGGGCGCTAGCCTCCGGGCTTCGAGTCGCCGAGGACGGTGGCCCGAAGAGAGGCACCGAGGCCTCGGGAGCATCAGCTCCTGGGGCTTTTTTCGTGGTCCGGGAGAAGGAGGAGCGATGGTGAGGGTCGACGCGGTGGGCAAGCCCGAGCGAGCGGAGGAGGTGGAGGCGGCATGACCGCGCAGCAGCTCGCGATCGCGACGAGCACGATCTGGGTGATCGTCGCCGCCGTGCTGGTCATGTTCATGCAGGCGGGCTTCGCGTTCCTCGAGGCCGGGCTCACCCGCATGAAGAACGTCGGCCACATCGCCGCGAAGAACGTCCTCGTCCTCGCGCTCGCGTCGGTGGTCTACTACCTCGTCGGCTTCGGGATCGCGTTCGGCGACGGCGGCAACGGGCTCGTCGGCGGGTCCGGCTTCGCCCCCTCCGTGGAGGAGCTCACGGCCGTCGGGACGGCGCCGTTCTCCTGGTTCGCCTCCGTTCCCGGCGCGGCCGGCTACCTCTTCGAGGTCGTCTTCTGCGCGGTCTCGCTCGCAATCGTCTGGGGGGCGATGGCCGAGCGCACCCGGCTCTGGGTCTACTTCGCCTTCGGCGTCGCCTACACGCTCATCTACTCGGTCGTCTCGCACTGGATCTGGAGCCCCGACGGCTGGCTCTTCGCACGCGGGATGCAGGACTTCGCGGGCTCGACCGTGGTGCACTACCAGGGCGCACTCGCGGGCCTGGCCGGCGCGCTCCTCCTCGGCCCGCGCCTCGGGAGGTTCGTGGACGGGAAGCCGAACGCGATTCCGGGCCACAACATGGCCTACACGACACTCGGCGTCCTCATCCTCTGGTTCGGCTGGTTCGGCTTCAACCCGGGGTCGACGCTGAGCGTCGACCTCGGCGGCGTCGGCTTCTTCGCCTACGTCGCGCTGAACACCAATCTCGCCGCGGCGGCCGGCGTCCTCGGAGCGGTCGTCACTTCCTGGCTGGTCGTCAAGAAGCCCGACCTCTCGCTGATGCTGAACGGCGCGATCGCGGGCCTCGTGGCCATCACCGCGGCGTGCGCCTTCGTGGCACCCTGGGCCGCCGTGGTGATCGGCCTCGTCGCGGGAGCGATCGTGGTCCTCGGCACGCTGGCGGTCGAGCGCGTCCGCATCGACGACCCGATCGGAGCGATCGCCGCGCACGGCATGGCCGGCGTCTGGGGCACGCTCGCGCTCGGCTTCCTCACGGTGCCCGAGCTCGCCTCGCGCCTCGGGACGGGCTCGCCCGGGCTCCTCTACGGCGGCGGGCTGCACCAGCTCGGCGTCCAGGCGCTCGGCCTCGCCGTGGTCGGAGCGTTCACGTTCGGCGGGTCCTTCCTCGTCCTGCTCGTCATGGACGCGACCGTCGGCATCCGCACGGAGCCGGAGACCGAGACCGCCGGCCTCGACGTGTCCGAGCACGGAATGTGGGGCTACCCCGAGCTCTACATGCCGGTCCCCGGCGGCTACGGGACCGAGGCGGACGGCCACCTGCTCCGGCACGCGCGCCCCTCCTCGCCCGCGGCCGTGCAAGCCACGCCCGCTGCCGAGGCCGCCTGAGCCCTTCCCCGCCGGGCGCCCTCCGGGCGCCCGGCATCCGCCTAGCGGAGGGCGTGCGTGTCGACCGGCGAGGGACGCGCCGCCTCGAAGGCGTTGATCTCGTCCTCGTGGCGGAGCGTGAGCGCCACGTCGTCGAGGCCTTCGAGCAGCCGCTGCCGCTCGAACGGGTCGAAGTCGAACGTGTACGGCCCGATCGTCTGCGCCTCGAGGTCGACGGCCAGCTCGGCCCCGGATCCCTGCGCCGCGAGGGCCTTCACCTGCTCCTCGGGCAGGACGACGGGCAGGAGCCCGGTCTTGAGGCAGTTCGTGCGGAAGATGTCGCCGAACGAGGGCCCCACGACGACCTCGAAGCCGGCGTCCCTGATGGCCCAGGCGGCGTGCTCGCGGGAAGAGCCGCAGCCGAAGTTACGGCCGGTGATCAGGATGACGGCCCCGCGCGCCTCGGGCTGGTTGAGCTCGAAGTCGGGCTGCTTCGCCCAGTCGTAGAACAGGAACTCGCCGAAGCCGGTCCTCTCGATTCGCTTCAGGAACTGCTTCGGGACGATCTGGTCGGTGTCGACGTCCGGCCGGGCGAGGACGGCGATGCGACCCTGCGCGCGGCGAAAGGGCTTCATGCGGTGAGAGGCTCGAGCTCGAGCTCGCGCACGTCGACGAAGTGGCCGGCGAGCGCGGTCGCCGCCGCCATAGCAGGGCTGACGAGATGCGTGCGCCCGCCGCGGCCCTGGCGCCCCTCGAAGTTGCGGTTCGACGTGGAGGCGCAGCGCTCCCCGGGCTGGAGAATGTCGGGGTTCATGCCGAGGCACATGGAGCACCCCGCGCGCCGCCACTCGAAGCCGGCCGCCTCGAAGATGCGGTCGAGGCCCTCCTCTTCGGCCTGCCGCTTCACCATCGCCGAGCCTGGGACGACCAGCGCACGGACGGTCGGGGCCACACGCTTGCCGGCGACCACCGCGGCCGCCTGGCGCAGATCCTCGAGGCGCGCGTTCGTGCACGAGCCGATGAAGACCCGGTCGACGGCGATGTCGCGGATCGGCGTGCCCGGCTCGAGCGCCATGTAGGCGAGCGCGCGCTCGGCTGCGGCCCGCTCCTCCGGGTCGGAGAAGCCGGACGGATCCGGCACTGCGCCGTCGACCGGCACGACCATCCCGGGGTTCGTCCCCCAGCTCACCTGAGGGGCGAGGTCCGCGACGTCGATCTCGTGGACGCGGTCGTAGCTCGCGTCCTCGTCGGACGGCAGACCCCGCCAGCGGTCGAGGGCCCGCTCCCACTCGGCGCCGCGCGGCGCCCCCGGCCGGCCTTCGAGGTAGGCGAAGGTGGTGTCGTCGGGCGCGATCATCCCGGCGCGCGCGCCGGCTTCGATCGACATGTTGCAGATCGTCATCCGTCCCTCCATCGAGAGATCTCGGACGACCTCGCCCGCGTACTCGATCACGTGCCCGACGCCGCCGGCAACGCCGATCCGCCCGATGGCGCCGAGGACGACGTCCTTCGAGGTCACACCGAGCGGCAGCGATCCGCTGAAGTGGAGCAGCATCGTGCGCGGCCTGTGCTGCGGCAGCGTCTGCGTCGCGAGCACGTGCTCGACCTCCGACGTTCCGATCCCGAAGGCGAGCGTCCCGAACGCGCCGTGCGTGGAGGTGTGGCTGTCGCCGCAGACGACGGTCATCCCCGGCTGTGTGAGGCCGAGCTCGGGTCCGATCACGTGGACGATGCCCTCGCGCCCGCTGCCGGTCGCGTAGAGCGGGACGTCGAACTCCTCGCAGTTCCGCTGCAGCGCTTCGAGCTGGGCGCGTGCGAGCGTGTCGGCCGGGCGATCGTCCGTGGGAACGTTGTGATCCATGGTCGCGAGCGTCAGATCGGTGCGGCGCACGGGCCGCCCGGCGAGGCGAAGGCCCTCGAACGCCTGGGCCGACGTCACCTCGTGGACGAGGTGGAGGTCGACGTAGAGAAGCGCGGGCTCGCCCGGCGGCTCGCTGACGACGTGCGCCTCCCACACGCGCTCGAAGAGCGTCTTCGGCATGGACTCATTGTGGCTAATGCGGAGGCGGGGCGGCGTACAAGCCGCCCCGCCTCCGCTCGGCTATTCGTACTGCAGCGCCTCCAGCACGTTCAGCTTCGACGCACGCCGGGCCGGGAAGATCGCGGCCAGCATCCCCGCCGCGATCGCGACGAGGACGAACACGACGAGCGATCCGACGGGGATGGCGAAGACGATGCCCTCGTCGGACAGGGCCTGGGTGACCAGGAACGCGAGGAACACGCCGATCACGATGCCGAGCGTCGCCCCGATCAGGGCGGTGATGACGCTCTCCTGCCGAATCATGCGCCGCACCTGGCGCCGGGTCATGCCGATCGCCCGCAGCATGCCGAGCTCGCGAGTTCGCTCGAAGACCGAGAGCACGAGCGTGTTCACGATCCCGAACAGGCTGACGAGGACCGAGAGTCCGAGCAGGGCGTAGAGCAGGTTCACGAACGTGGAGAGCTCGCCGATCCGGCTCGACTTGAACTCCTCGCGCGTCTCGACACGGGCGTCGGGGAATGGGGCGACCGCCTCGCTGAGGGTGGCGGTGTTCTCGTCCGTCACTCCGCCCTCCATGTTGAGGAAGGCCCATTCGTTCTCCTTCTCCGCGTACGCACCGTCGAACGTGGCCGTCGAGATCGCCACCTCCCCGAACGGCGAGCCGCCCTTCGGCTCGGCGAAGATCCCGTGGACGGTTAGGTCGAGCACGTCGCCCGTCGGGGTCTTCAGCTCGATCGGCGAGCCGACCCGGAGCCCGTGCTCGTCGGCGTAGTCGTCCTTGACGAACGCGCCCTCGCGCCCGAGCTGGGCCGGGACGTCGGCGGAGCCCTCCGCCCAGGACATGTCGATGATGGCGCTGAGGTTCTCGTCCACGCCGTTGACGCCCACCGTGCTGCCGAATGCCCGCCCCTCCCCCGTCCTGATCGC
This sequence comes from Gaiellaceae bacterium, assembly GCA_035711645.1. Lineage (GTDB taxonomy): Bacteria > Actinomycetota > Thermoleophilia > Gaiellales > Gaiellaceae > JAIBJN01. Next base: position 22,418 of record DASTBX010000029.1, read on the forward strand.
CGACACCGCGGTGACGCCCGGCGTCTCGCGAGCGGCGGCCACGGTCGCGTCGCTGACCGAGCCGAAGTCGCCCTCGGCGGTCAGGGAATAGTCGGCCACGAAGAGCTCGTCGACGGCGTCCGAGAACGAGCTCTTGAGGCCCTGGGCGAGCAGCGAGACGAAGGTCACGAGCGCGATCCCGATCATGAGGGCCGCCGCGGTGGATGCGGTTCGGGCCGGGTTGCGGGTCGAGTTGTCCCGCGCGAGCCTTCCCGCCGACCCGCCGAACCGCGCGGCCGGCGCGCCGAGGCCGGCGGCAAGCGGCCGCACGAGACGCGGGGCGACGAGCGTCACGCCGATGAAGAGCAGGAGCACGCCGACACCGATCGCCAGGAGCCGCGTCCGGGTCCCGACGCCGTCGGCGAGCACGCCGTAGGCCAGCAGCGCGACGGAAACGGCGACGAGGGCGAGCGAGGTGACGAGCCCGTATCTCGCAAGGCGGGACGGGGGCAGGACCGCCCCCTCGCGGACCGCGGCGATCGGGGGCACGCGGGTTGCCCGCAGCGCGGGCCGCAGGCTCGCGAGCAACGCGATCAGGGTCCCGACGAGCAGGCTCACCACGATGGTGCGCGTGGAGAAGACGATGCCCGTCTGCGGCAGGTCGATTCCGGTCGCCTCGAGCAGCGCGTTCAGGGCCACCGCGATCCCCAGGCCGACGAAGAGGCCGACGACGGAGGCGATCGCGCCGACGACGAACGCCTCCAATACGACGGACCAGAGCACCTGCCGGCGCGACGCTCCGAGCGTCCGCAGGGTCGCCAGCTCCCGGACACGCTGCGCGACCGTGATCGACAGCGTGTTGGCGATCACGAAGCTGCCGACGAATAGCGCGATGCCGCCGAAGCCGAGCAGGAAGTAGCGGAAGACGTTCACCCCCGCCTGCGTATCCTCGCTGTCGGTATCCGCCTGCGCCTCCGCGGTGCGCACCTGAGCCGTCTCGGGCAGCAGCGGCCGGATCTCGACCGCGAGCTGCTCGGAGTTGACCCCTTCCGCGGCGGCCACCCTGACGAGGTCGAGCTGGTCTTGCTTGTCGAAGAGCTGCTGCGCGGTGGCGAGGTCGAAGGCGGCGATGGTGGCGCCGCCCAGCGATTCCACGGACCCGTAGCGGACGATTCCCGCGATCGAGTACGTCTCCACCGGGCCGTCGGTGGCGGCGCCGATCGAGTCCCCGACGGCAAGCCCCTGTTCGTCGGCCGTCGCCTTGTCGACGGCGATCTCTCCGCTCCCCTCGGGCCAGGCGCCCTCGACGAGCCGGAGAGGATTGAACTGCTCGTCGGCCGGAGGGTCGACGCTCATGGCGAGGCCCATGCCGGCGCCGATCGCCTCGCCCTTCGCGTCGATGAGGGTGGCCTCGTCCTCGATGGAGCCCGAGGCTGCTTCGACCTCAGGAAGGGCCGCGACGTCGGCCAGCACGGAATCGGGGAAGGGCGCCGAGCCGGATTCCGCATCCTCGGAGAGAGCGTCCCTCGAACTCACGACGACGTCGGACGCCGCGTACGACTCGTCGAAGATCGTCCCGAGGCTCTTGTCGATCGTGTCGGTCAGGATGAAGCTCCCGCTGACCATGGCGACGCCCAGGACGATGGCGAAACCCGTCAGCGTCGCTCGGAGCTTCCGTCCGAGCATGCCCTTGAGCGCGACGCGCATCATCGCCCACTCACCTCTTCCAGCGTCTCCAGGATCTCGTGCGCGTTCGAGCGACCGCGGTCCTTGACGATGAGGCCGTCGGCCAGGAAGAGCACCCGGTCGGCGATCTCGGCCGCATGAGCGTCGTGCGTGACCATGACCGTCGTCTGCCCGAAGCTCGTCACGGAGTCGCGGAGCAGCGCGAGGATCTCGCCGCCCGTCGTCGAGTCGAGGTTTCCGGTCGGCTCGTCCGCGAACATCACGGTCGGCCGGGAGACGAGGGCGCGCGCGATGGCAACCCGCTGCTGCTGTCCGCCGGAGAGCTCGGCCGGCCGGTGACCGAGGCGGTCGGCGAGGCCGACCTTGCCCGTGAGCTCCGAGACCCAGTCGCGGTCGGGATTCGATCCGGCGAGCTCGAGCGGCAGCAGGATGTTCTCCTCCGCCGTCAGCATCGGCAGGAGGTTGAAGAACTGGAACACGAAGCCGATGTGCTCACGCCTGAGCTTAGTCAGCTCGGTGTCGCTGAGACGACCGATGCCGGTTCCCGCGATCGACACCTCACCTTCGTTCGGCCGGTCGAGGCCCGCGAGGATGTGCATGAGCGTCGACTTGCCCGAGCCCGAGGGGCCCATGACGGCCGTGAGCTTTCCGGGCGCGACGTCGAGCGAGACGCCGCGCAGCGCCTTCACGCAGGTGTCTCCCTCGACGCCGTAGCGGCGGGTGACTCCGGCGGCCGTCACGACGGGCGCCGCCGAGTCGCGTGGCTGCGCTTCCTCGTCGACGAGCGTGGTCTCCATTGTGAGTGCTCCTCTCGGTCGGGCCGGCGGTCGAGCAGCGGTCGTTCAGGCGGCCGACCGCGCAAGCGGTGGTTGTTGGACGAGGAACGAGCGCGGGCTCCGGAGTCCCGGTCGCCGTTCCTGCACCTCGTCCGCTCCCTTCTCCCCCCGGATCACTTCTCCGGCGGTGGGCCGTCGCCCATCGGGCGACGTCCTGGGGAGACCGCGCCGCTGCGGCCGCCTCCGCCGGCGACCATAGCACCCCGAGCCGGTCGATTCAGCTTCTCGTCCGGAGTACGATCGCGTGGCGATGGCGGCCCGCAAGCAGACGTACGTCGCGCTCCTCCGCGGGATCAACCTCGGCAGCCGGAACCGGATCGCCATGGCCGACCTGCGGGCGCTCGTCTCGGCGCTCGGCCACGAGGACGTCGCCACGTACCTCCAGAGCGGCAACGTCGTCTTCCGGAGCGCCGGCCGGGCGGCCGACGTCCGGCGCGCGCTCGAGGAGCGAATCGCCCGTGACCAGGGTCTCGCCGTGACCGTGCTCCTGCGGACGCGGAGCGAGCTCGAGAAGCTCGTCGCCCGCAACCCCTTCGCCGGGAGCGGCGACGAGGCCCGCGCCCTCCACGTCACGTTCCTCGCCGAGAAGCCGGAGCCGGCCAGCGCGCGCGGCCTCGACCCCAGGCACGCCGAGCCCGACGAGTTCCACCTCGCCGGACGCGACGTCTACCTCTACTGCCCGAACGGCTACGGGAGGTCGAAGCTCGGCAACGCCTTCTTCGAGAAGCACCTCGGCGTCGCGGCGACGACCCGGAACTGGAAGACCGTGACGAGCCTGGCCGAGCTGGCCGCCGCCTGAATCCGGCTCGACCCCGCTGTCGATTTTTCTCCTCCTCGTTCGTCGTAGAGTCGTAACCGACAAAGGAGGAGGACGTGCAGTACTTGCTCTTGATCTACGGTGACGAGCGGGCGCAGAACGAGCGCTGGGAGCAGATGAGCGAGGATGACCAGGGCCGCGAGATGCGCGCCTGGTACTCCTACACGGAGGAGCTCGAGAAGGCCGGCGTGCACGTGGCCGGCGAGGCGCTTCAGCCGACCGGCACTGCGAAGACGATTCGCGTCGAGCGCGGCGAGCAGCTCGTGACGGACGGCCCCTTCGCGGAGACGAAGGAGCAGCTCGGCGGCTACTACGTCATCGACGTCGACTCCGAGCAGCAGGCGCTCGACTGGGCGGCGAAGATGCCGTCGCTGCCGAACGGGTCCGTGGAGGTGCGGCCGATCATGGTCTTCCCCGCCGAGCTGCCGGCCTGAGGGCCCTGCGTGCGGTACATGCTCCAGATCTACGCGCCCGAGGGGCACTGGGAGTCGCTCCCCGAGGAGGCGCGGGCCGCCCTCTACGAGGAGTACTTCGCCCTCGACCGGGAGCTCGGCGCCCGCGGAGCGCTCGTCGGCTCGCACGAGCTCGAGCCCGTGGCGACCGCGACCTCCGTGCGCGTCAGGGACGGCCAGACGTTCGTCACCGACGGCCCCTTCGCCGAGACGAAGGAGCAGCTCGGCGGCTACTACGTCATCGAGGCGGAGTCACTCGACGACGCGATCGAGTGGGCGGCGCGGATCCCGTCCGCCCGCCACGGGACGATCGAGGTGCGGCCCGTCGTGATGCGCGAGGAGGAGGCCGCATAGACCCGCTAGCGGCCGTCTATCGCGAGGAGTTCGGCCGGTCGCTCGCCATCCTGGCGCGCGCTCTCGGGGACCTCGACCTCGCGGAGGAGGCCGTGCAGGACGCGTTCGCGATCGCGGTGGAGCGGTGGCGACGGGACGGGCTCCCGGAGAAGCCCGGTGCCTGGATCGTCGCCACCGCGCGCAACCGCGCGATCGAGCGGATCCGTCGCGACCGCACCCTCGCCCGCAAGCGCGAGCTCCTGGCGGGGCTGCAGGCGATCGAGGCGCAGGAGACCGAGATGGACGAGCACTCGATTCCGGACGAACGCCTTTCCCTCGTCTTCGCCTGCTGCCACCCCGCGCTGGCGCTCGACGCCCAGGTCGCGCTGACCCTCCGCATGGTGGGCGGGCTCGAGACGGAAGAGATCGCCCGGGCGTTCCTCGTCCCGGACGCGACCCTGGCGCAGCGGCTGGTGCGGGCGAAACGGAAGATCAGGGCCGCCGGGATCCCGATCCGCGTGCCGCCCGACCACGCGCTTCCCGACCGTCTGCGCGCCGTCCACGGCGTCCTCTACCTCGTCTTCAACGAGGGCTACGGGCCGCCGCCGCGGGACGAGCTCCTCGAGGAGGCGATCCGCCTCGGGAAGCTGCTCGCCGTCCTCATGCCCGACGACGCCGAGACGCTCGGACTGCTCGCGCTGATGCTCTTCCAGGACGCCCGCCGGCACGCTCGGGTCGACGCCGAGGGGGCGCTCGTCCTCCTCGAGGACCAGGACCGCGGGCTCTGGAACCGCGAGCGGATCGAGGAGGGCCGGCGGGTGCTCGGCCGGGCCCTGGCGCTGCGCCCGGCGGGCCCGTACGCGCTCCAGGCGGCGGTGGCGGCGCTGCACGCGGAGGAGGAGACGGACTGGCGGCAGATCGCGACGCTCTACGGCCGTCTCTCGGAGCTGGCGCCTTCGCCGGTCGTCGACCTGAACCGGGCGGTGGCCGTGGCGATGGCGGATGGACCGGAGCGCGGCCTCGAGCTCGTCGAGCCGCTGGCGGCCCAGCTCGGCTCGTACCACCTTTTCCACTCTGCCCGCGCCGACCTGTTGCGCCGGCTCGGACGGCTCGACGAGGCCGCCGAGTCCTACCGGCTCGCGCTCGAGCTCGCCGACGAGGACGTCGAGCGCTCGTTCCTCCGCCGCCGCCTCGCCCAGGTGGGCGGCGCGCCGGAGCAGCCGGGCTGAAGGCGCGTGGAATCGTCCCGCCGAGGGCCGCGTTTGAGCAAGAGATGACGAGCACGACCTTCGACCGAGCCCGCCGGCAGACCGCCTACGCGCGCCTCGCGCGCATCCTTCGCCAGGAGGGGCCGCGCGACCTCCTTCCGCTCGACCAGGCGGTCGAGCGGCTCCGCCCGTTCGCGCGCCGGTACGTGGGCATCCGACCCATCCCGGTGAGGCAGATCGTCGGCACCGACAGCCGCGGCAGCGACTTCGACCGCGACTTCCTCCCGCGGCGGGCCGGCGTCCGCGAGCGCTGGCATCGGGTGGAGCGGGCGTTCGCCGAGACGGGCTTTCCGCCCATCGTCGTCTACCAGCTCGGCGAAGCGTACTTCGTGATCGACGGACACCACCGCGTCGCGATCGCGCGCCGCCAGCGCATGGAGACGATCGACGCCGAGGTGACCGAGCTGCGGGCCCGCTGGCACCTGCCCGCCGACGCCGACGTCGTCGAGCTGATCCACGCGGAGCAGGAGCGCACCTTCATGGCCGAAAGCGGCCTCGCCGATGCCAGGCCGGAGGTGCGCATGCGGTTCAGCCGGCCGGTCGGCTACGTCGAGCTGCTCGAGACGGTGCAGCTGCACGGCTACCACCTCATGCTCGCGGCGCAGCGCGCGCTTCCGCGCGCCGAGATCGCCGCCGACTGGTACTCGACCGTCTACGAGCCGACGATCGAGGCGATCCACGCCGAGAAGCTCGACGAGGTCTGCCCGGAGGTGACCGACCCGGACCGCTTCCTGTGGGTGTGGAACCGCCGGCGCGAGCTCATCCCCGAGTACGGCTGCCAGCAGCTCGGGGAGACCGCGCGCCGGGCGACGGCCGAGCTCGCGCGCGAGCGACGCGGCGTGCGCACGCTCCTACGCCGGACGGCCGGCCGGAGGGCAGCGGCGGCGGCCCGCCCCTAGCCTCGCGCTCTTACCCGGCCGGCGTGAACTCCATCACCCAGTTCGTCTCCCAGGTCGCCGCGTTGTCGTCCGAGAAAGCCTGCTCCCAGCGCGGTGTCGGCGTGGTGACGCCCGACCAGACGAAGCGCACGTGGATCGGCCGCCCGGCGAACGTGTCCTTCCCCTTGAAGACGCCGACGTCGCCCGAGAACGCTCCGAAGACCGGCGGGTCGAGCACGCCCGGGCGCCGGCTGTCGGCCCAGTAGATCGCCCACCGCTTGGTGGTCGGGTCGAAGAAGCGGAAGGACATGCCGATGAAGCCGCCGTCGTGGTCGGTGCGGAACTCGTCCTCGTTGCCCAGGCCGTCGAGGAGCAGGCGCGCGACGCTCGTCGCCTCGAACTCCTCCCACTCGTCCGATCCGACCAGCCGCTCGCGCAGCCACCGGTTGTGGACGTGCCAGCTCCCGATCCAGAAGTCGAAGTCCCGGGCCGTGCTCTCTGCGGTCAACGCGGTGCCCATCGCTACCTCCGTCGCTCGGCATTCGTGTCGCCGTCGACGCTAGCGACCGAATAGGGCGCTTCCTGCCCGCAATCTCTGCTTGACTGCAGGCGTGCCGGCGGCCACCTCGCGCCTCCTCGAGCTCCTCGAGCTGCTCCAGAACCGGCCGCTCGTCACCGGCAGGGAGATCGCCGACCGGCTCGGGGTCGACCGGCGGACGGTGCGGCGCTACGTCGCCACGCTCCAGGAGCTCGGCATCCCCGTCGAGGGCGAGCGCGGCGTCGGGGGCGGCTACCGTATGCGCCCGGGCTACCGGCTGCCGCCGCTGATGGTGAACGACGACGAGGCCGTGGCGCTCGTCCTCGGGCTCTCGGCCGTGCGGCGCCTCGGGCTCGACGCGGGCAGCGACGCGGCCGACGGCGCGCTCGTCAAGCTCCACCGCGTCCTGCCCGACGCGCTTCGCCGGCGGGTGGAGGCGCTGGAGGCGACGCTCGGGTTCACGAAGCCGGCGGAGCAGGGCGCCCCCGTTCCCGGCGAGGACGTGCTCCTCCTCGCCGACGCGATCCGGCGGCGGCGGCGCGTGCGCGCCGCCTACCGCTCCCACGCGGGGGAGGAGACGAGCCGCGAGCTCAGCCCGCACGGGCTCGTCGTCCACTCGGGCCGCTGGTACCTCGCCGCGCACGACCACGGCCGCGACGCTGCGCGCACCTTCCGGGTCGACCGGATGCGCCGCATCTCGCTCGCCGAGGGCGCCGCCGTCCCGCGGCCCGAGGGGTTCGACGCCGTCGCCCACGTGAGCCGCTCGCTCGCGAGCGTGCCCTGGCACTGGGAGGTCGAGGTGCTGCTCGAGCTGGCACCCGAGGAGGCGGCCCGGCGCCTTCCCGCGACGCTCGCTGAGCTCGCCGAGGCCGACGGCGGG
>DASTBX010000030.1:0-6539 GCA_035711645.1 Gaiellaceae bacterium
CTTCGTCGCCGACTCGACGACGAGGTCGGCGCCGAGCTCCAGGGGTCGGCAGAGCGCGGGCGACGCGAACGTGTTGTCCACGATCAGCAGCCCGTCGCCCTTCGTCGCCGCGATGGCCGCGAGGTCGGCGAGCGGGAAGCCCGGGTTCGCCATCGTCTCGACGTAGCGGACGCGGGCGGGGCGCTCCCACGCGGCCGGGTCGGTGACGTCGAGGTAGGCGACGTCGACGCCGTGGGGCCGGAGCTGCGACTCGGCGAGCCCGTACGTCGTCCCGTAGAGCTGCTGCGGGAGGAGGAGCGTGTCGCCCGCTCCGAGGGTGCCGTGCAGCGCCGCGCTGATCGCCGCCATGCCCGAGCTGAAGGCCTGGGCGGCCTCGGCACTCTCGAGCTCGGCGACGACTCCGTTCAGCTCCTCGACCGTCGGGTTGCGCAGGCGCGCGTAGGTGAAGCCGTACTCCTCCTCGGCGATCACCCGCCCCAGGTCTGCGACGTGCTCGAAGGAGAAGGTGGTCGATGCGACGATCGGCCCGACGAGCGGCTCGCCCGGGCCGGTCCTCGGCGGGGGCGAGTGGATCGCGCGTGTGGAGATGCCTCGCCTGCGCTCGCTCATGACCGGCGGCTCCGGGGGCCTGCCCGGAAGGTGAACCAGGGCGCCTGACGCACGTCACGCGGCGCAAGGCGGCGTCCTCGGTCGCACAGATACGTCTTCACGTATCCGCGCCCCCTGCGTCCTTGCCTTGCCCCACGTGTCGCGTGTCGTCCACCGTGGCCACCTTCCGGACAGACCCCAGTCCCAGCCGCTCGGGGAGCGTAGCGAGCGGCACCGGCTCGAAGGCGAGCCCGGCCGCCGCAGCGCCGTCGCGGTCGCCTTCGCCGTCCCCGACGTGGAGGCTGCGCGCGGCCGGGACGCCGAGGCGGCCGAGCGCCGTGACGAAGACGGCGGGGTCGGGCTTAGCCGCGCCCGCCTCGGCCGAGCTGACCACGTGGTCGAAGAGGCCGCCGAGCCCGGCGCGCTCGAGCTGCGGCCCGAGCGAGGCGTCCCAGTTCGAGACGCAGGCGAGCGCGAGCCCGGCGCGGCGGAGCCGGCGCAGGGCGGCCGCCGCCCCGTCCAGCGGACGGAACACGATCCCGGCCACGAAGCGGGGGGCGAACGCCTCCGGATCGAGGTCCGCCCGCGCGTGCTCGAGGAAGACCTCGGTGCAGCGGCGGCGCAGGTCGGCGAGGGACGCCTCGTCGCGGCCCTCCAGCGTTCGCGGCAGGTAGTACTCGACCTCGGCGAGGAAGGCGGCGGCCACCTCGTCACGCGGCCGCTCGACTCCCGCCGCGGCGAGCTCCGCCCGGAGGCGGTCCGCGGGCGCGTCGAGGTCGACGAGCGTCCCCATGGCGTCGACGGTGACGGCGTCCAGGTCGCTAGCGGAAGGCATCGGGATGGAGGGCCTCGGCGACGCGCTCGAGCGCCTGCCCGATCCGGGGCCCGGCGCGATTGACGAGCGCCGAAGGCAGGATCGCGAAGCGCTCTCGCCGGACGGCGCGCAGGTCGGCGACACGAGGATCGGACCGCAGCGAGGCGAGCGTCACGCCGCTGTCGGAGGTGGCGAGGTAGACGTCCGGGGCGAGCGCCCGCAGCCGCGGGGGCGGAAACGGCTCCGGGCCGGGGGTCGGCCCCGCCACGCTCTCCCCGCCTGCCCGGACGAGGAGGTCGCCGAGGAGGGACCTGCGTGGAACGGTGATGAAGAAGCCCGTGTCGACGAACGCGGTCACGGCGGGCTCGCCGGCGATCCGCTCCTCGGCCGCGGCCACGCGGGCGCGGATGTCGGCGGCCAGCCGGCGGGCCTCGACCGGCTCGCCGAGCAGCGTGCCGATCTCGAGCGTCGCCCTGAGGACGTCGTCGACGGACGAGCCGGGCTGCACGTAGAGGACGGCGCCGGTTTGGCGCTGGATGCGCGCGCGGTCGAGGAGATCGGTCGTGGCCGACGCGACGATCAGATCCGGCTCGAGCCGCCGGATCACGTCCGTGCGGACCTGGAGCGCGCCGCCCGTCGTCTCCTGCGCGTCGGGGGGCGCCTCGCCCGGGCCGTCCCCGCGCCGCATGCCCGCCGGCACGCCGACCAGGCGGTCGCGCGCACCGAGTGCCAGGACGAGCTCCGCGGCGCCGGCGTCGAGCGCCACCACGCGTTGCGGCTGCTCCGTGGCGACGGCCGGACGGTCGGCCGCCCCCTGGACGGTGACCGGGTAGCGCTGCTCCAGCTCGCCGAGCGGCTCGTCCCGCTCCCCGCATCCGGCGGCCGCGAGCAGCACGACGAGGGCGGCGAGGAGCGGGCGAGGGCTCACGACGGCCGTCACTATGTCCAAATGCGGCTCTTCACGCCGGACGAGGCGAACGAAGCCCTGGCGCGTCTCCGGCCGCTCGCCGAGCGGCTCGCGGAGGAGCGGCGCGTGATCGCCCGCCTTGCCGAGGAGCTGCGGGCAGCCGAGACGGCGATCGCGGGGAACGGCGGCCGCATCGACCACCGTCGCGTCGGCGCGCTGCGCGAGCGGGCCGCCAGCACGGCCGCCCGCGCCGCCGGTTTCGTGGAGGAGATCCACGCCGAGGGCGTGCAGCTCAAGGATCCGGACCGCGGGCTCCTCGACTTCCCGGCGCGGCACCCGGAGAGCGGGGAGACGGTGCTCCTCTGCTGGGAGCTCGGCGAGGCCGAGGTCGCCCACTGGCACGGGCTCGAGGCGGGCTACGCGGGCAGGAAGCGCCTGCCCTTCTGAGAACTTCCCTCTGATGGAGGAGTGGATCCAGCGGCTCGTCGTCGCGGGCGTCGTCCTGCTCGTGACGGTCGTCGTCGCGCGCCTCGTCGACCGCACGATTGCCCGCCGCTTCAGGCTCCGGCCCGAGACGCTCACGATCTACCGCGTCGTTCGCCGGAGCGCCCTCGCCGTCATCATCGGAGTTGGCGTGTTGAGCGCCCTCCTCGTCGTCCCCGAGGTGCGGGCCGTGGCGGGCAGCATTCTCGCGTCGTCCGCGGTGATCGCGCTCGTCGTCGGCCTCGCCGCGCAGTCGACCCTCTCGAACTTCGTCGCCGGGATCCTGATCGCGTTCACCCAGCCGCTCCGGCTCGGGGACAGCGTTTCGGTGGCCGGCGCCTCGGGCACCGTCCTCGAGATCGGGCTCACCTACACGCTCATCGGCGCGGCCGACGGGGCGCGGTACTACGTTCCGAACGCGAAGCTGGCCTCCGATACCATCAGGAACGCGACCATCGCCGGGGCGGAGCACCTGGCGGCCGTGAGAGTCTCCGTGCCGCTCGCCGCCGATCTCGACCGGGTGCTCGAGCTGCTCCTCGACGAGGCGCGGCGTCTGCCCGAGACGATGACCGAAAAGGAACCGACCGTCCACGTGACCCAGCTCGAAGCAACCGGTGCCGTCGCGACCGTCGAGGTGTGGACCCGCACGGCCCAGCAGGCGAGCGAGGTCACATCGGCGCTCAGGCACGCGGTCGTCGGGCGGCTGAAGGCGGAGGGCGTCTACGGATGACCCCGGCCGGGAACGGCCGCGGCCGCAACGGCACCGGCAACGGCAAGAACGGGCATCGCAACGGCAACGGCATGGCGGCGAACAACCGCAATCGCCGCCGCCGCCGCGAGCGCCGCCGTCGTGACAGGACGCAGTCGCGCCGCTTTGCACTCGTCACCCTGCTCGCCGTCGTCCTCGCTCTCATCGCCGTGCTCGTGGCGGCGGCGTTCACCGGCGCGCAGGCGTTTCGCGAGAGCTGCTCGCTCGCCTCGCTGCGCCCCGTCTCGATCGGGCAGAACTCGTTCGTGTACGCCGCCGACGGCTCCGTGCTCGGCGCCATCCCGGCGGAGAAGAACCGCCAGCCCGTCGCCCTCGACCAGATGTCGACTGTGCTCGCCGAGGCAACCGTGGCGATCGAGGACCGGCGCTTCTACTCCCACGACGGGCTCGACTACGAGGGAATCGTGCGCGCCGCCGTCAAGAATCTCGAGAGCGGCGAGATCGTCCAGGGCGGCTCCACGCTGACGCAGCAGCTCGTCCGCAACCTCTACATCGGCAACGAGGTGTCGTGGGAGCGCAAGACGAAGGAGGCGTGCCTGGCGCTGAAGCTCGAGGAGGAGGGCCTGCCGAACCTCTGGGGCGCCGGCCCCGCCGGGGCCATCGGCGGTGAGCAGAAGCGCTGGCGCAAGGAGCGGATCCTCGAGACCTACCTGAACCAGGTCTACTTCGGGAGCCACGCCTACGGCGCGGAAGCAGCCGCGCAGACCTACTTCTCGAGGCACGCCGGCGACCTCAACCTCATCCAGGCCGCGCTCATCGCGGGCCTCCCCCAGGCCCCCTCGATCTACGACCCGTTCCGTCGCCCTGACGAGGCGGTCCGCAGGCGCAACGAGGTCCTCACGGCGATGCTCGACTCCGGCTACATCGACGAGCTGCAGCACGCGCGCGCCATCCGCAGACCGCTCGGGCTGAAGCCCGGCCAGCTCTACACGAAGATTCGTGAGCCGTACTTCTTCAGCTTCGTGCGCGAGCAGCTGATCGAGAAGTACGGAGCCTCGACGGTTCGCGGGGGCGGCCTCCGCGTCTACACGACGATCAACCCGCGCTACCAGAAGCTCGCGGTCAGGGCGATCGAGGAGACGCTGACCGAGAACGGGGACCCGGCCTCGGCGATCGTCTCCATCAACCCGAAGAACGGCGCCATCCGGGCGATGACAGCGGTCGTCCCCGGCAAGAAGCGGATCCAGTTCAACCTCGCCGCCCAGGGGCGTCGCCAGTCGGGCTCGTCGTTCAAGACGTTCGTGCTCGTCGAGGCGATCCGCCAGGGCATCAACCCGACCTCCACGCAGTACCTCTCGGCGCCCTTCCACTGGCAACCGGACCCGAACTCCGAGCCGTGGGACGTCACGACCTACAGCCATTCCTACCTGGGGCCGGTGTCGGTCGCGCAGGCGACGTTGAGCTCGGACAACACCGTCTACGCGCGCCTGACGCTCGACGTGGGGCCGGAGAACGTGGTCAAGGTCGCGCGCCAGATGGGCATCAAGACGAAGCTGCAGCCGGTCGCGTCTGTCGGCCTCGGCTCGAACTCGGTCTCCGTGCTCGAGATGGCCTCGGCCTACGCGACGCTCGCGGCGGGCGGCGTCTACTCGGAGCCGATGGCCATCCGCAAGGTCGTGCTGCCGAACGGGAAGGTCGACCGCGGGGGCGGCTGGGGGATCGCGAAGCGCAAGCGCGTCATGCCGGACGGCGTCGCCTACGAGGTGACGAAGATCCTCCAGCAGAACGTCGACGGCGGCACCGGCACCGGCGCCGACTACGGTGATCCCTCGATCGCCGGCAAGACCGGCACCACCGACAACCACGCCGACGCCTGGTTCGCCGCCTACACGCCGCGCGCCTCGACGGTCGTCTGGGTCGGGTATCCCAACGCGCAGATCGAGATGAACAGCGTGCACGGGATCCAGGTAGCGGGCGGCACCTTCCCGGCGACGATCTGGCGGCTCTTCATGTCACGGGCCTACGCCGGCGCCTCCCACCTCAGCTGGCCGTTCCCTCGCAATCCGGCGGTCTGGTCGCCCTTCGACGGCCAGTACGCCTTCCACGGCGCGCCGGAGCGGGAGGAAGAGCCGGAGGAGGAGCGGGAGGACCGGGACGACAGGGAGCGCGAAGAGGAGCAGCCGGCCACCACGGAGCCGCCGCCGGCGACGACCGCGCCCCCGCCCACGACCACGGCGCCTCCGCCCACGACGACCGGCACCTGAGTGAAGCCGGACCGGGGCGCGCCGGCCCTCGTCTGCGGCGGGCTCGTCCTCGTCCTCGTCGGCGCGGCGGTCGCCTTCGCCTTCCCGGAAGCCTCGCCGCTCGTCCCCGAGCACGGAGAAGGCGACTCCACCTGGGCGTGGCTCTACCTGGGCGCGGCGGCGGCCGCCTTCGCCGCCTACCTCGCCGGACTCCTCCTCCTCGGCCGTAGCGGCGCACCGGCGCGGCGGCGCGCAGTCGTGGCGCTCGCCTGCGCCGTCCAGCTCCTCCCCCTCGGCGCTCCCGTGCTCCTCTCCACGGACCTCTACACGTACTGGGACTACGCCCGCATCTCGACCGTGCACGGCGGCAACCCGTACGAGGACGTGCCCAGCGACTATCCGGACGATCCCGCGTTCCCGCTCATGGGCTCGTACTGGTACGACACGACCTCCGTGTACGGCCCGGGGTTCACGCTCGCCTCGGAGGCCCACGCCGTGGCGGTCGGTGAGTCCGAGGAGGCGGCGGCCTGGCTCTACAAGGGGCTCGCGGCCCTGGCCATGGTCGCGCTCGTGCTCCTCGCGGCGCGGCTCTCGCCACGACCCGCCTTCGCCGCCGCGTTCGTCGGCTGGAACCCCCTGCTCGCCCTCCACTTCGCCGGAGGGGGGCACAACGACGCCTGGATGATGGCGTTCGTCCTCGCGGCGCTCGCCCTGGCGGCCTGCGGGCGGCGGGCGCTCGCCGGCGTCTCCTGGGCGCTCGCGATCTCGGTCAAGTGGGTTCCGCTCCTCTTCCTG
>DASTBX010000031.1:0-15122 GCA_035711645.1 Gaiellaceae bacterium
CGCGTGCTTCTCGGGCTGACGCCGCCCGACGAGGGCTCCGTGGTCGAGCTCGACGGCCGCCCCCTCGCCGACCGGATCGCGAAACGCGACCCGGAGGAGGTGCGGGCCCTCCAGATCGTCTTCCAGAACCCCGACTCGGCGTTGAACAGGCGCTTCACGGTGCGGCGCATCATCGGGCGCGCCCTCACGAAGCTCCTGGGGACGAGGGGCGCCGAGCGCGACACGCGCCTCCGGGCGCTCGCGGACGCCGTGCGCCTGGACGCCGGCCTCCTCCACTCGCGGCCGGGGCAGCTCTCGGGCGGCCTCAAGCAGCGGGTCGCCATCGCACGCGCATTCGCGGGCGAGCCGCGCGTGGTCGTGTGCGACGAGCCGACCTCGGCGCTCGACGTCTCGGTCCAGGCCGCGATCCTCAACCTCCTCGCCGACCTGCAGCGTGACCGGGGGGTGACCTACCTCTTCATCTCGCACGATCTCGGCGTCGTGCGCTACCTCGCGGACCGCATCGCGGTCCTCTACCTCGGCCGCCTGCTGGAGCTGGGTCCCGCGGAGGCGGTGTTCGAGCCGCCGCACCATCCGTACACCGAGGCGCTGCTCTCTGCCGTGCCGACGCTCGAGGGTGAGGAGCGGCCGCGCATCCGCCTCGCCGGCGAGATTCCGGGCCACTCCGAGCCTCCTTCCGGGTGCGTCTTCCATCCGCGCTGCCCGCGCAAGCTCGGCGAGATCTGCGAGCTGGAAGAGCCGCCGCTCGCGGAGGTGGCGCCCGGCCGCTTCCTGCGCTGCCACATCCCTCTCGATGACCTCCGCCGCCTCCAGGCCCAGCCGGCTCAGGGGAAGACGACGAGCTGACGGAGGACCTCGCCGCGCCGCAGCCGCTCGAACGCCTCGGGCAGCCCGGCGAGCGGGAGGCGTCTGCTGACGAGCTCGTCGAGGCGAAGCGCCCCGGCGTGGTAGAGGTCGACGATCCTCGGCACGTCGGCGTCGATGTCGGCCGAGCCGAGGAAGGAGCCCTTGAGCGTCTTCTCGTTGATGAAGCCCCACGTGTCCACGGTCAGGGTCGAGCCCTTGGGCGGCAGGCCGAGGACGACGGCGGTGCCGCCGGGGCGCAGCGACTCCCAGGCGGAGCGGATCGTCTCCTCGCGGCCGACCGCCTCGAATGCGTAGTCGACGCCGTCCCCGCCCCCGAGCGCGCGCACGGCGGCGACCGTGTCGGCCCCCGCCGTGACCTGGATGCTCGCTGTCGCGCCGAGGCGCTCCGCGAGCGCGAGCTTCTCCGGCCTCGTGTCGACGGCGACGATCGCCCCGGCGCCCGCCAGCCGCGCGGCCTGCACGACGTTGAGGCCCACGCCGCCGCAGCCCCAGACGGCGACGGTCGCCCCCTCTTCGACCTGCGCCGTGCGGATGACGCCCCCGTAGCCCGTGAGCACGGCACAGCCGACGAGCGCGGCCGTCTCGAGGGAGACGTCCTTGCGGATCGGCACGGCGACGGAGTCGGGGACGACTGCGTACTCGGCGAACGAGGAGACCGAGTTGAAGTGGTGGAGCTGCACTCCGTCGGCCGAGAGCCGCGCGGTGCCGTCCGCGAGCGTGCCGGTCGAGGCCATGGCCGCGCCGAGCTCGCAGAAGTTCCTCCGCCCCGCCCGGCAGCTCGCGCACTCGCCGCAGGAGGGCACGAGGGCGAGGACGACGTGGTCGCCGGGCCGGAGCCGCTCGACGCCCGGCCCGATCTCCGCGACCACGCCCGAGGCCTCGTGCCCGAGCACGATGGGCAGCGGCTCCGGCAGGTCGCCGTCCACGACGTGCAGGTCGCTCGCGCAGACCCCGCAGGCGGCGATCTTCACCAGCGCCTCCCCGGCCCGCGGCGGCGCCAGCTCCACTTCGCGGACGTCGACGGGAGCTCCCGGCTTCCAGAGCACCGCCGCCTGCATCTGCATGCGCGCGAGCGTACCGCCCCGAGAGGCCACGTCGGGGTCTGACCCCGACAGTGGCCGGAGGAGACGATTGCGACGCCGGGGGACGCCCTTGGCCGCCGCAGGCGGCCGAGCCGCTCGCCGAAGGCGCTCGGGCTCCAAACCCTCGTCGAGCGACAGGTCCTTTCGGGGTACGACGGGGCCTGACCCCGACACGTGCCTGCGCGACACGTCTCCAGAGGCCGGTTCGCGAACCGTCGCGGCCGTAGAATCGCCGCATGCGCGCCGCCGTCCTCCGCGAGACGGGTGGGCCTCTGACCGTGGAGGACGTCGAGCTCGCGGCGCCGGGCCCGGGCGAGGTCACGGTGCGCCTGGCGGCAAGCGGCGTCTGCCACAGCGACTGGAACGTCGTCACGGGCGCGACGTCGAACCCGCTCCCCGCGGTGCTCGGCCACGAGGGCGCGGGAGTGATCGAGGCAGTCGGGGCCGGCGTGACCGACGTGGCGGAAGGCGACCACGTCATCCTCTCCTGGCTCCCCTCCTGCGGCAGGTGCTTCTACTGCGTCCAGGGCAGGGGCGTGCTCTGCGACGTGGCGATGGCGGACATGTTCGCGGGGACGCTTCCGGGTGGGAGCCTCGCGCTCTCGCAGAACGGCCGGCCGCTCTACCACTACTCCTACCTGTCTGCGTTCGCGGAGCGCTGCGTCGTCCCGGCCGGCTGCTGCGTCCCGATCCGGCGCGATGCGCCGCTCGAGGTCGCCGCGCTCGTCGGGTGCGCCGTGATGACCGGCCTCGGCGCCGCCGTGCTGCGCGCGCGGGTCGCGCCCGGCAGCGCCGCCGTCGTCTTCGGCACGGGCGGCGTCGGGCTCTCCGCGATCCTGGGATGCAGGCTGGCCGGGGCGCGGACGATCGTGGCCGCCGACCCGGTCGCCTTCAAGCGCGAGACCGCGCTCCGGCTGGGGGCCACGCACGCCGCCGATCCCACCCGGGAGGACGTCGGCGCGGTCGCGCGCGAGCTGACCGGCGGCCGGGGCGCCGACTACGCGTTCGACACCGCGGGCGCTCCGGGGGTCGTCGCGCAGGCGTACGACGCGGTGCGGCGCGGCGGCATGGTCGTCGCGGTGGGCCTCCCGCCCGAAGGAGCGACGGCCGACCTGCCCGCTCCGGCGCTCGTACGGGAGGAGAAGGTCGTCACGGGGAGCTTCTACGGGTCGTGTCGTCCGCACGTCGACATGCCGCTCGTCGTCGACCTCTACATGGAGGGACGGCTCGACCTGGACGCCCTCGTCTCGAGGACGTACCCGCTCGAGCAGGTCAACGAGGCGTTCGCGGCCATGAACGCCGGCGAGGTCGCGCGGGCGGTGATCCGCTTCTGACGTTCGCCGAGCGGACGCTGGTCGGCGAGGGCTTCTCGGGCGGCGGCTCCGACGCGGCGCACGTGAACACGGTGCTCGGCCGCAAGGGCGGGCCGGTCGAGACGGCGTGGGCGACAGCGCTCGCGACGCCGCGCCAGGGCCACGTCCCCTTCGTCGTCGTCGTCCGCCCCAACCTGCCGGTCAAGCCGCCGACGCTCTTCGTCAACAAGGCCGACCTCCGCGGCGACCGCCATGAGGTGCTGACGTGGGGTGCCGCGCAGGCCGGCGTGGCCCGGGGCGTGCTCGACGCGGTCGCGGACGGCTCCGTTCCGGCGGCGGAGGTGGACGACCTGCTCCTGATCGCCGCCGTCTGGGTCGACTGGGAGGCGGCTGACGAGGAGGCCGTCTACCGCGCCAACTCCGCCGCCACGCTCGCCGCCCTTTCGGCGTCGGTCGAGGGCCGGCCGCCAATCGAGGAGCTGCTCGCCGTCCGCTCGGAGCCCGAGAACCCCTTCTTCCGCCGCGCGTGAGGATCAGGGACATCCGCCTGCGGCGGCTCTCTTTCCCGCTCGACCCGCCGTTCCTCGCCGCGTGGGATCCGGAGCCGCGCCGCGCGCTCGAGGCGACGCTCGTCTACGTGGAGACGGACGAAGGCCTGACGGGCATCGGCTCCGGGGACACGATGGACGGCTTCGAGCGCTACGCGCACCTGTTCGTGGGCCGGGAGGCGGTGGACGTCGAACGGCACGCGCGGGTGCTCGAGACGATCGCGTTCCACGCCGCGCGCTACTGGCCGCTCGAGGCGGCGCTCTGGGACCTCGCCGGGAAGGCGGAAGGGGTGCCGGCGGCACAGCTCCTCGGCGGGGCGAAGAACCGTCTCCCGGCCTACGCCTCGACGGGGGACCTGCGCGAGCCTGGGGCACGCGCCGAGTCGGCGCTGGGCCTCCTCGAGGAGGGCTTCGGAGCGGTGAAGCTGCGGGTAGAGAAGGAACGGCTCGACGAGGGTCTCGCCGCCGTCGCGGCCGTGCGGGAGGCCGTGGGAGAACGGATGGCGATCATGGTCGACCTCAACCAGGGCTGGCGGATGCCCGGAGACGTAGCCCCGCTGCTCGGCTTCGACGCGGTCCGCGCGGTGGCGGCGCGGCTCGCTGAGCTCGACGTTCTCTGGCTGGAGGAGCCGCTTGCCGGCGACGACGTCTCCGGCCTCGCCCGGCTGCGCGCCGAAGCCGGCGTGCGCCTCGCCGGCGGCGAGCTGGCGCGGACGCCGGCCGATCTCGAGCGGTACCTCGTCACCGACGCGCTCGACGTCTACCAGCCCGACGGCGTGCTCGCGGTCGGGATGCTCCGCGCACAGGAGCTCGCCGCGCGCGTCCTCGCCCGTGGGCTCTGGTTCACGCCGCACACGTGGACGAACGGCATCGGGCTGCTCGCCAACCTGCACCTGGCCGCGGGCGTCGGCGGCGGACCCTTCCTGGAGATGCCCTACGACCCGCCCGGCTGGACGCCCGAGCGACGCGACTTCATGCTGGCCGAGCCTGTCCGCCCCGACGGCGGAGAGCTCGCCGTCCCCGAGCGGCCGGGTCTCGGCTTCGAGCTCGACGACGATGCGGTTGCCCGCTACGCCGTCGACTGACCGTGCTTCGCTTCGACGTCCACCAGCACTTCCTGCCGCCGCCGGTTCTCGAGGTCCTGCGCGCCAGGCGCGAGCCGCCGCGCCTCTCCGGCAGCATGCTCGAGCTTCGCGAAGGGTCGTTCCCCTTCGACGCGCGGCTGCACGACCTCGGCGAGCGGCTCGCGGTGCTCGACCGGGACCGGATCGATGTCGCCGTCGTCTCGCTCCCGCCCACGCTCGAGACGGAGGCACACCCCGAGCTCCGCGATGCGTACCACGCGGGCATCCGCGAGACCGTCCGAGCCGCGGACGGGAGGCTGCGCGCGTTCGCGGCGGGAGAGTGCCTGCCCGGCTTCGCCGGCGCCTGCGTCTCGGCGGGAACGCTCGTCGCGGGGCTGGGCGAGCTCGAGGGCGAGCTCGCCCGCGCGGGTCAGATCCTCTTCGTGCACCCGGGGCCGCCGGGGCCGCCTCCCGCGGGCGCGCCGCCGTGGTGGTGCTCGGTCGTCGACTACACAGCCCAGATGCAGGCGGCCTTCTTCCACAGGCTCGCAGCCGCCCGGGCGGGCGACGGTGACCCCCGAGTCGTGTTCGGAATCCTCGCCGGCGGAGCGCCGATCCAGCTGGAGCGCCTCCGCGCGCAAGGGAGAAGCGGAGCGACACAGCTGCCGGAGGGCGTCCACCTCGACACCGCGACGTACGGCGCTCATGCACTGGAGCACTGCGTGCAAGTGTGCGGCGCCCACCGGCTCGTCTACGGCAGCGACGTCCCCGTCGTCGACTCCCGACCGACCTTGCAGGCGCTCGCGAGCCTCGGCGAACCTCTCCTCGAGACCGTCTCCTCCGCGAACCCGACCCGCCTGCTTCCGTGAGCCGCGGCCCGACCCCGCACCCGACCACGCCGACCCCGCTCGAGCCCGCGCCCGAGTCGCTGGCCGCCGGGCGCCCGCTCTTTCTGAAGCGCGAGGACGTCCACGAGCTCGGCGCCTTCAAGTGGCGCGGTGCCCTGCCCGTGCTCGCCGCCTACCGGCGCGCCGGGGCCGATGCGGTCGTCACGGCGTCCACGGGCAACCACGGCGCGGCCACGGCGTGGGCTGCCCGGCGCCTTGGTCTCCGGGCCCTGGTCTACGCCCCCGAGGGCGCGACGCGGACCAAGCTCGCGCTCGTCGAGCAGCTCGACGCGGAGGTCCGGCTCGTCGGCGCCGACCTCGACGAGGCGAAAGAGCGGGCGCGCGCGGACGCGGCCGAGCACCGGCTCCCGTTCTTCGAGGACGGCGCCGAGCCGGCGCAGTACGAGGGCTACGGCGCGATCGCCGACGAGATCCTCGACGAGCTCGGGGAACCGCCGGCAGCGGTGATCGTCCCCGTCGGCAACGGAGCCCTCCTCGGCGGCATCGGCCTGCGGACGTGTGCCCGCGCTGCCGCGACTCTGCGCATCGGCGTCGCCGCCAAGGAGGCACCCGTGATGGCCGAGTCGTGGCAGGCCGGCCGGGTCGTCGCGAGCGACCGCAGCGCGACGTTCGCCGACGGCCTGGCCGTCCGCGTCGCGATCCCGCTCGCCGTCGAGGTCCTCGGCGAGGTAGCCAGCCGGATGCTCACGGTCTCCGAGCGGGCGATGGCCGAGGCCGTGGCCGCGTACGCGCGCGCCGGCATCCGCGCCGAGGGCGCGGCTGCGGCGGCACTCGCCGCGCTCCCCCAGCTCGAGGACGTCGACGGGGTGGTCGTCCTCGTAGTAACGGGGCGCAACATCGACGACGAGCTGCACGCTCGCGCCTGCGAGCAGCCTGAATTGTTCTCGACCTAGCTCAGGCTCCGCCCTCCCGTGGTCGGTCGGTACACGCCGTCGGCGACGGCGACGAGGCCGCCGAGCTCGAGCTCGGTCAGCGCGGCCGCGATCCTGGCGCTGTCGAGTCCCGTCGCCCGGGTCAGCTCGTCGAGCGAGCGGGACAGCTCGGAAAGCGGCCCGAGGAGCGCGCGAGCGTCGCGCGAGAGGTCAGCCGGCGGACGCGGCGGCGGCCGCTCGAGCCCGAGAACTCCGAGCACGTCGTCCGCGGAGAGGAGCGGCGTCGCTCCCTGGCGGATGAGGTCGTTGGTTCCTGCGGAGAGGCTCGAAGTGATCTCGCCCGGGACGGCGAACACCTCCCGCCCGAGCTCGAGCGCGAAGTCGGCGGTGATCAACGCCCCCGAGCGCTCGCGGGCCTCGACGACGATCGTGGCCCGAGCCAGACCGGCGACGATCCGGTTCCGGGCCGGGAAGCGCCACGGGGACGGCTCGACGCCGGGCGGGTACTCGGAGACGACCGCACCGCTCTCGGCAACCCGCCCGGCCAGGTGGGCGTGCGCGCGCGGGTAGTCGCGGTCGATCCCGCAGCCGAGCACGGCGACGGTGCGGCCGCCGGCGGCGAGGGCGCCGCGGTGGGCCTCGCCGTCGATCCCGCGCGCGAGCCCGCTCACGACGACCACGCCCGCAGCCGCGAGCTCACGGGAGATCTCGCGGGCGACCTGCGCCCCGTACGACGAGCAGCTGCGCGCCACAACGACGGCGACGCTCGGCTCCGCGAGAACGGACGCCGGTCCGCCGCGGAGATAGAGGCGGTCCGGCGGATCGTGAAGCTCGGCGAGGAGCGGCGGATACCCCGTTCTCCCCCGGGAGACGACGGGATAGCTCACGTCGCCAGGTCCGGCGGCGGCCGGTACGAGAGCGCCTCGGCGACATGGGCGGGCTCGATCGTCGCAGCCCCGGCCAGCGCCGCCACGGTCGCGGCCGCGCGAAGCACCCGCGCACGACCTCGCGCCGAGAGAGGGAGCGCGTCCACGGCCCGCGCCAGCAGCTCGCGCCCCTCCCTCCCCAAGCGCGGCTTCGCTTCGCGCACCGCCTCGGCTGCGGGCTCCACTCGCGCCCGCACGACGCCGGACGCCTCGCCGGGCGGTGCGTCGAGCTCCCTCGCCTGCGACCGCGGCATCGCGACGACGAGGTCGAAGCGGTCGAGGAGGGCGCGGGAGAGCTTCGCCGAGTACGCGGCGAGCTTCTGCGGGCTGCAGCGGCACTCGAGGGACGGGTCGCCGCGCGCCCCGCAGGGGCACATGTTCATCGTCCCGACCAGCATGAAGCGCGCGGGGAACGACGCCTGCCCGGCCACGCGCGCGATCGCCACGCAGCCGTCCTCGAGCGGCTGGCGCAGAG
This sequence comes from Gaiellaceae bacterium, assembly GCA_035711645.1. Taxonomy (GTDB): domain Bacteria; phylum Actinomycetota; class Thermoleophilia; order Gaiellales; family Gaiellaceae; genus JAIBJN01. Next base: position 8,056 of record DASTBX010000031.1, read on the forward strand.
CTTCCAGCACGGGCCGGTGGAACTCCGGGAGCTCGTCGAGCAGGAGGACGCCGCGGTGCGCGAGGCTGACCTCGCCCGGTCGCGGCCCCGGCCCTCCGCCCACCACTGCCGCCGCGGACGCCGTGTGGTGCGGCGCCCGGAACGGTGGGCGGTCGACGAGCGGCCGCGAGGGAGGGAGCACGCCCGCCACCGAGTGGATCCGTGTCACCTCGAGGGCCTCGTCGAGCGTCAGCGGCGGCAGGATCCCCGGCAGCCGGCGGGCGAGCATCGTCTTCCCGGTGCCCGGCGGGCCGGCGAGCAGCACGTTGTGGCGGCCGGCGGCGGCGATCTCGAGCGCCCGCCGGGCGCGCTCCTGCCCTCGCACCTCGGCGAGGTCGGGGCCGGAGCCGTTCCGGGAGGGCGGGACGGCGGGCTCCACGGGCTCGGGCTCGTAGCGGCCGCGGAGATAGGCGCCGGCCTCCGCGAGGTGCCGGAGCGGAACGGGCTCGATGCCCGCGAGGGCGGCCTCGGGAGCCGACTCGTGCGGGCAGAGCAGACGCCGGAGTCCCGCCCGCCGCGCCGCCTCGGCCGCGACGATGACGCCTGGGACCGGCCGCAGGCGGCCGTCGAGGCCGAGCTCGCCGACGGCCGCATGCTCCGCGAGCCGCTCGGGCGGAACCTGCCGCGACGCGGCCAGCACGGCGAGGGCGATGGGGAGGTCGTATCCCGACCCCTCCTTCCGGAGCCCGGCCGGGGCCAGATTGACCGTGATCCGGCGCAGCGGCCACTCGAGCTCCGCGCTGGTGATCCCGCTTCGCACCCGCTCCTTGGCCTCCTGGCAGGCCTTGTCGGGGAGCCCGACGATCGCGAACGCGGGCACGCCGTTCTGGAGGTGAGCTTCGACCTCGACGGCCCTGGCCTCGATGCCGACCAGCGCATGGGTGACGGCGCGCGCGAGCACGCTCTCCACGCTAGGGACCGGGGGCGCGCGGGTGCGCGGCGGATCGAGCCGAGGGAGTCGCGGACCGTGCCGAGAGCGTGCGCCGTCAGCCGAAGGAGGCCCGCTCGATCCGCCGTCCGCGCACGGCCACGGCCTCGAAGCGCACGTCGAGCTCGGCCAGCTCAGGCCGCCGCGCGAGCCACGCGACCGCCGCCTCGGCGACGCGGCGGGCTTTCTCCGGCCCGACCGCCTCCAGCGGATGGCCGTAGCCCGGGCCGCTCCTCGCCTTCACCTCGCAGAAGACTAGGCGGCGCCCACGTCGGACGACAAGGTCGAGCTCGTAGCGACCCGCCCGCGCGTTGGCGTCGAGGATGCGGTAGCCGCGGAGGAGGTAGTGGCGCCTGACGCGCCGCTCGGCCTCAGGCCCGAGCCGCCGCGACGGCGGCGGGCTCGTCGATGCCGCTCTCGAGCTCCGCATAGCACCGTGCCTCGAAGGAGCGCCGGTGGATCGCGCTCGGGCCGAGCCGCCGCACGATCGCCGAGTGGCCGGGGGTGATGTAGCCGACGTGCGAGGCGAACTCGTACTGCGGGAAGACGGCGTCGAGCCGACGCATGGCGCGGTCGCGGACGACCTTGGCCACGATCGACGCCGCCGCGATCGCGGCGCTCTTCGTGTCCCCGTCCACGACCGCCTGGTGCTCGGGCGCCAGCGGGCCGAGCCGGAACCCGTCGACGAGGCAGGCCTCGGCCGGCGGTGCGAGGGAGGCGAGCGCCTCGCGCAGCCCGCGCAGGTTGGAGCGGTGCAGGCCGTCGCGATCGATCGCCTCGGGCGGGATGACCCGCACCGAGATCCGCGTCGCGCAGCAGGTCACCGCCCGGAAGAGCTCCTCACGCCGCGTGTGGTCGACCTGCTTCGAGTCGTTGAGCAGCGCCAGCGGCCGCACGGCGTGGTCGCGCAGGCGCTCGTAGTCGAGGAGGACGCCGGCCGTGACGAGCGGGCCCGCCAGGCTGCCCCTCCCCGCCTCGTCGGCGCCTGCGACGAAGCGGACGCCGAGACGGCGGTCGAAGGCGAGGAGCTTGCGGCCCGGACGGCGGGTGGTCGCCACGGGCGCGAGGATAGCGGTCAGGTCCGCTGCTTCTCGCGGACGCGCGCCTTCTTTCCCACCTTGGAGCGCAAGTAGTAGAGCTTGGCGCGGTTGACGTCGCCGATTGCGCCCACCTCGATCCGCTCGATCTTCGGCGAGTGGACCGGGAACGTCCGCTCGACGCCGACGCCGAAAGAGTTCTTGCGCACCGTGAAGGTCTCGCGCACGCCGGCGCCCTGGCGCCTGATGACGATCCCCTCGAACACCTGCACCCGGCGGCGCTGGCCCTCGATCACCTGGAAGTGGACCCGCACGGTGTCGCCCGCCTTGAACTGCGGGATGTCGTCGCGGAGCTGCCTGCGCTCGAGGATGTCGATGGGCGTGGTCATGAAAAGTGCGGCCGGAGGCCGCGCGGAAATGCTAGCGGAACCCGATCCGCTGCGGGGGCCAGTAGAGCGAGAACACGGGGCCGATCAGGTTCTCGCGCGGCACGGAGCCCCACTCGCGGCTGTCGCAGGATTGCCAGCGGTTGTCGCCCATCATGAAGTACTCGCCCTCCGGAACGGTGACGGGCCCGAACTCCTCCCCGGCCTCGCCGCCGAACAGATACGGCTCGGCCACGGGTCGCTCGTTGACGTAGAGCGTGTCGCCGCGCGTCTCGAGCGTGTCGCCGGGGAGCCCGATCAGGCGCTTCACGAAGACGCCGGCGGGCCCGGGGCACACGTTCTCGGCCTCGGGCGGCGTCTCGAAGACGACGATGTCGCCGCGCTTCGGGTCGACGAAGTGGTAGACGAACCGGTTCGCGAGCACCCGGTCGGACGAGCTCTCCTGGCAGCCCAGCTCCGGGGCGGCGCAGTGGAGTGTCGGCTCCATCGACGAGGACGGGATCCGGTACGGGTTCACGACCCACGCCTTGATCGCCAGCACCGCTCCCACGGCGACGACGATCGTGATCGCCCAGTCGACGACCGTCGGCCAGGGATCGGGGAGGGACTCGAGCCGGCTCCGGAGGAAGACGGGCCTCCGTCAGCGCAGGCCGAGGCGCGTCAGCGGCCAGTAGACGGCGAAGACCGGCCCGATCAGGTCGTCCCGGTTCACGGGGCCCCACTCGCGGCTGTCGCAGGACTGCCCACGGTTGTCGCCCATCATGAAGTACTCGTCGGCGCCCAGCGTCCGCTGACGGAAATCCGGGCCCGGGCCGCCGCCGTTCACGTAGGGCTCCGCGACCGGCTCGCCGTTGACGCGCAGCGTGCCGCGGCGCTGCCCGATCGTGTCGCCGGGGAGGGCGACGAGGCGCTTCACGAACGTCCCGCCGGCGCCGCAGCGCTCGAGCGCCCGCTCGGGCGTCTCGAAGACGACGATGTCGCCGCGCTCCGGGTCGCGGAAGCGATAGATGAAGCGGTTGGCGAGCACGCGGTCGGAGGACTCCGCCTGGCAGCCGACGCCGGGCGCGGCGCAGTGGAGGGTCGGCTCCATCGACGACGACGGGATCCGGTACGGGTTCACGACCCAGGCCTTCACGGCGAGGACGGCCGCGACGGCGACGACGATCGTCACGACCCAGTCCGCGACGGTGTCCCACGGCGACGGCAGCGACGCCGTGAGGCGATCGAGCGGGCCCTTCACCGAAGCGAGCGCTCCCGGCTTCGCTCCTGCCGCCAGCTCGCGATGAGCGCGTGGTTGCCCGAGAGGAGGACCTCGGGCACGCGCCAGCCCCGGTACTCGGCGGGCCGGGTGTAGTGCGGGAATTCGAGCCCGCCGCCGAGCGCGGCGGAGAAGCTCTCGACCGCGCCGCTCTCCTCCCGGATGGCGCCCGGGAGGCGGCGCGCGACCGCGTCGAGGACGACCATGGCGGGGAGCTCCCCGCCGGAGAGCACGTAGGGCCCGACCGAGACCGCGTCCGTGGCCACGTGCTCGACGATGCGCTCGTCGAAGCCCTCGAAGCGCGCGGAGAGGAGCGTCAGCGCGGACTCGGCGGCGAGCTCCTCGACGAGCTCCTGGTCGAGCTGGCGGCCCTGCGGGGTGAAGGCGAGGACGCGGCGGCCGGCGGCGGGGCCGTACACCGCCTCGAGCGCGGCGCAGACGACGTCGACGCGCAGCACCATCCCGGCGCCTCCGCCGTACGGCTCGTCGTCCACCTGCCCGCCGGACAGCGGCGTGTAGTCGCGGTAGTTGAGGAAGCGCAGCTCGAGCTCGGAGCCGAGCACGGCGGCGAGCGGGCGCTGCTCCGTGAGCCAGGAGAACGCGTGCGGCAGCAGGGTGAAGACGTCGATCTGCACTGTCTACGAATCTAACCTTCGAGCACGAACCCGGGCGCCACCACGATCCGGCCGTTCGGGAGGTCGACCGAGCGGACGCAGTCCTCCACGAGCGGCAGGACGGACCCGTCCTCGAGCTCGAGCACGTCGTTCGCCACGCCGGGGATCACGTCCTGCACGCGGCCGAGCAGCCGGCCGCCCTCCTCCGCCACCGTGAGGCCGACGAGCTCGTGGACGTAGAACTCGTCGTCGCCGGCCGGCGGGAGCTCGGAGGCCGGGAGCTCGAGCGCGGCGCCCCGCGGAGCGGCGCGGTCGAGGCGGACGACGAGCCGCCCGCCGGCGCGCTTCGCCTCCACGACAGTCGCCCGCTCACGCGCCACGTAGACGTCCGCCCCCTCGGCGAACCGGGCGGGGTCGACGCTCGCGTCCTCGACCACGAAGGCCCCGCCGAGTCCGTGCGGGCGACCGACGCGACCCACCGAGATCCAGCCCTCAGCGGGCGTCAACGATCTCGAGCAGCGTCCGTTCGTGCCGGTGGCCGCCGCTTGCGCGGACGAGCGTCCGCAGAGCGCGCGCGATCCGGCCCTGGCGCCCGATCACCTTGCCGATGTCCTCCTCGGCGACGTGCAGCCGGAGGACGACCGCGCCGTCCCGCTCGGTCCGCTCCACGCGCACCTCGTCCGGCCGGTCGACGAGATTCCGCGCCAGGTACTCGAGCAGCTCCTGCAAGCCGCGATCCGCTCCTAGATCCCCTGCGACTTCATGAGGCGCCGCACCGAGTCGCTCGGCTGCGCGCCCTTCGAGACCCAGTCGCGGATCTTGTCGGCGTCGAGGTCGATCGTCGAGGGCTGCGTCTGCGGGTTGTAGCGGCCGACGATCTCGATGAAGCGGCCGTCGCGCGGAGAGCGTGCGTCGGCCACGACCACACGGTAGATCGGGTTCTTCTTCGACCCGACGCGGGCCAGTCTGATGCGAGTTGCCATTCCGTCCTTTCTCCGTTCGTTAGCGGCGCTTCTGTGCGGCAGCGAGCGACTGCAGGTTGGGCATCTTGCCTTTGCCCATCTGCTTGACCATCTTCGCCATCTGCTTGCGCGCCGTCAGGAGCTTGTTGACCTCCTGCACGGTCGTCCCGCTCCCGGCGGCGATGCGCGAGCGGCGCGACCCCTTGATGATCTCGGGATGGCGGCGCTCCTCGGCCGTCATGGAGAGCACGATCGCCTCCACGCGGCCGAGCTGCCGGTCGTCCACGTCCACGCCCTGGAGCTGCTTGCCGAGCCCGGGGATCATGCCGACGATCGACTTGAGGGGGCCCATGCGGCGCATCATCTTGTAGCTCTGCAGGAAGTCGTCGAAGGTGAACTGACCGGCGCGGAGGCGGCGCTCCATCTCCTCCTGCTCGTCGACCTCGGCGGCCTGCTCCGCGCGCTCGATCAGGGTGAGGACATCGCCCATGCCGAGGATCCGCGAGGCCATCCGGTCGGGATGGAAGTACTCGAGCTGGTCGAGCTTCTCCCCGACCGAGGCGAGCATGATCGGCTTCCCCGTCACCGCCTTGACCGAGAGCGCGGCGCCGCCGCGCGCATCCCCGTCGAGCTTCGTCAAGACGACGCCGTCGAAGTCGACCCGCTCGGCGAAGGCCTCGGCGACGCCGACGGCCTCCTGGCCGGTCATCGAGTCGAGCACGAGGAGGACGTCGTGCGGCTTCACCTCGCGGCGGACGGCGGCGAGCTCCTGCATGAGCGGCTCGTCGATCTGGAGACGTCCGGCGGTGTCGACGATCACGACGTCGCGGCCCTGGGCGCGGGCCTGCTCGATGCCGTGCCTGGCGACGGCGACGGCGTCCTTCGTCGAGCGGTCGGCGTAGACGGGGATCTGGATCTGCTTCCCGAGCTGCTCGAGCTGGTCGATCGCCGCGGGGCGCTGGAGGTCCGCAGCGACGAGCGCCGGCGACTTGCTCTCGTGCTTGCGCAGCAGGAGCGCGAGCTTGGCAGCGGCGGTCGTCTTCCCGGAGCCCTGGAGGCCCGCGAGCAGGACGACGGTGGGAGGGCGGCCGGCGAAGGCGAGCTTCGAGCTGCCCGAGCCCATGAGCGTCGTCAGCTCTTCGTGGACGATCCGAACGACCTCCTGGCCGGGCGTCAGGCTGCGGGTGACAGCCGCGCCGACGGCGCGCTCGCGGACGCGCGCGACGAAGTCCTTGACAACCTTGAAGTTGACGTCCGCCTCGAGGAGGGCGAGCCGGATCTCGCGCATGGCGCGCGAGAGATCCTCCTCGCTGAGGACGCCGCGGCCGCGGAGATCGCCGAGCGCCGCTTGCAGCTTGTCGCCGAGCGTGTCAAACATAGCCAGCCGGGAAGTGTAGCCGTGGCCCATTTCCACCCCCGAGCCGAGGAGGAGAGCGCATGGCGGACATCGCCAAGGTCATCACCGTGATCGGAAACCACCCGGAGAGCTTCGCCAAGGCGGCCGCCGTGGCCGTGGCGGAGGCCGCGAAGACCGTCCGCGGCATCAGCGGCGCCGACGTCGTCTCGATGAGCTGCGAGGTGGAGGGCGATCGCATCACGATGTACCGGACGACGGTGAACATCGCCTTCGCCGTCGAGCGCTAGGAGGCGGAGGCCGGAGCCCCGCCGACCCAGTCCGTCCGGGCCGTCACGGAGGGGCCACCCCGGGCCACCACCCGCTTCTGACGTTAACGAGGAAGAGCGCACCGGTGTTGCGCGAATCGTGCCGACTTCGCGTCTCCGAGGTGCGGCTCAGGCGTCCTGCGAGACGAGCGCGCGCGCGAAGTCGCGCGGGTCGAACGGC
>DASTBX010000032.1:0-4823 GCA_035711645.1 Gaiellaceae bacterium
AGACGTCGGCCTCGCGCCGCTCGCCGTTCACGGTCAGCTCGATCCTCACGTCAGCACCCGGTCGAGGGCCCGCGCCGCGAGGACTCGGAGTGCGTGGCGCCGGTAGGCGGCCGTGCCGCGCACGTCGTCGATGGGGCTCGCGGCCTCGGCCACGCGCTCGGCGAAGGTGGCGCGCTCGTCGAGCGGCGCGGTCACGAGCGCTGGCACGGGGCCCGCCGAGCCGTACGCCGCTCGCAGCTCGCCGCGCTCTGGGTCGGCCGCGACGGCTAGGGAGCACACGGCGATCACCATCGCGTTGCGGGGACCGACCTTCAGGAACGTCTGCCGCGCCCCGGACGGCGCCAGCCGGACGGCCACGATCAGCTCGTCCTCGGCGAGCGCGTTCCGCTTCGGGCCGACGAGGAACTCGACGAGGGGCAACGAGCGCTCGCGGCGCGCGCTCGCGAGCTCGACCTCCGCATCCTCGACGAGGAGCGGCGGCAGCGCGTCTCCAGCCGGCGAGGCGGTGCCGAGGTTGCCGCCGATCGTGCCGCGGTTGCGGATCTGGGGCGAGCCGACGGTGCGCGAGGCCTCCGCCAGCGCGGGCAGGAGACCGGCGAGCTCCCCGTCCATCGCCTCCGTGTAGGTGAGCCCCGAGCCGAGGCGGAGCGACCCGTTCTCCCGCGACCAGCCGCGCAGCTCGGCGACCTCGTTCAGGTTGAGGATCGTCTCGGGCCGGGCCCGGTCGAAGTTGAGCTCGACCATCAGGTCGGTGCCGCCCTGGATCGGGCGCGCGTCCGGACGCTCGGCTTTGAGCGCGAGCGCCTCCTGCAGCGACCGGGGGGTCAGAACCTCCACACGTGCAGGTTAATCGACCGAAACCGGGCCGAGCTACGGATGCCGAAAGCGGCTAGGGGAGCGAAGCGCCCGCCTCGCCCTCGACGACCTCGGGCGGCGGGGGGACGACGACGCGGCGCGCGCTCGCGGCGCCGGAGAGGGGCTCGACCTCGACGAGGTCGACGGCGGCGGGCAGCTCCGTGCCGTCCAGGTGCACGACCGCGAAGCCGGAGGTCTCCTCGCCGAGCCCGAAGACGCCGCCCGCGCCGACGGAGCCGCCGTCGACGAGGACGTGCCCACCTTCGGCCTCGACGTGCTGGCGGTGGTCGTGACCGGTGAGGACGAGCACCGGCGGGCCGCCCTCGGCGGCCAGCTCGTCGAGCAGGGCGTGCGCGAGGCCGTGCCGGTGGACGAGCACGACGTCCGGTCGCTCGGGCAGCCCGGCGAACCAGTCGAGGAACTCGCGCCGCGCGTCCTCGAGGTCTTGCTCCTTCAGCTCGATGAGGCGGCCCTGGAAGGTGCCGGTCGCGCTCTCGAGCGGATCCTGCCAGCCGGCGACGCGCAACCCGGCGATCTCGGCGACCGGCTCGCCGTCCGTCGTGCCGTCGGCGCGCAGCCGGCCCGTCTCGGTGAGCACGACGACGCCCTGGCGCGCCGCGGCGCGCATGAGCGGGCGCGAGTCGTGGTTCCCGGAGACGGCCACCACGGGGCTTCCCAGCCGGGCGAGGCCCGCGACGATGCCGGTCTCGACCCGCGTCCCCCGCTGCGTGAGGTCGCCGACGAGGAAGACGGGCTTGCCGCTCGTGAAGCCCTGGAGCGCCTCGAGGACGAGGCCGTTCGAGTGGAGGTCGGAGGCGACGACGAGCGAGCGGTCGATCGTCGCCGGCTCCCGCTCGCCGTCCCCGGCCGCGGCGATGAGCCGCGTCAGGCCGGCGACGGCCTCTCCGTAGGAGTCGCCGTAGCCGTCGCCGGCGGCGAGCACGCGCTCCGAGAACTCGAGCAGACGCGGGAGCTCCTCGCCGTGCGCGTAGAACGTCGGCTCGCGCAGGGCGCCGTAGTCGAAGCGCGAGACGCCCGCGCCCGTGACCGCCACTGCGGCGAACGAGGCCGCGAGCCCGGCCGCCGGGCCGAGCAGGAGCCAGCGGCGCCGCCCGAAGCCGCCCGCCGCCACCGCGCCCCCCAGCAGCCCGCCGACGAGCCCACCCAGGAGCGCGAACGCGGCGGCGCGGCGCAGGCCGCCCGCGACCGCGTCCTGGAGCTCCGTCTCGAGCACGGTGAGACTCGCGTCCGCGCTGCCGCCGGTACGCAGCGCGGCGAGCGCCGCGTCGCGGTCGAGGGAGCGGAACTCGAGCTCGACGGCCACCGGCGCGCGGTAGGGCTCCGCCCGGACGCCCCAGGCGACGACCGGCACGTAGACGTCGACCGACCCGCGCCGGGCGGGGACGACATGGACGTCGACGGTGCCGAGCGTCACGTCCTTCGAGGTCGGCGCCGCCGCGCGGAGAGCGACGACGCTGCCTGCCAGCGCGAGCGCCGCACAGAGCAGAACCAGCGCCGCAGTGATGAGTCCCCTACGCATTCCCGTCCTGACAGTTTCGACCTCGGCGGACCGAGTCACGACCCCCGAAGGTCGAGATCTACGCTAGCCCGTCGCCGTCACTCACGGCCTCGCCAGGTTCCTCTCGGCCCGGGCGACGAGGGCGCGGCCGTACTCGCGGCGCTCGCCCATGCCCAGCTCCCACTGCGCATGCGCGAGGACGCCGTCGCGGCGCAGACGCGACTGGGAGACGGCCCGCGCGGCGTAGTGCGACTCCGCCATCACGGTCGTGCGCATGTAGGAGCCCTGCGCGAGGCGGACGACCTCGTCCGCGAGCTCGCGGCCCTCGACCCGCGCGATCGTGTGCCAGCGCTCCGGCTCCTCGGAGTCGGCGATCTGGACGAAGTAGGTGGGCTCCGGAGGCACCTCGCCTCCGTCGTTCTCCTCGCCTAGCCGATCGCCTGCTCCAGCGCCCGCCGCGTCAGGACGCGGGCGAGGTGCTCCCGGAACTCCGCGCTCGCGTTGTGGTCGCTCGGGGGGGTCGTGCCCTCGGCGGCGCGCTCGGAGGCGGCCGCGGGGTCGGAACCGGAGGCGAGCGCCTCCTCGACGCCGGTCGCGCGCAGCGCCGTCGGCCCCATGTTCGTCAGCCCCACGTGGACGCCGCCGTTCAGGCGAACGGCCGCCACGCCGACGGTGGCCCAGTCCTGCGCCCGTCGGGTGAGCTTCTCGTACGCCCACCCCGCGCCGCCGGTCTTCGGCACGCGGATCTCCGTCAGCACCTCCTGCGGGTCGAGCGCGGTCTGCAGGAAGCCGCCGAAGCTCTCGCCGACCGGGAGCCGCCGCTCCCCGCCGGGCCCGCGCACGACGAGCTCGGCGTCCAGGGCGAGCAGGATGGTGGGCGCGTCGGAGGCCGGGTCGCAGTGCGCGACCGAGCCGCCGATCGTGCCGCGGTGGCGCACCTGCGGGTCGCCGATCGTGCCGACCGCGTCCGCGAGGATCGGGCACTCGGCGCGGAGCAGCTCGCTCCGCTCCAGGTCGTGGTAGCGGGTCAGCGCCCCGATCGCGACCGCGTCGCCGTCCTCGCGGACGTAGGAGAGCTCGCCGAGGCGCCCGACGTCCACGAGCAGCTCCGGCCGCGCGAGGCGCAAGCGCATGAGCGGCAGGAGCGAGTGGCCCCCGGCGAGGAGCTTCGCGTCGCGCCCGGACCCGAGCAGCTCGACCGCGTGGTCGACGGACTCGGCGACCTCGTAGTCGAACTTCGCCGGGATCACCGGGCACCTCCTTCCTGGATCGCGCGCCAGACGTTCTCCGGCTTGGCGGGCATCGTCACGTCGGTGACCCCGAATGGCGAGAGCGCGTCGACGACCGCGTTGATCACCGCCGGCGTCGAGGCGATCGTCCCGGTCTCGCCCACGCCCTTGACGCCGAGCGGATTCGTGGGGCTCGGCGCGTTGACGCGGTCGAGCTCGTAGTCGATCGTCTCGGCGGCGCTCGGCACGAGGTAGGAGAGCATCGAGCCGGTCGTCAGGTTGCCGTCCTCGTCGTAGATCGCCTCCTCCCAGAGCGCCTGCGCGATCCCCTGCGTGACGCCGCCGTGCACCTGGCCGTCGACGACCATCGGGTTGATCACGTTGCCGATCTCGTCCACGGCGACGTAGCGGCGCAGGTCGACGGTGCCGATCTCCGGGTCGACCTCGACCACGGCCACGTGGGCGCCGCCGGGCCAGGAGAAGTTGGGCGGGTCGTAGACGAACGTCGCCTCGAGCCCGGGCTCGAGCCCGTCGGGGAGGTCGTGCGCGGTGAACGCGTGCAGCGCCGCGTCCTGCACCGTCATCGACTTGTCCGTGCCGGCGACGGTGAACGTCCCGTTCTCGTACTGGAGGTCGTCCGGCGAGACCTCGAGCTTGTGCGCGACGACGCTGCGGGCCTTGGCGATCACCTTCTCGGCCGCGTTGTAGAGCGCGATGCCGCCCACCGCGAGACTGCGGCTTCCGTAGGTGTCGAGGCCGAGCTGCATGGAGGTCGTGTCGCCGTGGATCACCTCGACCTGGTCGATGGGGACGCCGAGGCGCTCGGCGACGATCTGCGAGAACGTCGTCACGTGCCCCTGCCCGTGCGGCGAGGTGCCGATGAAGGCCTCCACGCTCCCGGTCGGGAGGCAGCGGATCGTCGCGGCGTCCCAGCCGCCGGCCGCATAGAGGATGGCGCCGAGGATGCGCGAGGGCGCGAGCCCGCACATCTCCGTGTACGTGGAGAGGCCGATCCCGAGCTGCTTCGAGTCGCCGCGCTGGCGGCGCTGGGCCTGCTCGCGGCGCAGCCCCTCGTAGTCGACCATCTCGAGGGCGCGGTCGAGCGCGCCGACGAAGTCGCCGGAGTCGATCTCGAGGCCCGACGCGAGCGTCTTCGGGAACTCGGTGATGAAGTTCTTGCGGCGCAGCTCCGCCGGGTCCATGTCGAGCTTCCGCGCGAG
>DASTBX010000033.1:0-15038 GCA_035711645.1 Gaiellaceae bacterium
GACCAGGAGAGCCTGGTCGCGCGCGCCCACGAGCGCCTCGTCAAGGAGCTGCTGCCGGTGCTCGACGACCTCGAGCGCGCCCTCGAGGCGGCCGAGCGGCACGAGGAGGCGAAGCTCGAGGACGGCGTCCGGCTCGTCCACCGCGAGCTTCAGGGGGCGCTCGCGAAGGAGGGCCTCGAGGAGATCGAGACGGATCGCGGGTTCGACCCGCACGTCCACGAGGCGCTCCTCACGCAGCCGTCCGAGGAGGGTGACGGGGCCATCCTCCAGGTGATCCAGAAGGGCTACCGGCTCGGCGACCGCGTCCTGCGGCCGGCCAGGGTCGTCATCTCGCAGGGGGCGCCGGAGGCGTGAAGGACCTCTACGAGAGCCTCGGCGTCGCGAAGACGGCCTCCACGGACGAGATCAAGAAGGCCTACCGCAAGCTCGCCCGTCAGTACCACCCGGACCGGAACCCGGGCGACGAGGCTGCCGAGGAGCGCTTCAAGGAGGTGCAGGCCGCCTACGACGTGCTCTCCGACCCCGAGAAGCGCAAGGAGTACGACCAGGTCGGCTCCCGGATGTTCCAGGGAGGCCCCGGGGGCGGAGGCTTCCAGTGGAGCGGCGACCTCGGCGATCTCGGCGACCTGGGCGACCTCTTCGGCGGCATCTTCGGCCGCAGGGGCGGCGCGTCCTCGTCGGGCGGGCGCCGCTCGCGGGCCGAGAAGGGGGCGGACGTCGGCGTGGTCGTGAACCTCTCCTTCGAGGACTCGCTCGAGGGCGTGACGACGAAGATTCCGGTCGAGCTCGCCGCGTCATGCCGGACGTGCGGCGGCTCCGGGGCCGAGCCGGGGACGACCCCGGTCATCTGCCCGGTGTGCCGGGGGCGCGGCGTGACGTCCGAGGACGAGGGCTTCTTCGCGTTCTCGCGCCCGTGCCCGCGCTGCGGAGGCAACGGCACCGTCGTCGAGAAGCCCTGCCGCACCTGCAACGGGACGGGCCGCGAGCGCCGGACGAAGCGCTACACCGTCAAGATCCCGGCCGGGGTCCGGGACGGCACCCAGATCAGGCTGAAGGCGAAGGGCGAGCCCGGAGCCGGCGGCGGGCCGGCGGGCGACCTCGTCGTCACGACGCGGGTGGCGCCCTCGCCCGTCTTCCGGCGCAAGGGTGCCGACCTCGTGCTCGACGTCCCCGTCACGTATCCCGAGGCCGCCCTCGGCGCCGAGGTCGAGGTGCCGACGCCAGACGGCCGGATCTCGCTGAAGGTGCCGGCCGGCTCGCAGGAGGGCAAGCTCCTGCGAGTCCGGGGCAAGGGTGCGCCGAAGCTGAACGGCGGTGGCCGGGGCGACCTCCTCGCGCGCGTCCACGTCGACGTCCCGACGAAGCTGACGAAGGCCGAGCGGGAGGCGATCGAGGCGCTCCAGAAGGCGTCCACCCGCGACGTGCGGGACAAGCTGAGGAGCTGAGCCGTCGATGGACGACCGCCCGCGCTACATGATCTCGATCGCCGCCGAGCTCGTCGGCATGCACCCGCAGACCCTGCGCGTCTACGAGGCGAAGGGGCTCGTGCGGCCGCGGCGCACCCCCGGGAACACCCGCCTCTACTCCGACGCCGACCTCGACCGGCTCAGGCTCATCCAGCGCCTGACGGGCGAGCTCGGCCTGAACCTCGCGGGGGTGGAGACCGTGCTGCGGCTCGAGGACGAGCTCGCCCGTCTGCGCAAGCGCGTCGGCCGCCTGGAGCGCGAGCTGCGCGAGGAGGTCGCGCGGGTGCACCGCCACTACCGGCGCGACCTCGTGCTCTACCGCGACCCGAGTCAGACGCTCCCCGACAGGAAGCAGCGATGGACTTCAACCGGCTGACGATCAAGTCGCAGGAGGCGGTCGGGGCCGCGCAGGAGCTGGCGCGCCGCGCGGGCAACCCGGAGATGTACCCGGAGCACCTGCTGCTCGCGCTCCTCGACCAGGAGCTCCCGCGGACGCTCGTCGAGCGCGCGGGCGGCTCCGTCGCCGACGTGCGCGCGCGGGCCGACGCGACGCTCTCGGCGAAGCCGTCCGTCCAGGGGGCGGCCGCGCAGCAGCCGCGCGTCTCGACGGCGTTCTCCGAGGCCCTCGACCGGGCCGAGGACGAGATGCGCAGGCTCGAGGACGAGTTCGTCTCGACGGAGCATCTCCTCCTCGCGCTGGACGCCGTCGATCGCGATTCGCTCCTCGCGGCGCTGCAGGACGTGCGGGGCTCGCAGCGCGTCACGTCGCAGGACCCGGAGGGCTCCTACCAGGCCCTCGAGAAGTTCGGCCGCGACCTGACCGAGCTCGCCGAGGCGGGGAAGCTCGACCCGGTCATCGGCCGGGACGAGGAAATTCGCCGGGTGATCCAGGTCCTCTCGCGCCGGACGAAGAACAACCCGGTGCTGATCGGCGACCCGGGCGTGGGGAAGACCGCGATCGCCGAGGGGCTCGCGCAGCGCATCGTCGCCGGGGACGTGCCAGAGGGGCTGAAGGGCAAGCGCGTGTGGGCGCTCGACATCGGCGCGCTCCTGGCCGGCTCGAAGTATCGCGGCGAGTTCGAGGAGCGCCTCAAGGCGGTGCTCACGGAGATCAAGGAGTCGGAGGGCGAGATCGTCCTCTTCATCGACGAGCTGCACACGATCGTGGGCGCCGGAGCCGCGGAGGGCGCCGTGGACGCAGCCAACATGCTGAAGCCCATGCTCGCGCGCGGAGAGCTGCGCGCCGTCGGGGCGACGACGCTCGACGAGTACCGAAAGCACGTCGAGAAGGACGCAGCGCTCGAGCGCCGCTTCCAGCCCGTCTTCGTCGGCGAGCCGTCCGTCGCGGACACGATCGCCATCCTCCGCGGGCTCAAGGAGCGCTACGAGGCGCACCACGGCGTCCGCATCCGCGACGCCGCGCTCGTCGCCGCGGCGGTGCTCTCCGACCGCTACATCTCCGACCGCTTCCTGCCCGACAAGGCGATCGACCTCGTCGACGAGGCCGCCTCGCGCCTGCGCATGGAGATCGACTCTTCGCCGCTCGAGCTCGACGAGGCCGAGCGCCGCGTCCGCCAGCTCGAGATCGAGCTCGCGGCGATGGGAAAGGAGACGAAGGACGTGCGCGAGCCGGTCGAGCGAGAGCTCGCCGACGCGAAGGCAGCGCGAGACGAGCTCGCCGCCCGCTGGGCGAAGGAGAAGGAGCAGCTCGACCGCGTCAAGGAGATCACGCAGCGGATCGACGACCTGCGGATGGAGGCGGAGCGCGTCGAGCGCTCCGGCGACCTGCAGCGCGTCGCCGAGATCCGCTACGGGGAGCTGCCGGCGCTCGAGGCCGAGCTCGCCGAGCGGGTCGAGCAGGAGTTCGAGCCGATGGTGAAGGAGGAGGTCGACGAGGACGACGTCGCCGCCGTCGTCGCGCGCTGGACGGGCGTCCCCGTCGACCGGCTTCTTGAGGGCGAGACGGAGAAGCTCATCCACATGGAGGAGCGCCTCCACCAGCGGGTCGTCGGGCAGGAGGAGGCCGTCTCGGCCGTGGCGAACGCCCTCCGGCGCGCGCGCACGGGCCTCCAGGACCCGAACCGCCCGATCGGCTCCTTCGTCTTCCTCGGGCCCACGGGGGTCGGGAAGACGGAGCTCGCCCGCGCCCTCGCCGAGTTCATGTTCGACGACGAGCGGGCCATGGTGCGGCTGGACATGTCCGAGTACCAGGAGCGGCACACGGTCGCCCGCCTGGTCGGCGCGCCGCCTGGCTACGTCGGCTTCGAGGAGGGCGGGCAGCTCACCGAGGCGGTGCGGAGGCGGCCCTACTCGGTCGTCCTCCTCGACGAGATCGAGAAGGCGCACGCCGAGGTGTTCGACGTCCTCCTCCAGATCCTCGACGACGGACGCCTCACCGACGGCCACGGCCGCACCGTGGACTTCCGCAACACGGTCGTCATCATGACCTCGAACCTGCGCTCGGCCGAGGCGATGCGGGAGGTCTTCCGCCCCGAGTTCCTGAACCGGATCGACGAGGTGGTCGAGTTCCGGGCGCTCACGCGGGAGCAGCTGGGCGAGATCGTGGAGCTCCAGCTGGCCCGGCTCCGGGAGCGCCTGGCCGCGCGCGGCCTCGGCCTCGAGCTGACAGACGAGGCGAAGGAGCACGTCGCCGAGGCGGGGTGGGACCCGAGCTACGGCGCCCGTCCGCTGAAGCGCGCGCTCCAGCGGCTGGTCGAGAATCCGCTCGCGCTGCGCCTCCTGGAGGGCGACTTCGCGGAGGGCGACACCGTCCGCGTGGACGTCGAGAACGGCGAGCTGGTCTTCGCGAAGGCGCCGGCGGCCGAGCCGGCGGCCGCCTAGACGACGCTCAGGGCGCGTCCTCGAAGAACTCGGCCTTGCCGGTCTCCGGCGGGGCGCCGTAGATGAAGAGCAGCACGTCGTCGTCGCCGGCGTTCCGGAGCTGCAGGATCGTGCCGCGCTCGACGACGAGGACGCCGCCGCGCCCGATCTCGTGCCGTTCCGGCGGATCGCCGAGGTCGACCGTCAGCGTGCCGTCGAGGACGACGAAGACCTCCTCCTGCCCCAGGTCGCGGTGCCGCCTGCCGCGCGCGCCGGGCGGATAGCGCCACAGGTTGGCGCGCGAGTGTGAGAGCGCGTCGGAGAGCCTCGCGACCGAGCGGGAGTCGTCGTCCGCCCGCGGCTCGAACGCCAGCTCCTCCGGCCGGAAGATCGCGAAGCCCATTCCGCGGCAGCCTAGTCGCGGGCCGCGACGCCCACAAGCTCCCGAGGCGCCCGGGTTGCCGGCCGCCGCCGGGGCTGCGAGAGTCGAGAATCGTGCTCGGCGAGCTGCTCGCCTTCCTGGCCGTCTCGGCGCTCGTGATCGCGACGCCCGGACAGGACACGGCGCTCACGATCCGAAACACGCTCGCGGGCGGACGGCGGAGCGGGGTCGGCACGGCGCTCGGCGTGTCCGCCGGTCAGGCGGTCTGGACGGTCGCGGCCAGCGCGGGGGTCACGGCGCTGCTCGTCGCCTCCGAGCCGGCCTTCCTCGCGCTCAAGCTGGCCGGCGCCGCCTACCTCGTCTTCCTCGGCGCGCAGTCGCTCCTCTCTGCGGTCGGGCTGGGACGCCGGCACGCCGACCGCGACGTCTCAGGCGCGGGGCGGCTCACGCCGCGGGCCGCCTTCCGGCAGGGCGTCGTGAGCAACCTCGGGAACCCGAAGATGGCCGTGTTCTTCACGAGCCTCCTGCCGCAGTTCGCGCCGGAGGGCGGCGCCTCGTTCGCGACCATGCTCGCCCTCGGGCTCGTCTTCTGCACCATGACCCTGGCCTGGCTGACGGCGTACTCGTTCGCCGTCGACCGCGCCGGCGCCGTCCTGCGGCGGCCGGGCGTGCGGCGGGCGCTCGACGCCCTAACCGGGGCCGTGCTCGCCGCGCTCGGCCTCCGGCTGGCGAGCGAGCGTCGTTAGTAGGAGGGCTTGGCAAAACAGGCGCTTATGCCGCAGTGCTGCGCTGCTCGCCCCGAAATCGGCGTCCTCGGTCGCACCGATAGCTATGACTATCGGCGCTCCCTGCGTCCTTGCCTCGGAACGAGCATCGCACCCTGCGACGAACGACGTTCCGCCAATCCCTCCTAGAGCCGCTTCTCGAGGCAGACGCTGCGCTCGTCGTCGGCGAACGGGCCGAACCGCGGGATCGGCAGGTAGCCCGAGGAGACGTAGAGGCGGATCGCCTCCGGCTGGCGGTCGCCCGTCTCCAGGCGCAGGAATGAGCAGCCGAGCGCCCGCGCTTCCTCCTCCAGCGCCCGGAGCAAGGCGCGCCCGACGCCGCGGCCGCGCGCGCCGGGTGTGACGTACATGCGCCGCAGCTCCGCCGTCGTGCCCTCGTAGCGGGAGACGCCCCCGCAGGCGACGGCCTCTCCCTCCTCGAGCACGACGAGGAAGACGCCGTCCGGAGGCTCGAACGCGCCCGCCGCGGGCTCGGGCCCCGAGCCCGCGACACCGTCGTAGCGTCCGAGGAGCTCGGCCTCCAGTGCCGCCGTCAGCGCCTCCACCGCCTCGGCGCAGTAGTTCTCCCGCCGGATCTCCACGGCCCCAGCCTAGAGTTCGACGGGTGTCGCCCCCCGAGCGTCCGCTGCGGCTCGGCGAGCTCCTCGCGGAGACCGTCCGCATCTACGGCGAGCGCCCGGTCGCCGCGCTCGGGCTCGGCGCCGTCGAGGCGGCCGCCTTCCTCGTCGCCGAGGCGCTGCCGGCACCCGTCGGCGTCCTCGTCCTCGCGCTGGCCTTCACCGCCACCTACGGCGCGGCCGCCAGGCTCGTCTCGGGGGACTCGTTCGCGGAGGCCTGGGCGCAAGTCGGCCTCCGCGCGCCCGTGCTGCTGGTCCTCACCTTCGTCGTCGCCGTGCCCTTCGCCATCGCGGTCGGCTACCTCTTCCTCCTGCTCCTCGCCGTCTTCTGGATCGCGCTGGCCGGCTTCGCCGTTCCCGTGACCATGCTCGAGCGGAGCCCGTCCGCGGAGGGCTTCTTCGACCGGCTCGCGTACGCGCTCTACCGCTCGATCCGCCTCGCCCGAGCGGAGTACCTGCACGCCGTGGGCGTGGCCGCGGGGCTCATCATCGTCTACCTGCTCGTCGGGAACGTGATCGGCGCCGCCCTCGTCGGCTTCGCCGACAACGGGCGCCTCGCGGCCGGCTCTCTCGTCCAGCTCGTGCTCGCCCCGCTCTTCTTCATCGGCCTGGCCGTCCTCTACTACGAGCAGCGCGCGCGGGCGGCTGTATCCTCGCGGCCCCAAGCCGCCTAGGAGGAGACATGGCCAAATACCTGATGCTGTCGACGCTGAGCGAGCAGGGGCTGCAGACGCTGCGCGCGAACCCCGACCGGCTGCGGGAGGTGAACAAGGACGTCGAGGAGCTCGGCGCCCAGGTCCTCCACCAGTGGTTCGTGCTCGGCCCGTACGACTTCGTGAACATCATCGAGGCCGAGAACGCGTCGGTGATCGCGGAGCTCTCGGTCGCGCTCGGCGCGCGCGGGAGCGTGCACACGCAGTCCTACGAGATGCTCGAGGTCGACGATCTCCTGAAGCTCCTCGGCGCCTAGTCGGTGCCCCGGGGCAGCATCGCCTGAAAAGGAGCACTAGCTCGTGGACGAGCCGACCCGTCTGCCCGACTGGGTGGCGGCCGAGGTCGCCTCCTGGCCGCAGGACGCCTGGGGCGCCCACCAGACGCGGCTGCTGCTCCGCGACGGCCGCGTGCTCGAGCCGGTGGCGGTGCTCCCGAGCGGCGACGTCGTCGGCTGGGGCCCGGCCGGGCACGCCGAGTTCGCCGCCGAGGACATCGTCGCGATCGAGCGGATCGACGAGTGACGCCTAGCGGGTGAAGACGTAGTCGTCGTCCCGGGCGCCGACATGGCAGCTCCAGCAGACGGCGTCTCGCGCCTGCAGCCGGTAGCGCGCGCCCGCCGTCTCGCGCGTGTACTCGACGAAGACCCAGTCCTCGTGCTCGGGGTTCGCCCCGCGCTGCTTCCGCATGATCGCGATCAGGCCGACGAAGTCGGCGCCCGGGCGAGCGGCTTCCTTGACGACGATCGTGCCGTACGGGAAGCTGCCGTCGCCGCGGCGCTCTCGCGAGGCGTAGACGTTCTTCGTCCCGTTGTGCGGGTCCGCGGCGCGCGGCGGGATCGGCGCGTCGTTGAGCTTCGTCCAGCGGCGATAGCCCGCCACGTAGCGCGGCACGCCCGGGGGCGCCTGGGGCCGCGGCCGAGCCTCCGCCTCGGTCGTGGTCTCGTCGGTGGTGGCCGCCTCCGCGGTCGTCGTCTCGGGCGCCGTGGTGGCGTCGGTCGTCGAGGTCTCCGTGGCCGGCGCCGAGGCCGGCTCCTCCGACCCGCCGCACGCGGCCAGGAGCGGGAGCACGGCGGCGAGGAGCAGCGCGCGCCTCACGCTTCGAACGTACACCATGCTCCTTACGGAGAGATGAACGGCCTCACCGTCACGGCCCGTTCAGGAGAGCCGTGAGTAGGCGACCGCCACGTCGGCGGCCAGCGCGGCGTTCTCGACGATCAGCCTCCGGTTCACCTGGACGGTCTCGCCGCCGCTCGCCTCGTGAAGGTAGGCGAGAACGAAGGGCGTCACGCCCTGGCCGCGCACGCCCTGCCGCTCGGCCTCCTCGACGCCCGCGCGGATCAGCGGCTCCACGTCGAGGCTCTCGTCCGGCGGCCGGGCGAGCAGGAGGGCCGAGTGGCGGCCGAGCCGCCAGTGGAACTGGGCGATCTGCGCCGTCTCCTCGACCGTCTGCACGCGGGCGGAAACGGGCGGGCCGCCCTCGGACGTGTAGAAGAGCGGGATCGTGTCGGTGCGCCAGCCGAGCACCGGCACGCCGATCGTCTCCAGAACCTCGGCCGTCGCCTGCACGTCGAGGAGCGACTTCGCGCCCGACGCGACGACGAGCGCCTCCGTGCGGGCCAACTCGCCGAGGTCGGCGGAGACGTCGGGCCGCTCGGCCCAGCCGCGGTGCACGCCGCCGAGGCCGCCGGTGCCGAGGAAGCCGATCCCGACCGCGCGGCAGACGGCGAGCGTGGCCCCCGCCGTCGTCGCGCCCAGCTCGCCCTTGGCCGCGCACGCGGCGAGGTCCCGCGGCCCCACCTTGCGGGCATCCGGCGAGTCGCCGAACCGCTCGAGCTGCTCCTCGGCCAGTCCGACTTGGATGATCCCGTCGATGACGCCGATCGTGGCCGGGACGGCCCAGCCGACGCGCACACGCCGCTCCGCCTCGGCCGCCACGGCTGCGCCCTCCCCGCGCGGGAAGCCGTGCGAGACGAGGGTCGTCTCGAGCGCCACGACGGGCCGGCGCGCCTCGAGCGCGGCGCGGACCTCGGGATGGATGCGGATCAGCTCCGCCATCCCGCCTCCTCGACCGCCGGCATCGCGCCCATCCCGGCGACGCAGCGCGCCGCGGCGGTGAGCGCCCGTTCGGCGCCTCCGAGCAGGAACCCGGCCGCGAAGGCATCGCCGGCGCCGGTCGAGTCGACCGCGTCGGCCGCCACGGCAGGATGCTCCTCGACGCGTCCCTCCCGCCGGACGAGGCAGCCGCGGGAACCGCGCTTGACGACGACCGTCTCCGCGCGCACGTCGCCGACGAGCGCGTCCTCCGCCTCGTTCGCGAAGACGACGCCGGGCCGGGTTTCCGCCACGGCGGCGCGGAACGCCTCCAGCCCCGCCGCCTCGATCGCTGCCGTCGAGGAGAGGTCGACGCTGACGCGCGCCGCCAGGCGGGCGGCCGCCAGCGCCGTGTCCCGGAGCGGGGGCCGGACGAGGCTGTAGCCGGGGAGGTGCAGCCACTCGCAGTCCTCGAGCCAGCCGGGGTCGAGCTCGCTCGGCTCGAGCTCCGTCGCCACGCCCCGGTCGCTCAGCATCGTCCGCGCCCCGTCGGGCGTCGCGATCGAGACGACGACGCCGGTGCCCGACGCCGCCTCCGGCCCGGCCAGCTCGACGCCCCGCCCGCGAAGCTCGTCCACGAGGAGCCGCCCGACGGGATCGGCGGCCCGCTTGCCGACAAAGCGCGCCCGCCCGCCGAGCGCGACGACCCAGGCGGCCACGTTGGCGGCCTGGCCTCCGGCGCCGACGCGTGTGCTTCCGTACGTGTCCGTGTCTCCGGCGATCGGGCCCTCCAGCCGCACGACGACGTCCAGGAGGAGGTCCCCGAGCGTGCAGATCACGGTCGGCACCCTACAATCGAGCCCGTGGACGGCGAGCGCGGCAGGAGACTCCGACCCTTCCTCCTCGGCGGCCTCGTCGGGAGCGTGGCGGGACTCGCCGCGGCCGGCCGGATGAAGGTCCGTGCCCGCCCGCGCCCGCGGGAGACGCCGGCCGGGCTCGCCGCCTTCGAGCAGGCGCCCTGCTACGAGGAGCTCGTCGAGCGCGAGCGACGCGGCGAGCGGCGCTAGCTTCCCAGCTCCTCGAGCGCGCTCTCGGCGGTGAGCAGGTTCCGGCCCGCGTCGCCGATGTCGAGCTCGAGGGCGAGCTCCTGGACGCGCACGGTGTCCTCGAGGAAGCGCCGCGGAGTCACGACGGGCTCACGGCTTCTCAGGACGAGGAACGGTCCGAACGCGCGGGCCTCGAAGTCGGGGCCCGGCGAAGCGGCGGCGACCGAGAGCCGCACGCGCGCCTGGTTGAGCTCGTCCGAGGCGTCGAGGACCCAGACGCCGCGGCCGAGCGGCTCGCCCGCCTCCTCGAGCGTCTCGAGAGCCAGGCGAGAGTCGGCACGAGGCACGAAGAGCGCGCCGAACGGGGCGCCCTGCTCCCACGCGTCCAGGTACGTGGGCTCGTACCCGAAGAGGACGTCGCCGGCACGGCCGGTCGCTCCCAGCCAGGCGGCCGCCTCGGCGCGCGCCGCCGCGCGGGCGGCAGGCTCGCCGGTGTAGAGCCAGCGGGTGCGCTCGAGCCCCCAGGCGAGCTGCGCGGCGACGACGAGGCCCAGCCCGGCCGCGACCACGAGCGGCGCCGCGCGGCCGGCCGCCTCGCCCAGTCGCCGCAGGCCGGTCAGGAGGGCCAGCGCGAAGAAGGGCAGGAGGAAGATGAGGTGCCGCGTCTCGAGCGCGGCACCCGCGCCTGAACGCGCCGCGATGAGCGCCAGGATGGGGACCGCCACGAGCGCGGACGTGAGGAGGGCCGCCTCCGGACGGCGCCGCCAGAGCACGGCGAGGCCCAGAGCCGCGACGACGGCGGCCGGGAGTGAGACGAGCAGCCAGCCGGCCGCGAAGTCGCCGAGCACCTCCCACAGGTACTCGAGGACGTCGAGCGGCGAGCCGAGTTGCGACCCGCTGCCGGAGCCCAGCCCGACCTCGAAGCGGGACGCGAGCACGAAGTACGTCCGCCAGAGCGGCCCGGCGAGGACGACGACGGCGGCGAGCGCCACGAGCGGCGCCCGGAGCGGAAGCGGCCGCCGGCGCCGGAGGAGGGCGACGAAGGCGACCTCCCCTCCGAGCACGAGCACGCCGTAGGGCTGCGTGGCCAGGAGCGCGAGCGTCGCGGCGCCCCAGGCCGCCCAGCGGCCCCGCGTGCTCCGCTCCAAGGCGCGGAGCAGGAGCAGGAGCGAGAGCGCGCTCGTGAAGAGGAAGAGCGTGTACATGCGCGCGTAGATCGCGTGGTAGAGCAGGGTCCAGCTGACCGCCGTCACGAGCGTCGCGAGCACCGCGGTGCCGCGGTCGGCGAGCCGTGCGAGGAGCGCGGCGACCACGGGCACGCTCGCCACGGCGAAGAGGACCGAGACGAGGCGCAGGCTCGTCAAGCCCGGATCGAGCCGGACGGCCGCGTGGGCGAGCAGGTAGTGGAGCGGTGCGCCGCCCCGCTCGCCGAGCACCGTCTCGAGCACCTCGCCGAGCGGGCGGCGGCTGACGAAGAAGGCGAGCGTCTCGTCCTCGTGCGGCGGCAGGGCGTGGAGCCGCAGGAGCAGGAAGGCGGCGAGGCTCGCGGTGATCGCTCCCACCGCCAGCCGGAAGCCGTCGATGCTCCGCCGGGCGGCGAGCAGAGGGCCGCGCGCGGTTGGCACTCCATCCTCGCGAGTGCCTGTGGCGACCGTGCCCGCTGCTAGCATCTCCCCCTGCAAACCGCGGCCTTTCCTCGATGCCGATCTACGAATACCGCTGCCCCCGGGGCCACACGTTCGAGCTGTTCCAGCGGATGACCGATCCGCCGCCCGAAGCGTGCCAGGTCTGCGGGGAGGCGCCCGTCACGAAAGTGCTGTACCCCGCTGCGATCCACTTCAAGGGCTCCGGGTTCTACTCCACGGACTACGGGCGCGGAAGCCGCAGGGGGGCCCAGAAGGAGAGCGGGGACGACGGCGGAGACGGGGGCGAGAAGAAGGCCGACAAGGCGGACAAGACCGAGCCGAAGGCCGCCGAGCCCAGCTAGCTGCCGCCCACCCGGCAGCCGGGGCCGAAGGGGCCGGAGCCCGGCGGGGGCGGCTGGGGCGCCGAGTCTCCGGTGACCATCGCGATCACGGAGACGTTCTCCTCCGTCCCGAGGATCACCGACTGGCCGTTCAGGTCGGCGATCGTGCCGCCCAGCTTGCAGCGGAGCGTGCCGCTGTCGGGCGTCCGGTACTCGACCCAGCCGAGCTGGATCAGCTCGTTCGCGGAGAGGTCGGTCGCGAGCGGCTTCACGAGGTCGTCGCCGATGAACGGCATGCGCAGGAACGTGCCGAAGCTCGTCACCTCGTCCGCAGTCGCCTGCACGACGGCCTGCTGGCGCTCGCCGCGGGCAATGTCGTTCTCGGACGGGTCGAGCTGGTTCTGGCGGATGCGCGAGTAGATGAGCGCGCGGCGGCCGTCCATCTCCTGCTCGCCGCGGCGGAACCGCCACCCCTCCCACCGGTCGCACCGCGCCAAGGTCGCGTGCGGGCAGTCGAACTTGTTCGAGAGGATTCGCCTCGGCACGGTCACGGTGATGCCGCCGAGCGCGTCGATCACGTCCCGGAACTCCGAGAAGTTCACGACCACGACGTGGTTGATGGGGATGCCGGTCAGGCTCTGGACGGTTCGGATCGCCAGCGTCGAGCCGCCGTAGGCGTAGGCGGCGTTGACCTTGTCCAGGCCGCGTCCGGGGATGTCGACCCGCAGGTCGCGCGGGATCGACAGGAGCGCGATGCGGTTCTCGTCCGGATCGGTGCGGACGACCATGATCGCGTCGGACCGGAACGGCCCTTCCCGCCGCGGCCCCTCGTCTGTGCCCAGGACGAGGATCGTGGACGGGTTCGAGAGGAGAAGCCCCTCCTGCGGGGAGAGCGCCCTGTAGGCGCGGGAGTCGAGCCGCTCGTTGGCCTCCTCGACGCCGCTCCGGAAGGCGAGGTATCCGAGCAGGGCCCAGACCGCGAATGCAAGGACGACGACGAGGACGAGCACGAGCCCCACTCGCAGCCAGCGGCGCGGGCGCCGCGGGCGCCTCTCCTGCGGGCGCGCGTACGCGCCCGCCTTGCCGTCCGACCGGCGGCGGCGCTCCTGCTTCGCGGCGTCCCGGGGCTCGGGACGGGGGACCGGGCCCTTGGCCCGCCCTCCGCGGTAGACGCGGTACGGCTTGTCCTTGGAAGCCACGGCGACCGAGTATCGTAGCCAGCCCGGAATGCGCGGCCCTCACGTCATCGCGGTCGACCTCGGCGGGACGAAGCTCGCCGCGGCGCTCGTCGATCGGGAGGGACAGGTGTCCGGTCACGCCGTCGAGCCGACGGACCTCTCGAGCGAGACGGCCGTGCTCGCGCAGATCGAGCGCGTCGTGGGCGCCCTCGCCGGCGGGGGCGCCGCCGGGCTCGGGATCGGCGTCCCGTCGACGGTCGATCAGAGATCGGGACGGGCCGTCGCCTCGGTGAACATCCCGCTCGCGGGCGTCGACCTGCGCGACCGCCTCGCGGAGCGCTTCGGCGTCCCGGTCATGGTCGAGAACGACGCGAACGCGGCCGCCTTGGCGGAGCATCGCCTCGGCGCGGGGCGCGGCACGCGGCACATGGTCATGTTGACGCTCGGCACCGGCGTCGGGGGTGGGCTCGTGCTCGACGGGCGCCTCTACCGGGGAGCGATCGGCGCTGCCGCCGAGCTCGGCCACGTCACGATCGACCTGGACGGGCCGCCGTGCCAGGGGACGTGTCCCGGCAGGGGCCACCTCGAGGTCTTCGTCTCGGGCACCGCGGTCGGCCGGCTGGCGGCCGAGCGCGCCGAGCGGCGGCCGGACGGCGACCTCGGGCGCGCGGCCGCCGCCGGGCGCAAGGTCGACTCCCGGCTCGCAGTCGAGCTCGCCGCGAAGGCCCCCGGCGACGCGCGCGAGGTCCTCGACCACGCCGGCTTCCACCTCGGCGTGGGCGTGGCAGGCTTCGTGAACGTGTTCAATCCGGAGGCGGTCGTCGTCGGCGGGGGCCTCGGCGAGGCCGAGGACCTTCTCCTCGAGCCGGCGCGCCGCGAGGTGAGGGAACGAGCGCTGGCGCCGGCGAGGGACGAGGTGCGAATCGTCCCGGCGGAGCTCGGCCGCGAAGCTGGGCTGATCGGCGCGGGGCTCGCCGCCTTCGAGGCCGCAGACGCCGTGCGATGACCCTCGTGGTCTGCGCGACGCCGATCGGGAACCTCGAGGACGTCACGCTCAGAGTGCTGCGGGAGCTCGCCGAGGCCGACCTCGTCCTCTGCGAGGACACGCGCCGCACGCGGGTCCTGCTCGATCGCCACGGGGTGCGCGCGAGGCTCTCGTCCTTCCACCGGCACAACGAGGCCCGGCGGGCGGGGGAGATAGTGGAACGCCTCGCAGCCGGCGAGCGGATCGCGCTCGCGAGCGACGCCGGGCTCCCGGGGGTGAACGACCCGGGTGCCGCGCTCGTGTCGGGGGCGCTCGCGGCCGGGCTCGAGGTCACGGTCCTGCCGGGCCCCTCGGCCGTCGAGACGGCGCTCGTCGCCAGCGGGCTCGTGGGCGAGCGCTTCACGTTCGTCGGCTACCTCCCGCGCGCGCGCGGCGCGCTCGAGCGGCTGTGGGCCGAGGTGGCGGAGTGGCGCTGGCCGGTCGTCGCCTTCGAGTCGCCGCGACGCCTGCCTGCCAGCCTCGCGAGCCTCGCGGCAGCGCACCCGAAGCGCCCCGTCGCCGTCTGCCGCGAGCTGACGAAGCGATTCGAGGAGGTCGTCCGCGGCAGCGCGCGCGAGCTGGCCGAGCGCTTCGCGGCGCCACCGAAAGGAGAGGTCACCCTCGTGCTCGGCGCCGCGCCCGCCCCGGGCGCCGAGGCCGGCGACGTGGACGAGGCCCTGACGGCCGTGCGCGAGCTCGTCGCGGCGGGCGTGTCCAGGCGCCGTGCGGCCGACGTGGTCGCCCGCCTGACGGGAACGTCGCGCAACCGGCTCTACCGCGACTCCCTCTAGGGCGCAGGCCTGCATCTGTCGTCATCGTTGACAACGTCCGACCGCCCTGCTAGGCTGCCGCCGTTGACATAGAGGACAACGGAAGGCGGGAAATGAGACCTTTGATCGCCCTGCTTCC
The DNA here is from genome assembly GCA_035711645.1 of Gaiellaceae bacterium. Taxonomy (GTDB): domain Bacteria; phylum Actinomycetota; class Thermoleophilia; order Gaiellales; family Gaiellaceae; genus JAIBJN01. The sequence goes on from DASTBX010000033.1 coordinate 14,938, forward strand.
GGTCCTGATCGCGTTCCAGGCCGGCGCGCCGCCCGCACTCGCCTGGACCTGGCCCGTGGAGGGGCCGGTACTACGACCCTTCGCGCTCGGCGACGACCCGT
>DASTBX010000034.1:0-8432 GCA_035711645.1 Gaiellaceae bacterium
GAAGCCACCGAGCGGCCCGAGCGGGCGCTCGAGAAGGTGAAGTCGACGTGCACGTTCTGCGGCGTCGGCTGCCAGATCGACCTCAACGTCGACCCGGAGACGCAGCGCATCGTCAAGATCACCTCGGAGCCGCACTACGTCTCGAACGAGGGCAACCTCTGCGTCAAGGGCCGCTTCGCGTTCAACTTCGTCCACCACCCGGACCGGCTCACAGAGCCCCTCGTCCGGGGCGAGGACGGCGAGCTCCACCCGACGACCTGGGAGCACGCCTACCAGGTGGCGGCCGAGGGGCTCCTGCGCGTCAGGGAGGAGCACGGGCCGCAGGCGGTCGGCTTCCTCGCGTCGGCGCGCCTGACGATGGAGGAGAACTTCCTCATCCAGAAGCTCGCGCGGACGGCGATCGGGACGAACTCCGTCCACTCCTGCGAGGCCACCTGACACGCTCCGACCCTCTACGGCCTGGTCAGGTCGTTGGGCAGAGGCGCGACAACCAACTCGATCCCCGAGATCGAGAACGCCCGCTTCATCCTCGTGATCGGCTCGAACACGACCGAGGCGCACCCGGTGCTCGCGCTCCGGATGAAGAAGGCGGCACGAAACGGCGCCACGCTCGTCGTCGCCGACCCACGCAAGATCTGGCTGACGAAGCTGGCGAGGCGGCACCTTCAGCTCCGGCCGGGGTCGGACGTGTGGCTCCTGAACGCGATCATGCACGTGATCCTGCGGGAGGGGCTCCAGGACGACGCCTACATCGCCGAGCACACCGAGGACTTCGAGGCCGTCGCCGACGTCGTCGCGCGCTACACGCCGGAGGAGGCCGAGCAGGTCACCGGCGTCCCGGCCGCCGACATCGTCGCCACCGCCCGCGAGTACGCCCGCGAGCGGCACGCGGCCATCTTCTACACGCTCGGGATCACCGAGCACGCCTGCGCCGTCGACAACATCTGGTCGCTCTCGAACCTCGTGCTCATGACCGGCCACCTCGGGTACGAGTCCACGGGGCTGAATGCCCTTCGCGGCCAGAACAACGTCCAGGGGCTGAACGACGCGGGCGCGAACCCCTCCTACCTGCCGGGCTACCAGCCCGTCGAGGACCCGGAGCTGCGGCAGAAGTTCGGCGAGCGCTGGGGCGTCGAGGTTCCCGAGACGCCCGGCTACCGGCTCGACCAGATGATGTCGGGCCTCCACGACGGGCGCATCAAGGCGCTCTACCTGATCGGCGAGAACCCGGTCCAGACGGAGCCGAACGCCCACCACGTCGAGGAGGGCATGGAAGGGCTCGACTTCGTCGTCGCGCAGGACCTCTTCCTGAACGACTCGAACCGCAGGTACGCCGACGTGATCTTTCCCGCCTCGAGCTTCGCCGAGAAGGAGGGCACGTTCACGAACACGGAGCGGCGCGTCAACCGCGTGCGGAAGGCGGTGCCGTGCCCCGGCAACGCCCGCGAGGACCTGCGCATCATCGTCGACATGGCGCAGGCGCTCGGCGCCGACTGGCCCGAGTACCGCACGGCCGAGGACGCGTGGAACGAGTTCGCCGACCTGGCGCCCCTCTGGAGCGGGATCCGGTACGACCGCATCGAGGAGGTCGGCCTCCAGTGGCCGTGCACCGACCGCGACCATCCCGGCTCGCCCTACCTGCACGCGCCGCACCCCTCGCGGCCGAGCGGGAAGGGAAAGTTCTACCCGGTCGAGTACCAGCCGCCCATCGAGCAGCCCGACTCCGAGTACCCGTTCGTCCTCTCCACGGGGCGGACGCTCTACCACTACAACTCGGCGACGATGACGATGCGCGAGGAGGGCGTCGTCCAGAAGCAGGAGGACCCCTTCGTCGAGATGCATCCCGAGGACGCCCGGGCGCTGGGCGTCGCGGAGGGCGACTGGGTGCGGCTCGTCTCGCGCCGCGGCGAGCTCGAGGCCCGCGCGAAGCTCGGCGACCGCGTCTACCCGGGGCTCGTCTGGATGGCGCTCCACTTCGCCGAGGCGAAGGTCAACTGGCTCACGCACGACGTCGGCGACCCGCTCATCGGGACGCCGGAGTACAAGACGAGCGCCGTGCGCGTCGAGCCGGTGGGCGGCGGCCTCCGGTCCGCCGCGCGGTGACGCCTCCTCCGCGCGACGCCCCGCTCGAGCTCGACGCCGACGCCTTCCGGCGGCTGGGGCACGAGACCGTCGACGCCGTGGCGGACTTCCTCCGCTCCCTTCCCGAACGCCCTGTCGCACCGGGCGATGACCCCGCTGAGGTTCGGGCGGCGCTCGGCGGCCGCGGGCTGCCGGAGGCCGGAGCTCCGGCCGACGAGCTCCTCGCCGAGGCGGCCCGGCTCCTCTTCGAGCACTCCACCTTCAACGGGCACCCGCGCTTCCTCGCCTATATCACCGCTTCGGCCGCTCCGATCGGCGCGCTCGGAGACCTCCTCGCCGCGGCCGTGAACCCGAACGTCGCCGGCTGGCCACTGGCGCCGCTCGCAACCGAGCTCGAGGCCCAGACCGTCCGCTGGATCGCCGACCTCCTCGGCTTCCGGGCCGGCTGCGGCGGACTCCTCGTGAGCGGCGGGAACATGGCTAACTTCGTCGGCTTCCTCGCCGCACGCGCCGCGCGCGCGCCCTGGGACGTCCGGACGGGCGGGCTCTCCGCACCCGAGAGCCGCCCGCTCTGCGTCTACGTCTCGGGCGAGACCCACACGTGGATAGAGAAGGCGGCTGACCTCTTCGGCTTCGGCACCGACGCGATCCGCTGGATCGAGACCGACTCCGAGCAGCGGCTGCTCGTCCCGGCGCTCCGCGAGCGCATCTCGAAGGACCGCGCCGAGGGCGCCCTTCCCTTCCTCGTCGTCGGAACGGCGGGCACGGTGAGCACCGGCGCGATCGACCCGCTGCCTGAGATCGCCGACGTCTGTCGCGAGGAAGCGCTCTGGTTCCACGTCGACGGCGCCTACGGCGCGCCGGCGGCGGTCCTGCCCGACCGGCCGGCGGCGCTCGCCGCCCTCGGTCGCGCCGACTCTCTGGCCGTCGACCCGCACAAGTGGCTGTACGCGCCCCTCGAGGCAGGCTGCGCGCTCGTGCGGGATCCGCAGGCCCTCCGGGAGGCGTTCTCCTACCGGCCCCCCTACTACAAGCTGGAGGCCGGTGAGGACGCGCCCATCCACTACGTCGACCTCGGCCCGCAGAACTCGCGCGGCTTCCGCGCGCTCAAGGTGTGGCTCGCCCTCCGCCAGGCCGGCCGGAGCGGGTACGTCCAGATGATCTCGGACGACATCGAGCTGGCGCGCGAGCTCCACCGGTTGGCGGAGGCCGACCCCGAGCTCGAGGCCTGGACGCAGAGCCTCAGCATCACGACGTTTCGCTACGCACCTGCCGGCGTCGAGGCGGGCACGCCGGCGGGCGAGGAGTACCTCAACGCGCTCAACGAGGAGCTGCTCGACCGGCTGGAACGCGGCGGCGAGCTCTTCGTCTCGAACGCCGTCGTCCGCGGCACGTACCTCCTCCGCGCGTGTGTCGTCAACTTTCGAACGAGCCGGGCGGACATCGCCGCCGTGCCCGGCATCGTCAAGCGCGTCGGCGCCGCCGTCCATGCGAAGCTGCAGACGGCGTGAGCGGGCGGGCCGCCCGGCAGGTCCCGCCCGTAGAGGTCCTGCCAGAAACTGAAAACGATTTGATCGTTTCGCTCTGGCGGTGTAAGGTCGCTGCGGCGCCGGCGCTCGCCCCTACTCGCGACCACGGGCGCGCTTGCGTCCGGGGCCGCGAGACGCGCCGGCGAACCCGGGTGGAGGCGGCGAGGGGCTCGCCCAAGAGCCCCCTCGCCGCAGCTACGTCGGAAGAGCAGGAGATTTCGTCCTACCATTCGCCCATGGGACCGCCTGCGGCGCACACGGGTGAGAGCCCGTTTCTCTACGCGATCATCTCGACGGTCTCGTCGTCCCTCGACCTCGACGAGGTGCTCGGCGCCGTCGTCCGCCTCCTCACCGACGCGACTTCGGTCCACGCCTGCTTCGTCTACCTGATCGAGGACGACCGCCTCGTCCTCGCGGCGGCGTCGGAGCCGTACGCCCACCTCGTGGGCGAGATCGCGCTCGAGCGGGGAGAAGGTCTCGCCTGGTGGGCGGCGGAGCGCAAGGAGCCCGCGTGGATCCGCGACCGGCTCCTCGACGACCCTCGCGTGAAGTACGTGCCGGAGCTCGAGGAGGAGCGGTTCCAGTCCCTCGTCTCGGTGCCGATCGTCGGCAAGGACGGCAATGTGTTCGGCGTCATCTCGAGCCACACGGAGGCGCCGCGCGAGTTCAGCGAGGCCGAGGTGGACGTGCTCGTCTCGAGCGCGTCGCTCGTCGCCGGCGCAATCGAGAACGCGCGGCTGTACGAGGAGATGCGGCGCCGGGTCGACGAGCTCGAGCACCTGACCGAGCTCGGGGAGACGCTCGCCCGCGCCGAGACCCTGGGCGACCTGCTTCCTGCCGTCGCCGAGCGCGGGGCGCGGGTGCTACGCGCCGAGGACTGCCACGTCTACCTGCTCGACCCCGCGAGCGAGCAGCTCCACCTGCGCGCCTCGGCGCCGCGCGGAGCGACTGCCCGCGCCGAGATCGGCCTCGCCGAGCTCGGGCCGGAGGTGGCCCGCAGCGGCCGCTCGACCTCGGTCGCCGTCCCGCTCGTTGCGAACGACGAGCTGCTCGGCCTCCTGGCCGCGACCGGGACGTCCGAGGTCGACCTCGCGCGCGCCGTCGCCAACCAGGCGGCCGTGGCGATCAAGAAGATCGAGCTGATCGAGCGCCTCACCGAGAAGAATCTGATCAAGGACTTCTTCGAGGGGCTCGCCGGCGGCGAGGCAATCGCGGGGCTCGAGGGCCGCGCGACGCGCCTCGGCGCCGACCTCGACCAGCGCTACGTCGTGCTGACCGCCTCGCCCCCCTCCGACGAGCTCGACCGCGCGCTCGCGGCGGCCGCCCCGGGGTCGCTCTTCGACCGCCGGGACGACTCGACGCGGGCCCTCCTCCGCCTGCCGGCTGGCGGGCGCGAGCAGCTCGTCGAGGAGATCCGCGCGATCCACGAGGGGCTCGAGGCGCCGGTGGCGATCGGCATCTCGAACCCCTGCCGCGGCGCGGCCACCTTCGCGGCCGGCTTCGAGGAGGCCCGCCATGCGCTCCTGGGGACGACCGTGCTCCAGGGGACGAAGGGACTCATGACCTACGAGGACCTCGGGCCGTACAAGTACCTCCTGCGGATGCCGCTCGATGCCGGCGTGCGCGACGAGCACCGCGACGCCGTGGCGCGCGTGGCCGAGTACGACCGCCAGCGCTCCACCGCGCTCCTGCGGACCCTCGAGGAGTTCCTCCGCCGTCGCGGCAACATCAGCGCGACGGCGGAGGCGCTCTATGTCCATCCCAACACCCTCCGCCAGCGGCTGCGCCGCATCGGCGAGCTCTCCGGTCTCGACCTGCGCAAGGACGACTGGCTCATGGTCGAGATCGCCGTGAAGATGGTGCGCCTCCAGGAAGCGCTCGGCTCCGGCGGCCCGCGCGAGCCCTGATCCCGCGGCCCTGAAGGGCCGGCGGAAGAGCTCGCCCGACACGGCCGGCAGGGACCCGCCGGGGCCTGACCCCGGCATGACCGCTGGAGACACGACGGGGCCTGACCCCGGCAGGGCCGGCGCGGGCACGCCCGCGGCCGCCGCCGGCGCAGTCGTGGCGTCTCTCCACATAGGCGGGGCGGAGGGCGTGTAGGCGCCCGCCATCGGCGCGGGCGCGGCCGCGGGTTATCGTCAAGGCGTCCCCAAAGGGAGGAGTTGCATGGCCACCGCGACCGCTGCCGCGCCCACCGTCGAGGACATCCGCAAGGAGGTCGACGAGCGCGGGATCGAGTTCTTCTTCGCCCAGTTCGTCGACATGTACGCGCGTCCGAGCGCCAAGCTCGTCCCCGCGGCCAACCTCGACGACCTCGTGACGGAGGGTGCGGGCTTCGCCGGCTTCGCGGCCGGCGAGCTCGGCCAGGTGCCGAGCGACCCGGACATCGCGGCCATCCCCGACCTGGCGAGCTTCACCCCGGTCCCCTGGGAGCCCACCGTCGCGCGCTTCGCGTGCGACATCACCGTGGACGGCGAGGAGTGGCCCTACGACCCGCGCACGATCCTCCGGCGGCAGCTCGCCCGCGCGAGCGAGAAAGGCTTCGAGCTGAAGATGGGCCTCGAGCTCGAGTACTTCCTCGTCGAGCTCCAGGACGACGGCTCGATCCGGCTGGCCGACGCGCTCGACACGCTCGAGAAGCCCTGCTACGACCTGAACGGCCTCTCGCGCCACTACGACTTCCTCACGACCGTGTCGCGCTACGTGAACGAGCTCGGCTGGGGCAACTACGCGAACGACCACGAGGACGCGAACGGCCAGTTCGAGCAGAACTTCACCTACGCGGACGCGCTCACGAGCTGCGACCGGGCCGTCTTCTTCCGCTACATGGTCCACCAGCTCACCGAGCGCAAGGGCCGCGATGAGGGGCGCAACCTCCTCGCCACCTTCATGCCGAAGCCCTTCTCGCACCTGACCGGGAACGGCTGCCACTTCCACATGTCGCTCTGGGACGGCGACACGAACCTCTTCCTGGACGAGAACGATCCGCGCGGGCTCGGGCTCTCGGAGACCGCGTACCACTTCATCGGCGGCCTCAAGGCGCACGCGCGCGCCTACAGCGCCGTAACGGCGCCGACCGTGAACTCCTACAAGAGGCTCAAGGTCGGGACGACGGCGAGCGGTGCGACCTGGTCGCCCGTGTGGATCAGCTACGGCTACAACAACCGCACGCAGATGCTCCGGATTCCGGGGCCCGGGCGCGTCGAGGACCGGACGATCGACGGCTCCTGCAACCCCTACCTCGCCGCGACCGTCGTCCTCGCCGCGGGGCTCGACGGAATCGAGAACCGGACGGATCCGGGCGAGCCGAACTCCGAGAACCTCTACGCGATCCCGTACGACGAGCTGCGCGGGCGCGGGCTCGACACCCTGCCCGCGAACCTCCTCGAGGCGACGCACGAGCTGAAGAACGACGACGTGATCCGGCAGGCGCTCGGGCGCGGCCGCGACGAGGACTACGCCGACTACTTCATCCGCGTGAAGCGGGATGAGTGGGATCGCTACCACGAGCAGGTGACTCCGTGGGAGGTGAGCGAGTACCTGACGCGGTTCTAGGCCACTGTGTAGGAAGTCTCCATATGAGCTGGAGGAAGATCGTCCGAACCACCGGCCTTTTCGCGACTTCTCATGTGTAGATTGAGTACATATGTGTGGCATCGTCGGACTCTTCGCCAAGTCGTCTGAGATCGAGGCCTCGCTGGGCCTCCACCTCGCCGCGATGCTCGAGCAGATGGGCGATCGGGGCCCCGACAGCGCCGGCGTCGCCGTGTATCGCGACCCCGCTCCGAGCGGGTCGAGCAAGCTGACGCTCTTCTCGCCGGACCCGCTCGAGGACTGGGACGCGCTCTGCGCCGAGCTCGGCAACGCATTCGGAGGGTCGCCCGAGGCGAGCGTGCGCTCGAGCCACGCCGTCGTCGTCGTCGAGGCCGAGGCGTCGGAGGCGGAGGCGTGGGTGCGCGCGACGCGTCCCGAGCTCCGCGTCATGAGCGCCGGCCGGACGATCGAGATCTACAAGGAGACGGGCCGGCCGGAGGCGTTCGTGCGCCGGTTCTCGCTGGAGGACTTCCGCGGCACGCACGCCCTCGGCCATACGCGCATGGCGACGGAGAGCCGCGTCACGACCGAGGGGTCGCATCCGTTCTCCACCGGACTCGACCTCTGCCTCGTGCACAACGGCTCGCTCTCCAACCACAACCGCCTGCGCGAGCGGCTGCGCCGCGAGGGCGTCGACTTCCGGACCGAGAACGACACGGAAGTCGCGGCGGGCTACCTCGCGTGGCGCCTCCGCGAGGGCGCCTCGCTCGAGGAGGCGCTCACCGGCTCGCTGGAGGACCTCGACGGCTTCTACACGTTCCTCGTCGGCACGCTCGACGGCTTCGCCGTGCTGCGCGACCCGATCGCGTGCAAGCCGGCCGTGCTCGCCGAGACCGACGACTGGGTCGCCATGGGCTCCGAGTGGCGCGCCATCTCCGTCCTCCCGGGCGCGGCCGAGGCCCGCTCGTGGGAGCCCGTCCCCGGGGTGGTCTACGCGTGGGAGCGGGCGAAGGTTTGAGCGCCCAGGCGGCAGAGGCGACCGCCGTCGAGGTCGTCGATCTCGCCGTCACGCCGCTCCGGGAGCTGAACCAGCGCCTCCACGACCTGGCCGGCGGCGGGCCCGGCCCGCGACGCTGGCGGGTGGCCAACCCCAACGGCGCCCACGCCGTCGCCTGCGGGCTCGACGCCGAGATCGAGGTCGAGGTCGAGGGCCACGTCGGCTACTACTGCGCCGGCATGAACCAGGCGGCCTCGGTTACCGTCCACGGCCACGCGAGCCAAGGCCTC
>DASTBX010000035.1:0-5789 GCA_035711645.1 Gaiellaceae bacterium
CTCGGCACGGACGCCGACGCGCTCGCGTTCGACCGCTCCCCCGAGGAGTACCGCTGCGCGCCCCTCGTCGAGCTGCGGCTCGTCCACGACTGGGCGGGCACGGTCGCGCGCCACTGGCTCTACGAGACGGCCGACCAGCTGCGGGTCGCGGCGCTCATGGAGTCCGACTGGCCGGAGCTCGCCGGCCTGGCCGCGAAGATGGACCGCGAGGAGGCCTACCACCGCATGCATGCGGACATGTGGGCCGACCGCCTGCGCAGCTCCGCCGAGAGCGAGCGCTTCGAGGCGGCCGTCGGGGAGCTCTGGCCGTACGCGCTGGGCCTCCTCGAAGGCGAGGAGCGCGAGCGGCTCTGCGAGCTCGTCGGCCGGGAGCCGGTCGAGGCGATCGGCCGCGATACCCGCAGCGACGAGCTCGCGCCGCTCTGGGAGGAGATGACGATGGTGCGCCGCTCCGTGCCGGGGGCGACATGGTGACCGCGGAGCGCGTGTGGGAGGCGCTCGCGGAGGTGGCCGACCCCGAGATCCCGGTCGTCTCCCTCGTCGACCTCGGCGTCGTGCGCGACGTCGAGGTGGAGGACGGCCGCGTCCGCGTCGCGTTCACGCCCACCTTCCTGGGCTGCCCCGCGGTCGAGGTCATGCGCGAACGCATGGCCGAGGCCGTCCGCGCGCTGGGCGCAGAGCCCGAGATCGACGTCGTCCTCGACGACTCCTGGTCGACAGACCGCATCACCCCTGCGGGTCGCGAGAAGCTGCGCGAGTCCGGGTTCGCCCCGCCCGCGCCGCGCGAGGCGACGGGCCCGACGCTCGTCCAGCTGCAGAGCCACGGGTTCCGCTGCCCGTACTGCGGCTCCACCGACACGCGCCTCGAGAACATCTTCGGGCCCACGCCCTGCCGCTCGATCCGCTGGTGCGCAGGCTGCCGCCAGCCGTTCGAGCAGTTCAAGACGATCTAGCTGCGCAGACCGGGCCTCCCGGAAGGGGAGGTTTGGAGTACGAGGCTTGACGAAAGACTACTTTCGAAAGTAGTCTTTCGATATGTCTGAAGAAAGACGAAGCATCGAGCTCACCGACCCGCGGGCGCTGCGCGCGCTCGCGCATCCGACGCGCCTCAAGCTGGTCGGGCTCCTGCGCCGCGAGGGGCCGCTCACGGCCACGCAGGCCGGGGAGCGGCTCGGCGAGAGCCCGGCGAGCTGCTCGTTCCACCTTCGGCAGCTCGCCAGGTGGGGGCTCGTCGAGGAGGCCGGCGGTGGCCGCGGCCGGGAGCGGCCGTGGCGTGCGACGGCGCGCTCGACGAGCTGGCACGTCCGCTCGCCCGAGGACGCCGAGCCGGCGGCGGCGCTCAGCTCGATCGTCGTCGAGCACCAGTTCGCCGAGCTGCTCGGCTGGTTCGAGCGGATGCCGGGAGAGGAGCCGGCCTGGCAGGAGAGCTACCAGATCGGCGATACGACGCTCGCCCTCACGCCGGCGGAGCTCTCGGAGCTCGGCCGCCGCGTCTGGGACTTGATCACGTCGTACGAGGGCCGCGAGCCGGGTGAGGGCAAGCGCGAGGTCACCGTCTTCTACGCGGGGTACCCACGGCCGTGATTCCGCGCCTCCTCCGCGAGAGCGGCGACTTCCGCCGCTTCTGGACCGCGCAGGGGATCTCCCTCGTCGGCGACCAGGTGGCAGTGATCGCGCTTCCGCTCGTCGCCATCCTCGCCCTGGACGCCGGCGCGGCGCAGATGGGCTACCTCACCGCCGCGGCGCTCGCCCCGAACCTGCTCTTCGCGCTCCACTTCGGGGCGTGGGTCGACCGCCGCGGCCGCCGCAGGCAGGCGATGATCGTGGCCGACGTGGGCCGCGCCGCCCTCGTGGCGACCGTCCCGCTCGCGTACGCGTTCGACGCGCTCACGATGGAGCACCTCTACGCGGTGGCCTTCACGGGCGGGACGCTCTCGGTCCTCTTCTACGTCTCGTACAGCGCGCTCTTCGTCTCCATCGTCCCGCGGGAGCGCTTCGTGGAGGCGAACCAGCTCATCCACGGGAGCCGCGCGCTCTCGAACGTCGGCGGCCCGAGCCTCGGCGGGCTCCTCGTCCAGACCCTCTCCGCGCCGGTGGCGCTCGTCGCCGACGCGCTCTCGTTCCTCGCCTCCGCGTTCTTCCTCGGCCGCGTCGACGCCGCGGAGCCGCCGACCGAGGAGCGGACGTCGGGCCACCTCGTCGCGGGCGCCCGCTTCATCTGGAGCACAGCGATTCTCCGGATGTCGCTCCTCGCGCTGGCGACCATCAACTTCTTCAACTTCGTCTTCTTCGCGCTCTTCGTCCTCTACGCGACGCGCGAGCTCGGCGTCAGCCCAGGGACTCTCGGCCTCGTCCTCGGGGCGGGAGCGGTCGGCGGCGTGCTCGGCTCGCTCGCCGTCGGGCGCATCGCCCGCCGGATCGGGATCGGGCCGGCACTCGTCCTCGGCTGTGTCGCCTTCACTGCGCCGCTCGTGCTCGTACCCCTCGCCGCCGGGCCGCACCCGCTGGTCCTGGCCATGCTGCTCGCCGCCGAGTTCGGCTCGGGCTTCGGCGTGATGGTCCTCGACGTGACGGCCGGCTCGTTGCAGCAGGCGATCGTCCCCGACCGGCTGCGGTCGCGCTTCTCGGGGGCGCACATGCTCGTCAACTACGGGGTCCGCCCGCTCGGCGCGCTCGCCGGCGGCTGGCTCGGGAGCACGATCGGCGTGCACGAGACGCTCTGGATCGCGACGCTCGGCGCCGTCGCGGGCGTCCTCTTCCTGCTCCCCTCCCCGCTGCCGCGCCTGCGCGAGCTGCCGCGTGAGCCTGCGTGGGAGACGTAGCGAGGCCCACTCGACGGACCCGAGCGCCGGGCCGCGCCCCCACGCGGCCCGGCGTCGGACTTGCCGCTCCTACCCGTCCTGCGCCGCAGCGCTCGAGACGGCGGCGTCCGGCGGCGTGAACTCGGTGCAGCGGTTCTTGCCGCGAATGAAGTTCGCGTCGACGAAGAAGTGGAGCCCCTCCATGAACACCGGCGAGACCCCGTCCGAGCTCGTGGTGTCGATCGAGGCGATCCTCACCTGCACGTTGTGCGTCGACTTCCTCTTCAGGTCGACCGCGACGCACCACGTGTAGTAGACGCCGTTGTCGTGGCAGTCTCCTCCGCCGCCGCCGCCGTGGTTGCACGCCGACCCGATCGGCTCGTTCAGCAGGTTGATCCACCCGGGCGGGGCGAACCCGACCGGGTTGGGGCCCGGGTTGCATGCCGCTCCGTCGAACTTGCAGGCCAGTCCCAGCGCCTGCCCGCCGTGCGTGTCGCCGGTGCCGCCGACGGTGACGTAGACGACGTTCGCGCGCGGCGGCAGGAAGCGGACGTCCTTGTCGTAGATGACGAGGCCACCCTCGGCTCCCGGCAGGGGGTCCGCGTCCGTCGTGACCTCGAACCCGAACGCGGCGTAGTCCGCCGCGAGGCGGCGGAGAGCGTCCAGGCCACCGCCGCGGCCTCCGGCCTTTCCCGCCCGGTCGGACCTCGACGAAGCGCCCGTCGCTGTGGCTCCCAGCACCGCCAGCAGACCGGCCACGGCGATCAGCGCCAGGCAGATTCCCGACGCGATCCGCAGCTTCCGTCTCATTGCTCGCTCCTCTCCTTGGCACGTCGAGACATGCCGCAGTCACATGCGTCCGGCCATCACCTCCCCCGACGCGCCCGGGACGAGCAGCCGTCGCGGGCCGGGGCGGGCCGGTCTCTCGCCGAGAACGGAAGGAGAGCGTCGGCGCCGCAGCAACGAAGGAGGGAGTCCCACGAGCGCGCTTTCGTCGCTGGCCTACCGAGCATCTCACTTTGTGGCAAAAGAATCAAGGACGCGGGCGTGGAAACGAGTGGCGCGGGAAAGGAACCGACGGTGGCTCGGACCCTCACTCGAGGCGGAGGACGCCGGGGAGCGCTCTGGCCCGCGCTCGTCGGGGCCCTGGCGGTGGCCGCAGGCGGGTGTAGTGGCGGCGGCGACCGGCTGACCCGCGAGGAGCTGATCGAGGAAGCCGACTCGACGTGCGCGGAGTACGACCAGCGGATCGAGGAGGTCGAGGAGCCGCAGAGCCTGGGCGACGTCGAGGAGTACCTGGAGGAGATCAGGCCGATCGTCGAAGAGGGCACGGAGCAGCTGGCGGAGCTCGACCCGCCCGAGGAGCTCCAGGACGAGTACGACGCCTGGATCGACGCGACGCGGGCGAACGTCGACCGGTTCGACGAGCTCGAGGAGGCGGTGTCCTCGGGTGACGAGCAGCAGATCCAGGAAGCGCTGGAGGACGCCGGCACCGGCGGGGAGGAAGCAGCCCGTCTCGCCGACGAGCTCGGCTTCGAGGAGTGCGGCGACGGCTCGTAGTCCGGAGCCGCAGTCGTCACTCCGCCAATTCGATCCATTCCGACGGCCCTCCCTCATGCCAGGACTGCGACGCGCACGGCATATGGAAGGGCGCTTCCGCGGCGGCGTCCGCAAGGCGCGCTCGCGCGAGCTCGTCGGCTGCGAGGCAAACCGGCGTGTACCGCCGTTTCGACCCCTCGCGCGAGGGTGCCAACGGAGCGGTCCGCGGCACGCTCGAAGGGCTGCTCGTCTGCCTGTGCGGCCGGAGCGCTGCACGGACTTCCGCACGATCGCCGTCGGCGTACGCCGCGGGCGGGACTGCTGCTCGAGCTCTGCGTCGGCTGAACGTCGGACTGCAGGAGGCCCGCCGCCGACGCGGCGGGCCTCCCACACGATCTCGAGCTACGGCCTCGCCTTGCCCTTGGGCTTCACGATCCAGAGACCGCTGCCCGCGTCGCTTCCGAAGATGACGCCGTCCGCGCGGGCGTACACGCCCCACATCCCGGTGAAGGGCAGGTCTTCGCCCGCGGGCGGCGGCACGAACTGGCCGACCAGCCGCGGGTCGCGCGGCTTGCGCTTGTCGAGCGGCCTGAGGTCGAGCGCCACGATCCCGTTCGAGTACCACGAGCTGTACGCCCGATTGCCCAGCACCTCTGTGTTGTGGATCGTCCAGTCGCCGGGTGGAGCCGGCAGCGTGTGGACGTTCCGGACGCGGTCGAACTTCGCGACTTGACGGCCGCTCTCGGCGTCGTAGACCCGTAGATAGCCCCACGAGGGCCTCCGCGCCTTCAGGACCGCGAATCCGGCGGCGACCATGCCCTCCGCCGTCTCGTGGTCGGTGAAGAGGACCGGGATGCCGATCTCGCCGAAGTCGAACCACTGGGGGCTCGTGTTGTCGGCCACGAAGTCGTGGACGACCGCGACGGCGCCGGCCGCTTCTGCGGCGGCCTCTTGCTCGCCCTGGAGGCAGAGCGGCTCATCGCCGCCCGCGTCGAAGAACGGGAAGGGCGTGTAGACGACCGCGATCTTGCCGGCCGTCCCGGCCGGGTAGTCCGATGCGACGCAGCCCTGGTTCGCCGCCCTGACGACGGCGGCGGCGACCCTGTGCCCGGGCTCCAGCCAGAGCGGCGTGCTGCCGGCGCTCTCGTTGCCCAGTCCCACGTTCCCCTTGCCGTAGCGGATGTCGGACGGCGTGTTCGGTGAGACGTCCTCGTCGTTCTGGAGGATGAGGCTTCGCCCGCGCTTGTTCACGTACGGGGTCATCGAGTGCGCGTCGCCGTCCTCCCACTCCTCGAACGTCGTCCGCGTCAGCAGCACCGGGTTCGCGGGATCGCTGATGTCGAACGTGAGGACGCCGAGATCCCAGTAGGACACGTACGCCTTCGTGCCGTCCACGCTCGCCCGCGCGCTGTGCGCGAAGGTGGCGCCGAAGTCTCCCTGGCCCCAGAA
>DASTBX010000036.1:0-14941 GCA_035711645.1 Gaiellaceae bacterium
CCGGCGAGCGGCGCCCAGTCGAGCTCGTCGTGGGTGACGAGGCCCTCGTGCTCGCGGCCGCAGTCGCAGGCGAAGGTCACTTCGTAGACCGCCGGATGGGCGGCGCCGGGCAGCCTCGCCAAGGCGAGGAAGCGCGAGAGCCGCATCCGGACCTCCCCACGCGTGGGGCACGCGAAGCGGTAGCGGCCGGTGAGCCCGTCGTACATCGGAATCCGATTATGTATCGGCAGGGTGGACGGAAAACCCCACCCGGCGACCGGGAGCGCTACTCGGAGTAGCGGATGAGCGAGAAGACGTCGTAGCCCGCGAGCTTCTCGCGGCCCTGCAGGAACTCGAGCTCGATCACGAACGCGAGGCCGACGACGGTGCCGCCGAGCTGCTCGACGAGATCGACCTTGGCGCGCGCGGTTCCGCCGGTCGCGAGCAGGTCGTCGTGGACGAGCACCCGCGAGCCGGGCTTGATCGCGTCAGCGTGGAGCTCGAGCGCGTCGAAGCCGTACTCGAGCGCGTACTTGGCGCTGATCGTCCGCCAGGGAAGCTTCCCCGGCTTGCGCGCCGCGACGAAGCCGCAGCCGAGCCGGTAGGCGAGCGCCGCGCCGAGGATGAAGCCGCGCGCCTCGGCGCCGAGCACGACGTCGGGTTTGCGCGGCTCCGCGAAGGCGGCTAGCTGCTCCACGGTCTCCCGCAGCGACTCGGGGTCGGCGAGGAGCGGCATGATGTCCTTGAAGACGATGCCGCGCTTGGGGAAGTCCGGGATGTCCCGGATGCGGGCGGCGAGATCCGTCACGACCGCGGCACGATACCCCGCAGCGCCCGCCAGAACAGGAGGTTCGAGAGCTCCTGCGAGAGCGCGGCGAGCGTCTCGAGGTTCTGCAGGCCGGCGTGGCGCTTCTCGGGGTTGGCCGAGCGCAGCTCCGGCGCGACGATGCGCTCGATCAGGTCGGCCTCGTTGTCCGCCCAGCGGCGGAAGGTGGCGAGGTTCCGCGGGGCCACCCCGTAGCGGGCGAGCCGCGCGCAGGCGGCGACGACGTCGACGTCCCGCTCAGGGAAGCTTTTCCTCCCATCGGCGGTGCGCGGCTCGACGAGCCCGTACTCCTCGAGCTCGCGCACGAAGGCGGCGTCGACGCCGGCGCGCTCGCAGAGATCCGCGAACGCGACCTCGTCGTCCGGCGCCCGCAGCTCTGCGCTCCTGCTGCGCTCGCGGGCGCGCGGCGCCCCCGCCGCGAGCTCCTGGCGGATGACGCGCAGGGGGAGGAACTCGTCACGCTGCAGGCGGAGGATCGTCTGGAGCCGCTCGACGTCCTCCTCGGCGAAGAGCCGGTAACCACCCTGCGTCCGGCGTGGCGCGAGCAGCCCCTGGTCCTCCAGGTAGCGGATCTTCGAGATCGAGATGTCAGGGAACTCTTCCTTGAGGCGGCTGCAGACCGCCCCGATGGTGAGCGGACCTCCGTGCCCCACGTCTGCGGCCGCCGTCGCCATCGCCTCGTCGAAGCCTCCTACCCCTCGAGGAACGTGAGCTTGTACTTGCCGACCTGCACCTCGTCCCCGTCCTCGAGCTTCGCGCTCTCGACACGCCGCCTGTTCACGTACGTCCCGTTGAGGCTGCCCTCGTCGTGGAGCGTGAAGCCGTCGTCCCCGCGCGTGATCACGGCATGGCGGCGCGAGACGGTCACGTCGTCGAGGAAGACCTCGCACTCGGGCGCCCGGCCGAGCGAGGTGCGGTCGTGCTCGAGGGCGAACGTCTCTCCCGAGCGGCCGCCGCCGGAGCGCACGACGAGCGCTGGACCTTCGATGCGGAGGTCGGCGAGCGAGACGGAGTCGTCCTCCGCGGTCTCCTCGGGCGTGAACGTCATGGTCGTGTGCGACCCCGGCTCGTCATGGATGAGGAGCGCTCCGCACTTGGAACAGTAGTTGGCCGCCTCCTGATTCTGGAAGCCGCATTCGGGACAGTGGACGTGTGTCACCGGGAGGGCGGCTCGAGCTCCTCGTCCGTCGGAGGGGGCGCCTTGGAGGCGAGGATGGCGGCGAGCCTGTCGACGTCGATCTCGGCGAGCGGCCCCTCCCCCTCTCCCACCTGCTTCTGGAGCCGCGCCTGCAGCTCCGCGCGAAGGATGTCGATCTTTCCGTGCAGGATGCGACGGCGGTAGGAGACCTCGTGCTCCTCGTGCATGAGCTCGCGGATCAGGTCGCGGAGCTCCTGGTCGGACAGCGTGCCAAGGTCGGGAAGGGCTTCCACGCAACGCTCCAGGTTCGGGGACGCGGCCGCCACACAGTAAACCATCCCGAGAGGCATCCTTCAACCTCGACTTGAGGGTTGCCTCAGCCTTCCTCGGCCTCGTCCTCCCAGGCGACGATCTCCTCGACGAGGCCGACGAACTCGTTCTCGAGCGCGGCGCCCGCCTTCGGCGTGCGGCCCTCGGCATACACGTGCACGAGGGGCTCGTCGGGGTCGGGCACCACCTGCGCCCAGCCCCGCTCGTCGAACACCTTGACGCCGTCGCTGACGTCGACGTTCCGCCCCTTCACGCGCTCGGTTACGACCCGCATCACAGTGCCCTTCCTGGCCCACGGGCACCGCACCGTTCGGTGGACGACGGCCGAGGCGGGTAGCTTCCCGACGATCTCCGAGAGCGGCCGGTTCGACGGCGCGAGGAGCTCCAGAAGCTTGCAGAGGCTCGCCATGGCGTCGTAGGCGGGGACGAAGTCGGGGAAGACGAAGCCTCCGCCCGCCGAGCCGGCGAAGATGACCCCGTCGCCCGCGGCCGCGCGCGTCAGCGCGGAGAGCGAGTGCGGCGTGCGCAGGACCTCGAGCTCCGTCCCGTCGACGAGCTCCTCGACGAGGCTCGTCACCGTGGTCGGGACGGCGAGGCGGCCCCGCTTCCCGTCCGTGGAGAGGAGGTGGAGGAAGAGGAGCAGCTCCTGCTCCACCGGGACTTCGCGGGCCCGGTCGTCCACGAGGAAGAGCCGCTCGGCCGCCGGGTCGAGCACCGCCCCCAGGTCGGCGCCGACGGCCTCGACGAGGCGCGTCGTCCGCTCGAGCGACTCGGCGAGGCTCGCCGCCTCGGGCTCCTGGCGGCGCTCGCTGACGTAGGCCCGAGAGGCGACCGCCTCGACGTCGAGCGCGCCGAGAATCTGGGGCAGCACGAGCGCGGCCGCCGAGAAGGCGTAGTCGACGACGATCCGGAAGCCACGCTTCCGGATCGGCCGCGTGTCGAGCGCGGCGAGCAGGTCCTGGGCGTAGGTCTCGGCGCTCCGCGCCGGGAAGGTGATCTCGCCGACCTCGTTCCAGGCGGCGCGCCGGAACTCCTGGCGCGAGTAGTGCTTCTCGATCTCCTTGACGAGCTCCGGCGTGGCCGGCGTTCCGGGCGGCTCGAAGATCCGGATCTCCACGATCTCCGGGTCGCCGGCGCTCGGCTGGACGTGGACGCCGGCGCCGAACCCCTCGTTCTTGAGCAGGTGGCGGTTGACCGCCGCGGGCAGCACCTGGAGGTCGGCGGCGTGGACGCCGGTCGAGTTGATGCCGGCGAGCAGCGCGCGGCGGATCAGGCGGCAGGAAGCGGAGGCCGCACGGCTGGTGACGATCCGCTCGCCGCGCTCGAGCGCTGTGCCGAGGGCGATGCCGATCCGGAGCGCCGTCTCCGGCGTCAGATCGACGTTGATGCGGCCGGTGACGCCGTCGAGCCCGATCAGCCGCGAGGAAAGGCGCGACTCCCAGATGAGGTTGCGGTCGACGAGCGCGCCCGACTCGACCTCCTTGAACGGATAGATGCGCACGCCGGGCATGACGACGCTCTCCTCGCCGATCGTGCAGTTGTCCCCCACGGCCACGCCCTCGTGGAGCCTTGCGTGGGGACGCAGGTCGCAGGCGCGGCCCACGATCGCACCCTCCACGAGCACGCTCCCGCCGACGGCGGTCGACGCGTCGAGGACCGAGCGCGTGGTGCGCGCGTGCTCCCCGAGCGTGACGCTCGGCATCAGGACCGAGTACGGGCCGACCGTGGCGGTCGGCGCGATGCGGCAGTAGTTGCCGACGAACGCGGGACCCTGGACGGCGCCGATGTCGTCGAGGTCGACGCCCTCCCCCACCCAGACGTTCCCGCGCAGCCGGATGCCCGGCACGTCGAGGCGGACGCGCTCGTCGAGCGCGTCGAAGTTCGCCTGCCGGTACTGGTCGAGGTTGCCGATGTCCTGCCAGTAGCCCTCCGCCACGTAGCCGTAGAGCGGCCGGCCCATCTCGAGCAGGAGCGGGAAGAGCTCCTTCGAGAAGTCGTAGGGCCGGTCTTCGGGCACGTGCCGCAGCACTTCCGGCTCGAGCACGTAGATGCCCGTGTTGATCGTGTCCGTGAAGACCTGCCCCCACGAGGGCTTCTCGAGGAAGCGCTCGATGCGGCCCTCGTCGTCCGTGACGACGATCCCGAACTCGAGCGGGTTCGGCATGCTCTTGAGGCCGATCGTCGCGAGGGCGCCCTTCTCGCGGTGGAACTCGACGAGCGCGGCCAGGTCGATGTCGCAGAGCGCGTCCCCGGAGATGACGAGGAACGTCTCCTCGAGCGCCTCCTCGGCGAGCTTGACGGAGCCTGCCGTTCCCGCCGGCGCCTCCTCGACCGAGTAGCGTATCGAGAGCCCGTGCGACTCGCCGTCGCCGAAGTAGCCCCGGATCGCCTGCGGCATGAAGGCGAGCGTCACGATCACGTCGTCGAACCCGTGCGCTCGCAGCAGCTCGACGATGTGCTCCATGCAGGGCTTCCCGACGATCGGCACCATCGGCTTCGGCTGGTTCGAGGTGAGGGGACGCAGCCGTGTGCCCTCGCCGCCGGCCATGACGACGGCCTTCACCGCTCCACCGTCCTCGCGGCGCGCAGGACGTAGAAGACGGCGGCGGCGACGGCGAGCGCGACGCCCGCCCAGAAGAGCCAGAGCGGCCAATCGGTGCCGCGGTCGGAGGCGATCACGCCGACCAGGGCGGCGTAGAGGAGCCACGTCGCCGCCTTGCCGAGAAAGGAGACCTCGAACTCGTAGCCGCGGTCGCGCACGAGGCGATACCCGCCCACGAGGAGCGCGTCGCGCGCGAGCACGACGGCGAGCGCCACCCAGGGAAGGCGGTCGTCGAGCCAGAGGAGGACGACCGCGGCGTCGATGATCAGCCGGTCGGCCAGCGGGTCGGCGAACTTGCCGAACTCGGACTCGACGTGCCACCGGCGGGCCAGGTAGCCGTCGACCTGGTCGGTGACGGCCGCCGCCGCGAAGAGCGCCGCGAGCCCCCAGCTCCCCTGCCCGTCCGTCCGGAGGAGGAGAACGACGAAGGGAGGGATCGCCGCGAGGCGGAGAACCGTGAGCGCGTTCGGGATCTGCGCGAGCGAGGCGGGAACGACGCGCGTGGCCATGGGTGGAGCCAATGGTAACGTCGCCGCCGTGCCGGCCCGGCTCACGCTCCCCGGCTTCGTCGATGCCCACAGCCACGCGTTCCAGCGCGCGCTGCGGGGACGGACCGAGGGCGGCGACTTCTGGGCGTGGCGGGAGGCGATGCTCGACCTGGCCCGGGGTCTGACCCCCGGGCACGTCCGGCGCGCCTACGCCGAGACGTACCGGGAGCTCGCGGCGGCCGGCTACACGGCGGTGGGCGAGTTCCACTACCTCGGGCTCCCCGAGGCCGAGGCGGCCGTCGAGGCGGCACGCCACGCCGGCGTCGAGCTCGTCCTCCTGCTCGCCGCCTACGCCCGCGGCGGCCTCGAGCGCTTCCGCCAGGACAGCGTCGCGGCCTACCTGTCCCAGGTCGAGGCGCTGCGCGAGTCAGGCGCGCGGGTCGGTGTGGCGCCCCATTCCGTGCGCGCCTGCCCCCGCGACTGGCTCGAGGAGGTCGGCGCCTACGCCCGCGGCGAGGGGCTCGTCCTGCACGTCCACGCCTGTGAGCAGCCGCGCGAGATCGAGGAGTGCCTCGCCGAGCACGGCCTCCGCCCCGTCGAGCTCCTCGCGGAGGCCGGCTGCCTGGGGCCGCGGACGACGGTCGTCCACGCGACGCACGCCGACGAGCGCGAGCTCGACCTGCTCGCGGAGGCGGGCGCGCGCGTCTGCCTCTGCCCCACCACCGAGGCCGACCTCGGCGACGGCTTCCCGCCGCTCGAGGGCCTGCTCGCGCGCGGGATCCCGCTCTGCATCGGCTCGGACTCGAACGTGCGCATCGACCCGCTCGAGGAGCTGCGCGGGCTCGACGGCACGGTCCGCCGCCAGGCGCTGCGGCGCGACGTCGTCCCTCCGGAGCGGTTGCTCGAGATCGGCTCGCAGGAGGGTGCCGCAGCTCTCGGGCTGGAGGAGTGGCCCGGGATCGAGATCGACCTCGAGCACCGGTCTCTCCGCGGAGTTGCCCCGGACGGCGTGGCCGCCGCCCTGGTCTCCGGCTGCGGCGCCGACGTCATCGCCCGTTCGAGGGACGGGTAGCTCAAGTCTCCTCCCCGCCGGGCCGACCCCACGCGCGGGTCGGGTTTCCCATGCCGCATCGCCGCATGTCGTATGTCCGCACGCTCTGCGTGGCGCTCGCCGCGCTCGCTTTGCTGCCTGCGCCCGCCGCGGAGGCCAGAGGCAGGGCCGGCGTCGCCGCGCTCCAGGTCGCCCTCCACCAGCGCGGGCTCTACGACGGCACCGTGCACGGCTTCCCCGACGGGCGGACGACCGCCGCCGTACGGGACTTCCAGCGGCGCCAACGGCTCGTCGTCGACGGGATCCCCGGGCCGGAGACGCGCGCCGCCCTCGGCCGCTACGCCCGCTTCCGCCTCGGCGACCGCCCGCTTCGGATCGGCACGAGAGGCTGGGACGTCGCCGCCCTCCAGTTCCTGCTCGCCTGGCGCGGCTTCCCGTCCGGGACCTTCGACGGAGACTTCGGCCCGCGTACCGACGCGGCGTTGCGCGCCTACCAGAGCTGGCGTCGCCTCCCCGCCGACGGCGTCGTGCGGCGCGAGCACCTGCGCGGGCTCCGGCGGCGCCCACCCCGCTCGCCGATCACGCTCGCCAGGCCGGTGGCGGCGCAGGCGGCCGACCGCTTCGGGCCGCGCGGTTCGCGGTTCCACGCGGGGCTCGACTTTCCGGCGCGCCGCGGGGCGCCGGTCGTGGCCGCCCGCCGCGGCGTGGTCGTCTCGGCCGGGTGGGACTCCGGCGGCTTCGGCAACCTCGTCGTCGTCCGCCACCGCCGGGGCGTCACGACCTGGTACGCGCACCTCGCGCGCGTGCGCGTGCGCACGGGCGCGCGCGTCGGGCGCGGCGCCCGGCTCGGCACAGTCGGCGCCACGGGCCTGGCCACCGGGCCGCACCTCCACTTCGAGGCGCGCGTGCGCGGCGCGGCCGTCGACCCGCTAACCGCCCTCGGCTAGCTCCTTCGAGCGGCGCATCGCCGCCTGGATCGCGTTCAGGAACGCGGCGCGCACACCGGCCTGCTCGAGCTCCCGGATCGCCGCGATCGTCGTCCCGCCCGGGGAGGTCACCGCCTCCCGGAGCTCGACGGGGTGCATCCGCTCGTCCCGGAGGAGCTTCGCAGTGCCGAGCATCGTCTGGACGACGAGGTCGGTCGAGATCTCCCGCGAGAGGCCGAGGAGGATGCCGGCCTCGATCATGGACTCGGCCAGGAGGGCGAAGTAGGCGGGGCCCGAGCCCGAGACGGCGGTGATCGCGTCCATGTAGCTCTCGTCCACGCGCACCGACCGGCCGACGCTGCCGAGGACCTCCTCTGCGCGCTGGAGGTGCTCCTCCTCCGCGTAGGTGCCCGCCGCGATTCCCGCCATGCCCTCGTGCACCGTCATGGGGGTGTTCGGCATCGCGCGCACGACCGGCACGCGGTCGCTCAGGTGCGCCTCGATCGTCGCCGTGGGAATCGCCGCGGCGAGCGAGACGACGGTCTGCTCGGCGGTGACGACGCCCGAGATCTCCGCCAGGAGGGCCTCGATGTCCTGCGGCTTGACGGCGATGACCACGATGCCCGCTCCGGCGACCGCCTCGCCGTTGACGAGCGTCGTCCTGACGCCGTGTCGCGCCACGAGCTCGTCGAGGTGCTCCGGCCGCCGCGCGGTCGCGACGATCTCGGCGGGCTCGCGCCAGCCGGAGGAGAGCACGCCGGCGATGAGGGCCTCCCCCGCCTTGCCGGCGCCGAGGACCGCCACCGTGCGTCCTGGCGCTGCCATGAGCGGAAACCCTACCGCGCTCGAACCGGCTGCAGACCGCGGCTACCGGTCGAGGCTCGAGTCGACGCGCTCGGCGCGGTCGGGCGGGTGGCCTCCGGCGACGTACGGGGAGACCGCGATCGTGACTGCCGTCGCGAAGAAGGCGAGGCCGAGGACGAGGACGCGAAGGCGCATGCGGCGGGCATCGGCAGCGGCGCAGCTCGCCATGATCCCTCGCGCGGGGCCGGCGGCCGACAAGCGATCCGCGGCCGCCTCCCGGCCAAGCGGGAGGCAGCCGCAGAGCCTCAGTGAGGCCCTCCGACGCCCGCTCGGCTACCTCCGAAAGGGGTAAGCGGGCCGCACCCTCTTGGCCCAGGGAGGCCCGCTTACCGGGAGGGACGCCCTAAGACGCGCCACCTCCGTGCGCTGCGCGACCTGCGGCCCTAGTCGCGCGAGCGCCTGCTCAGGATAGCTCGCGCGAGCCGGGGCAAGCGGCGCGCGGCTCGACCGGGCCGCCGGGCAGGAGTACGGTTCGCGGTCAGCCTTGGAGAACCCGGTCTTCCAGCAGGCGCCCGCGCGCAGCTCGACGCCTCGCGTCTTTCGCTCCCGCGCGGAGCTCGACACCGTCCTCGAGCGAATCGGCGACGGCGTCACCGTGCAGGACCGCTCGGGGCGCCTCGTCTACGCGAACGACGCCGCCGCCCAGCTCATCGGCTTTGCGAGCTCCGAGGACCTCCTCCGCACCCCCGTCGAGGAGGTCCTGGCGCGCTTCGAGCTGCTCGACGAGGAACGCCGGCCGTTCCCGTTCGACCGCCTTCCCGGCCGAATCGTGATCGAGCGCGGCCATGCGGAGGCGGTCACTCTCTGCTACCGGATCCGCGCGACGGGCGACGAGCGCTGGTCGATCCTCAAGGCGACCCCGATCGAGGACGCGGACGGCACGATCACCCACGCCGTCAACGTCTTCCACGACATCACGGCGGTGAAGCGCGAGGACGAGAGGGCCCGCTTCATGGCGGAGCTGACGAGCGTCCTCAACCGCTCGCTCGTCCTCGAGGAAACGCTCGCGGAGCTCGGCCGCATGACGGTCCCCGCCTTCGCCGACTTCTGCCTCGTCGACCTGATCGAGCCGGACGGCGCCTTCCGCGAGCTCGTCTGCGCGCACGCCGACCCCGCTGGCGAGGAGACGCTCCGTGAGCTCCGCCGGCGCTACGGGATCGCACGCGGGGAGGAACACCCCGCGACCCGGGCGCTCGCCCGCGGCGAGCTCGTCCACCTCGAGGAAGTCTCCCGCGACGACCTGCGCGCGGCGGCCACGGAGCCCGGCCAGCTCGCGCTCTACGAGTCGCTCGGGCTCCGCTCGTACCTCGTCGCCCCGCTCGTCAGCCGCGAGCGCCGCCTCGGCACGCTCTCGCTGGGGACCGACGTCTCCGGCCGGCGCCTCGGGCCGACCGAGGCGGTCTTCGCGCGCCAGCTCTCCAACCGGGTCGCGGCCGCGGTCGACAACGCGCTCCTCTACAGGGCGTCGCGCGCGAGCGAGGCGCGGCTCTCCCTGCTCGCCGAGGCCGGCGCCCTGCTCGCATCGTCCCTCGACTACGAGCGCACGCTGGCCGGCGTGGCCGAGCTTCTCGTCCCCGTGCTCGCCGACTGGTGCGCCGTCGACGTCGTCGCCGAGGACGGCAGCGTCGTGCGGCTGGCCGCGGCGGGCGCCGAGGTGGAGGAAGCCTGCTTCGGCGAGGAGCTCGGCGCCCGCGTCGACGACGCGCTCCGCTCGGGCACGGCCGACGTCGGCGACGGCTCGGCCCTGATCGTGCCGTTGCGCGGCCGGGAGAGCTTTCTTGGCGCGCTCGTGCTCGCGACGGCGCCTTCCTCGGGCCGTCGCCTCGGCGAGGCCGACCTGCGGACGGCGGAGGAGCTCGCGCGCCGTGCCGCCGCGGCCATCGACAACGCCCGGGACTTCCGCGAGGCCGAGCGGCGCGCCGACGCCGCCCGCGCGCTCCAGTTCATCGGCGAGGGCGTCTTCCTCGTCGACCGTGGCGGCGTGCTGCGAGTCTGGAACCCGGCCGCTGAGGCGGTGACGGGCATCTCCGCCGAGGAGGCCGTCGGCCGGCCCGTTCGCGAGGTCCTGCCGGACTGGGACGCGATCGCGGCGGCCACCGAGACGGCGGGGCGCCCGACGGCGTTGCCCGTCGTGCTGGGCGGCGACGAGTGCTGGCTCTCTCTCCTGCGGGCCGACTTCCCGGACGGCGTCGTGTTCACGTTCCGCGACGTCACCGAGGAGCGGCGCCTCGAGCGGCTGAAGGACGACTTCGTCACCACCGTGTCGCACCAGCTGCGGACGCCGGTCACGGCCGTGTACGGAGCAGCGAGAACGCTCGCCCGCACGGACGTGGAGCTCGATCCGACCACGCGCGAGCGTCTCTTCGAGCTGATCGGTCACGGAACCGACCGCCTCGCCGCCATCGTCGACGAGATCCTCGCGGCCGGGCAGCTGGAAGCCGGGCGGCTCTCGCTCGCCGTCCGGCGCACCGACCCCGGGCCGCTCGTCGAGCGGGTCGTCGAGTCGGTGCGGGTCAGCCTGCCGCCCGGCGTCAGGCTCCACTACGAGCCGGCCGGGCCGGCGCCGGGCGCCTCGGTCGACGAGGCGAAGCTGGAGCAGGTGCTCGCGACGCTGATCGAGAACGCCGTCAAGTACTCGCCCGACGGCGGCGACGTCGTCGTGCGCGTGGTGCCGGCCGGCGAGTCGGTCCGCTTCGAGGTCGAGGACGAGGGCCTCGGCATCCCGGCCGGCGAGCGGGAGCGGGTCTTCGACAAGTTCTACCGCCTCGATCCCGACCTGACCCGCGGCGTCGGCGGCACCGGCCTCGGCCTCTATATCTGCCGGGAGCTCGTCGAGCGGATGGGCGGCCGCATCTGGGTGGACGGCCGGGACGGCCCCGGGTCGCTCGTCGCCTTCGAGGTGCCGGCCGCGTAGAGGCTCGGAGCGGTCAGGCCGCGACGCCGAGCCGGTCGAGCTCGTCGAGCGCGCGCAGGACGTCGGCGACGTCGAGCGCGAGGAGGCCCGCGGAGGGCTCGGCTGCGTGCGGGTCGCCGCGAGCGCCGGCCCAGAGGGCCCGATGGCGCCCGGGCTCGAGGCGCGGCCCCCACTCGTGAGGCGGCGTCGGCCCGAAGAGCACGACCGACGGCGTCGCGAGCGCGGTTGCGAGGTGCGCGACGCCCGTGTCGCCGCAGACGATGCGCGCGGCCGCACCGACGAGGGCGGCGAGCTCGAGCAGCCCAGTGCGGCCGGCGAGGACGGCTTCGGCGGGCAGCCCGGCCGCCCCGGCGATCGCCCGGGCGAGCGGCTCCTCGGCAGGGGCGCCGGTGACGACGACCCTCCTCCCCACTTCCCGCTCGCGGCGGGCGACCGCGGCGAAGCGCTCGGCCGGCCAGCGGCGGGCGCCGCTCGCCGCGCCCGGGTGGAGGAGGGTGGCGCCGCGCGCCGCCTCGCCGGAGGGGAGCCGGCCGGGATCGAGACGGAGGTCGGTCGGTTCGGCCGGAATGCCCGCCTCGCGGAGGAGCCGGCACCAGCGGTCGACCTCGTGCTCGCCGGGTCGCCAGGCCGGCAGGCCCACGGACCTCGGCACGTCCTCGTGCGCGAACGCGAGCAGGCGGCGCGGCCGCGCGGCGAGGAGGACCCCATGGCTCTCGGGGCCGCGGCCGTGCAGGTCGACCGCGAGGTCGGCGCCGGCCAGCCGGGGCGGCAGCGGCGCGAGCGGCTGGGCGTGCACGACCTCGTCGGCGGCCTCCGCGGCGAGCGCGAGCGGCTCGAGCGGCTTCGGCGCGGCGAGAAGCAGACGATGGTCCGGGAAGGCACCGCGCAGGCCCCGAAGGGCCGGCACGGCCGTCAGCAGATCGCCGAGGCCGAGCGCCCGCAGGGCGAGCACGAACGGCCTCACGGCCAGGAGGGCTCGGTCGAAGGCGCGACGACGAGCTCGCGCACCTCGCAGCCGCGCGGGCGGGAGAGCGCGAAGAGCACGGCCGCGGCGACGTCCTCGGGCCGGTTGAGCTGGGCGTCCTCGGGCGGCCGGTACTCCTCCTCGCGCCCGTCGAAGAACGCCGTCTGCATTCCTCCGGGCACGAGCAGGGTCACGCCGATCCGCCCGGCCGTCTCCGCCGCGAGAGCGCGCGTGAAGCCCACGACGCCGAACTTGCTCGCGCAGTACGCCGTCGCGTCGCTCACGGCGCGCAGACCGAGCGTCGAGGCGACGGTCACCACCCGGCCGCCCGAGCGCTCGAGGTGCGGGAGCGCCGCGCGGACGACTGCCGCCGTGCCGAGCAGGTTGACGCGCACGACGCGCTCCCAGTCCTCCGCCGGCACCCGGTCGAGCGGCCCGCACGAGTCGGTGCCGGCACACGTGACGACCGCGTCGAGCCGCCCGCGACGGCGCGCCGCCTCGTCGACCGCCGCGGCCGCCGCCGTGCCGTCCGCGAGATCGACGACGGCGTGCTCGACGGCGCCGGCCGGAGCAACGCGGTCGAGGACGACCGGCGTCCCGCCGGCCGCCCGGATCGCCTCGACGATCGCGGCGCCCAGCCCGGAGGAGCCTCCGGTGACGAGGACGGTGCCGAGCTCAGCGGGCACCGCGCTCCAGCACCTCCTCCAGCAGTCGCGTCGTGGAGCGCCCTTCCTCGTAGGGCAGGACGACCGCCTCGGCGCCCCAGCGGGCGACGACGTCGGCCTCGGGCAGACGCTCGAGCGCGTAGTCGCCGCCCTTGGCGAAGACGTCCGGCCGGAAGCGCTCGAGCACCGCCGCGGGCGTGTCCTCGTCGAAGACGACGACGGCGTCCACGGACTCGAGCGCGAGCAGCACCGCCTCGCGGTCCTCCTGGCCCACGACCGGGCGGCCGCCGCCCTTGAGGCGGCGCACGGACTCGTCCGAGTTGAGGCAGACGACGAGGCAGTCGCCGAGACGGCGCGCCGCCGCCAGCATGCGAACGTGCCCCGCGTGCAGGAGGTCGAAGCAGCCGCCCGTCATGACGACCGAGCCGCCCTGGGCCCGTACGCGGCTGACGAGCGCCTCCGCGTCGTCTTCAGCCGCCTCCGGCACGGCCGGCCGCCAGCGACTGCCGAGCGACCCCGCCCCGCCGCCGGCGACGAAGGAGGATGCCTCGCGCACCGCCCGGTCGACGGCGTCGGCCAGCAGCCGGCCGTCCGCCAGCAGGCCGGTGACGGCCGAGGAGAACCGGTCGCCGGCGCCGCACGGATCGCCGCCCGTCGTCGGCGGAGCCGGCGAGAGGACGGGCGGCGCGCCGTCCCCCACCAGCAACGCCCCGCCGGCGCCGAGGGTGACCGCGACCGCGTCCGCTTCCCACTCCACCTGGAGTGCCCGGGCGCGCGCGGCCACTGCGGTGCGGTCCTCGCCCTCGACGCCGGGCGCCAGCCGCCGGGCCTCGGCGTGGTTCGGGGTGACGAGCCGCGCGCCGCCGACCGGGCGGGCGCCGCGAGGGTGCGGGTCCCAGACGAGCGGCGTGTGGACAGCCGTGTCGGCGAGCAGACGGCGGAGCGGCTCGAGGTCGGCGAGACCGCGGCCGTAGTCCGAGACGAGGACGGCTGCGGCTTCTGCGAGCGGCGCGGCGGCCTCCTCGCCGGAGCCTGCGATCGCGGCGCTCCGTCCGCCGCGGTCGAGTCGCAGGAGCACGCGGCCGTCGCAGCGCAGGCGGATCTTCTCCGGCGTACGCGCGTCGAGGCCCAGGTCGACGACCTCGACCGCGGCCCGCGCCAAGAGGCGGCGGAGCTCCTCGGCGGCCTCGTCCTGCGCCAGCGCCGTCACGAGGACGACTGGCCGCCCGTCGCCCGCGGCCAGCGCCGCCGCGAGGGCGGCTCCGCCCGGCCTGGCGACGAGTGCCTCCTCGTCGAGCACGGGAATCGGCCCCTCCGGCGACAATCGCTCGACGGCCCCGTCGACGTCGCGGTCGAGCAGGGCGTCGCCCACGACGACGAGCGGCGCGCGCAGGCTCATGCCGTCTCCTCGCCGGTCAGCATCCCTACCTCGCGGTCGACGGCCGCGCAGAGGAGGTGCACCGCGACCTGGTGCACCTCCTGCACCGTCGCGGTCGCCCGCGCCTCGACGGCGACAGCCTCGTCGGCGAGGGCGGCGAGCGGGTTCGGAAGCGAGCCGGTCAGCGCCCACACCGTGAGGCGTCCGTCCAGCGCCTCCTCGGCGCAGGCGAGGACGTTCGCGCTCCGGCCCGAGGTCGAGAGCGCGAGGAGGACGTCGCCGGGACGGCCGTGGGCACGGAGCTGGCGGGCGTAGGCGGCGGCGGCGCCGTAGTCGTTGGCGATCGCCGTCAGGCTCGAGCTCTCCGCGTGCAGCGCGATGGCGCTGAGAGGAGGGCGCTCGTCCACGTAGCGGCCGACGAGCTCGCTCGTCAGGTGCTGCGCCTGGGCCGCGCTGCCGCCGTTCCCGGCGGCGAGCAGCCGTCCGCCGTGCAGGAGGACGTGCGCGAGCCGGGCGCCCCAGGCCTCCAGGGTCGGTACGTCCGGCTCGAAGGCGGCGAGGGCGCGGCGCAATGCGACGAGGTGCGCGTGGCCGGCGAGGACGGCGGCCCGGCTCATCGCACCGCCTCCAGCGCCGCGACGGCCGGCCGGCTGACGAGCGGCGCGTATGCCGCGAGCGTCGCGTCGGCGACCCGCTGCCAGCTGTAGCGGGAGCGCGCCCGCTCCACGCCGGCCGCTCCCATCCGCGCGCGGAGGTCGCGGTCGGCGAGGAGCGCCCGGACGGCCTGCGCGACGGAGGCGGGCCGCCTGGGCGGGA
>DASTBX010000037.1:0-15191 GCA_035711645.1 Gaiellaceae bacterium
GTACAGATCCTGGCGGATGGACGCCTGCTCGACCGCAGGCAGCGCGCCCGGGTAGTCGTAGAACTCGGTGCGCGCGGTGGCGACGTCGACGCGGCCGCCCTCGTGGACGACGATCGCCGTGCCGAACTTGTCGTGCGGCACCGCGCGCCCGTCCAGCTCCCGCGCCAGCGCCCGGCCGAAGGCGATCCCGTCGCCCTCGACCGCGACGTCCACGTCGAAGGACGGCTCGCCCATCAGCAGGTCGCGCACGGCGCCGCCGACGAGGTAGACGCCCTCGAACCCCTCCCCCACCGCCTGCACGGCCTCGAAGACGCGGCCGAGCCCGGGCACCGCGAGGAGCCTGTCGCGCAGGTCGAGGCCCGCCGCGGGCTCCTCGGCCGCGAGCGGCTCCCCGAGGGCGCGCAGGACGTCGCTGCGCGTCACGACGCCCACGACCTTCTCGCCCCGGACGACGGCGACCCGCCCGGCGTCCGAGGAGCGGAGCAGGCGGGCGAGCTCGGGCAGCGGCGTCTCCTCCGCGCACGTCGCCACGTCGGAGCTCATGACGCTCTTCACGGGTGCGTGCGAGAGGCCGTGCCCGATCGCCTGGTCGAGGTTCTCGCGCGTCACGAGGCCGACGAGGCGGTCGTCCTCGGCGACGAGAATCCCGCTCTGGCGATGCCGCTGGCACAGCACCATCGCCCGCGAGACGGGCTCGTCCGGAGCGACGAAGCGGGCCGGCCGGGACATCACCTCGCCCGCCGTGCGGCGCGATCGGACGGCGCCCGGCAGCGCCGCGAGCACGCGCTCGCGTGCCTCGGCGAGCGCGCCGCGGTGCACGGCCGACGCAGCCTGCGCGTGTCCTCCACCGCCGAGCGCCGCGGCAACGGCGGCCGCGTCGAGCTCGGGAACGCGCGTGCGGACGACGCAGAAGACGCGGCCATCCATCTCGACGAGACAGACGAGCGCGCGCGCGTCGGTGAGGTCGACGACCTTGTGCGCGAGGTTGGAGACGCCGTCGACGTACTGCGGCCAGGAGACGGCCGCGACGAGGACGTCGAGCCCGTCGACCTCGTGCGTCTCGAGCGCGGACACGAGGCCCTCGAGCAGCGCGCGCTCGTCCTCGGCGAGCGGCGAGCGCAGGTACTGGGCGATCATCTCCTGGCTGGCGCCGTGCCGCAGACACCAGGCGAGCGCCTCGGCGTCGCGGAGGCCCACGCCCGGGTACCCGAGCGAGCCCGTGTCCTCGTGGATGCCGAGCGCGAACACCGTCGCCTCGAGCGGCGTCGGCTCGATCTCCCGCTCGGCGAGGATGCCCACCATCGTCGTCGTGAGCGCGCCGTCGTCGGAGAGGACGAGGTTCTCCGGCTTCACCCAGTCGGGCTCCTCCCCCGTGTGGTGGTCGAAGACCACGACCTCGACCGCGGGGTCCCGAGCCACTGCCTCGAACTCCCCGAGGCGGTCGGGGTCGACGGTCTCGACGACCACGAGGCGGCGCACGGAGCCGAGAGCGACGCGCCCGGGCTCCGCCAGGTCGAGCTCGTCCGCATGGAGCCGGTAGAACTCGCGCACGTTCCGGTTCAGCGAGCCGGAGAGCGCGACTGTCGCGCCCGGATAGAGCCGCCGCGCCGCCAGCATCGCGGCGAGCGCGTCGAAGTCCGTGTTCGTGTGGGAGACGATGACGTCCACGCATGGATTCTAGGCTTGGGCCTCGCACGGCCCCCGGCGCCCCGGCCCCGCGTTCGACGGGTGAGAAGCCGGGGGTTCGCGGCCACTAAACCGGGGAAGTCCTCTCGTGCGGGTGGCGACTTAGCCGGGAGGACCTCCTTCCGGCGGCCGAGCGCCCTTCCGGTAGCCGCAGCCGGTGGGCGCGAGGCCGAGTCGACACCCGCATGCCGTCTCTGGTTCCTTCTCCGGCCGTTGCGGGCAATCAGCCTCAGGGGGAACGGCGGCACGGCGGATGCGGCGCGTCGGGTCCCGTTCCCCTCTCTTGCTCGGCCGGTCGCCGGCGGCCTTCGGAACGCGGAGAGGGCCGGGCAAGCGGCCCGGCCCTCTCGAATCGTGACCGGCTTGGGCTAGCCCCGGTCGTCCGAGTCGCCCCCGGGAAGGTCGTCCGGACCCGCCCAGTACGGCTCGCGGCTCCCGGCTTTCGCGAGGCCGCGGCTCACCATGTAGCCGACCGCGACGATCGCGACGTAGAGCCAGGCCCGCTGGGCGGAGAACGCGTCGCCCGCGGCGCCGGCCCCCTCTCCGTCGTCCACGACCGCCGACGCGATGAGGATGCCGGCGATTACCCCGACCATCGCCCAGAACTCGGTGGTCTTGAAGGCGTGCTTCGTCTCCGTCGTCAGCCGCGCGACGACGCCGCCTCCCGTGCGTCGGTCGAGCAATCCTGCCCGGCCGCGCTCGGTGTTGATGGCCATCTGTGACCCCTTTCGCTCATCCGCCCCACTCGGGCGGGGATCGGAGTCTGACCCCCGCCTCCGGCCCGCAAACACCCGGGGAGGCAACGCTGCGCGTCCTTGAGGATCGCCGCCCCGAGGCCGATACGGAGAGCGTGCGTCTCGCCGCAGACGAACCGCTCGCCGGCCGCTCCGGCTGGACCCAGCTGGGCAAGTTCTGCGCAGTCGGCGTCAGCGGCTACATCGTCAACCTCGCTGTCTTCACCGCCCTCGTGCACGGCGCCGGCGTCCAGTACGGCCTCGCGGCCGTCTGCTCGTTCCTCGTCGCGGTCTCCAACAACTACGCGTGGAACCGCCTCTGGACGTTCCGCGCCCGCTCCGGCCGCGTGGCCGTCCAGGCCCCGCGCTTCCTGGCCGTCTCCATCGCGGCGCTCTCCCTCAATCTCGTCGTCCTCACGGCGCTCGTGGCCGGCGGTCTCGCCGAGCTGCCCGCACAGGCCGCCGCGATCCTCGCCGTCGCGCCCGCGAGCTTCCTCGCCAATCGCACGTGGACCTTCCGCGGGACGAGCCCTCCGCGCGCCTCGGCGGTCGCGCTGGTCGAGCGGGAGGCTTACCTCCTGCCGCTCGTCGCGCTCTACGTCGTCGCGCTCGCCCGCCTCGCCCCCTTCGAGCTCGTGCAGGACAGCTGGCTCACGTTCGTGAGCGGGCGCGAGGTCGCGAACGGCTTACCGCGGACGGACGGGCTGACAGTGTTCGGAGAGGGAGCCCGCTGGATCGACCAGCAGTGGCTCGCCCACCTCGTCTTCTACGGGCTCGCCGCCGCGGCCGGCGTCAAGGCTGCCCTCCTCGTGCATGTCACGCTCCTCACGGCGGCGTTCTCCCTTGCCCTCGGCGCGGCGCGGCAGCTCGGCGCATCGGGCCGCTCCGTCTTCTGGATCGGCGCCACCTCGCTGTTCCTCGCGCCCTGGATGTTCCAGCTTCGGTCGCAGAGCTTCGCGTACCTCCTCTTCGTGGCGGTCCTGTGGCTGCTGGCGCGCGACAGCCGGAATTCCTCCCGGCAGGTCTTCTTCGTCCTGCCGCTCCTCGTGCTCTGGGCGAACCTGCACGGCTCCGTGGTGCTCGGCGCGGGCCTCGTCGCACTCCGTGGACTGACGGCCGGCCGGCGGCCGCGCTCGGTCGCCCTCGTGGTCCTCGCGCCGCTCTGCGTCCTCGCCTCGCCGTACGCGCTCTCGCTCGTCGGCTACTACCGGCACATGCTCGTCGGCCCCGAGTTCGCCCGCATCGTCGGCGAGTGGCGGCCGCCGACCTTCTCGCAGGCCTGGCCGTTCTTCCTGCTGGCGCTCGCCGCCGTCTGGCTCCTCGCCCGCGCCGGCTCCCGCCTGACGCTCTTCGAGAGGCTCGCCGTCCTCGCCACGGTCGTCGCCGGCTTCCTCGCCATCCGGAACATCACCTGGTTCGCGCTCGCCTGGGTCGTCCTCGCCCCGGTCGCGCTCGAGACCGTGCTGCCGGCACGAGACGCGCGGCGACCCGGCCCCCCGCTCCGCCTCCTCGCCGGTGCCGCCGTCCTGGCGATCCCCGTCGCGCTCGTGGCGATGGCCGCCTGGCCGGCGAAGGCCTACGAGTCGCGCTGGCCGGAGCCGGTGCTCCGGGCCGTCTCGCGGGTGACGGACGCCGACCCCTCGACCCGCGTCTTCGCGAGCGAGCGCTACGCCGACTGGCTCCTCTGGCGCCGGCCCGAGCTCGCCGGGCGCGTCGCCTTCGACGTCCGCTTCGAGCTCTACGACAGGGAGCAGCTCGAGGCGATCTTTCGCGTCCGCAACCGCGTCGGCGACGACTGGCGGGCCGCCGCCGCGGGGTACGAGCTCGTCGTCCTCGACCGGGTCGCCGACCGGGAGCTCGAGGCGCCCCTGCTCGACGCGCCGGGCGCCCGGCGGCTCTACGGGGACGAGCTCGTCAGCGTCCTCTACCGGCCGTCCGGCTGAGCCGCGCGCCCGCGCGGGCGCAGCGCGAGCTGGACGAGCCACCAGGCGACGATCGCGTAGACGTAGCCGACGAGCGCGTCGACGACGTAGTGCTCGCCGGCGTAGACGATGGAGAAGAGCACGCCGAGGACGATGACGGCCTGGGCGACGACGACCCAGCGCGGCAGGCCGTGGCGCAGCGCGACGAGGAGCCCGATCACCGGCCACGCGGCGTGGAGCGACGGGATCGCGGCGACGGTGTTGTAGCTCGGGCTGTGGAACTGGTCGGCGATCGGCGTCAGCCCCATGTCGTAGAGGGCCTGCTTGATCACGTCGTGTACGGGCGGGACGAGCCCGGCGTCGGCGGCGAGCCAGGGCGGCGCGGTCGGCGCGAGGACGAACGTGATCTCGCCGAGAATGGTGACGACGAGGATGCCGAAGAAGAGGTCGACGAAGCCGCGCCGCTCCCAGAGCGCCCAGATCATGAAGGCGAGCGCGACGGGAGCGAGGAAGTGCGAGACGTAGAAGAGCGCCGAGACGACCTCGAGGAGGCCGGTCGTGCCGCCGTAGAGGTGCTCCTGGAGCCAGACGGTCGGCAGCGTGCCGCCGAAGAGCGCGCGCTCCGCCTCGATCTGCGGCGTGTAGTGGACGGCGAAGCCGAAGGACTGGACGGCGCTCGCCGAGAGGAGGTACCCGAGCGCACCGACGAACACGGGGACCCAGTCGCGCAGGAAGCGGCCGCCCCGGTTGAGGAAGAGCGCCACGCCGAGCAG
Source organism: Gaiellaceae bacterium (assembly GCA_035711645.1). Taxonomy (GTDB): domain Bacteria; phylum Actinomycetota; class Thermoleophilia; order Gaiellales; family Gaiellaceae; genus JAIBJN01. The sequence goes on from DASTBX010000037.1 coordinate 5,116, forward strand.
GACGAGGAGTACCTGCGCGAGCGTCGGGAGTGCGCCGCTCGCCAGGGTGCGCCCGACGACGACGAGCCCGAAGAGGAGGACGAGCCCGGCGACGGCACGGCGGATGCGCAGCGCGCCGGCGGAGCGGCTCTCCGCGGACTCGTCGAGGACGACGACCGCACGGTCGAGCGGGCGGACGAGGACGGCGAACGGCGCGCGGAGAGCGGCGGCGACTTTCTCCACACCCGCGCTATCGGCGCGCGGCGCGGCCGACTTGACGCGCGGCTGCAGCTACCGCTGCGCGACGACGGCGACCTCGATCCGTGCTCCGGAGGGGAGCGCTGCGATCTGCACGGTCGCGCGGGCAGGGTACGGCTCGCTCAGGTGACGGGCGTAGACCTCGTTCATGGCCGGGAAGTCGTCCAGGTCGACGAGGAAGATCGAGGTCATCAGGACGTCGTCCAGGCTCGACCCCGCCTCCTCGAGGATCGCGCTCAGGTTCTTCATCACCTGCTCGGTCTGCTCGACGATGCCGCCCTGGACGACGTGGCCGCCCTCGGGGTCGATGCCGAGCTGGCCGGAGACGAACACGAGGTCTCCGGCGACGATCCCCTGCGAGTAGGGCGCCCCCTGGAACGGCGCCGGGGCGCTCTCCGTCCGCACGGCTTGCTTGTTGCTTGCCATCGCTCTAAGCCTCCACCCGTTCGATGCCGGCGCCCACGGCGCGCAGGCGCTCGTCGATCCGTTCGTAGCCGCGGTCGATCTGGCCGATGTTCCCGATCGTCGAGCGGCCCTCCGCGCAGAGGCCGGCGATCAGCATCGCCATGCCGGCGCGGATGTCGGGGCTCTCCATGCGCTCCCCGTAGAGCTTGGCCGGCCCGTTGACGACCGCCCGGTGCGGGTCGCAGAGGATGATCCGCGCCCCCATGTTGACGAGCTTGTCCACGAAGAAGAGCCGGTTCTCGAACATCTTCTCGAAGATGAGGACGGTGCCGTGGGCCTGCGTGGCCACGGCGAGCGCGATCGACGTCAGGTCGGCCGGGAAGGCGGGCCAGGGCCCGTCCTCGACCTTGGGGATCTGCGCACCGAGGTCGTCCTGGATCCGGAGCTCCCGGCCGCCCCGCACGCGGACGGACGTCCCGTCCACCTCCCACTCGATGCCGAGGCGCTCGAAGCCGTGCCAGATCCCGACGAGGTGGTCCGGAACGACGTCCTCGATGACGAGGTCGCCCGGCGTGATCGCGCCGAGGCCGACGAAGCTCGCCACCTCGATGTGGTCGGGACAGATGCGCCACTCGCCCCCGCGCAGCCGGTCGACGCCGGTGATGGAGAGGACGTTCGACCCGATGCCGCCGATCTGGGCGCCGAGCGAGACGAGGAAGTGGCACAGGTCCTGCACGTGGGGCTCGCAGGCCGCGTTCACGATCGTCGTCTCCCCGCGGGCGAGCACGGCGGCCATGACCGCGTTCTCGGTGCCCGTCACGGAGGCCTCGTCCAGGAACACGTGGGCGCCGACGAGCTCGTCCGCCCGCATGTGGAAGCGCCGGTTCGCCTGAATCTCGGCGCCGAGGCGCGAGAACGCGTGGATGTGGGTGTCGAGCCGCCTTCGGCCGATCACGTCGCCGCCCGGAGGCGGCACGATCGCCTCGCCCCAGCGGGCGAGCAGCGGGCCGGCGAGCAGGATCGACGCCCGGATCCGGGTGCAGAGCTCCTCGTCGAGCTCGCGCTTCGCGACGTCCTCGGCGTGGATGCGGACGCTGCCGTCGCCGCTCGCGCGGACGTCGACGCCCAGGTCGGCGACCAGCTCGAGCATCGTGTCCACGTCCCGGATGGCGGGGACGTTCGTGAGCGTGACCGGCTCGTCCGTGAGGAGCGTCGCGGCAACGATGGGCAGCGCGGCGTTCTTGTTCCCGGCCGCGCGGAGGCGTCCGTTCAGCGGGCGTCCGCCCTCGATGACGAAGGACTCCATCAGCGTGTCGGCGACAAGGGTCTCGGGCACGGAGTCTCGCTCCCGCGTCGGACGGGCGGAGCGACCGGGCAGGCTATCCTACTCGCCCCCATGGACGTCACCCGCGAGCGCGCGTGGGAGACGCTCACGCGCTACACGAAGAGCGAGGCGCTGCGGCGGCACGCGCTCGCCGTCGAGGCCTGCGTCGGCTTCTACGCGCGCGAGCAGGGCGCCGACGAGGAGCTCTGGCGCGCCGTCGCGCTCCTCCACGACTTCGACTACGAGATGCACCCGACGCTCGACCGGCATCCGCAGGACGGCGCGCCGATCCTCCGGGAGGAGGGCTGGCCGGCGGAGGTCGTCGAGGCGGTCCTCTCCCACGCCGAGCACCTGAATCTCCCGCGCGACACGCCGCTCAAGCGGACGCTTTTCGCCTGCGACGAGCTGGCCGGCTTCGTCCACGCCTGCGGCCTCGTGCGCCCCGACGGCATCGAGACGCTCGAGCCGAAGTCCGTGAAGAAGAAGCTCAAGCAGCCCTCGTTCGCGGCCGGCGTGCACCGGGACGAGGTCTACGCGGGCGCCGAGCTCCTCGGCCTCGAGCTCGACGACCACATCCGCAACGTCGTCTCGGCCCTGCGCCCGATCGCCCCCGAGCTCGGTCTCCGCTCCGGTTAGGCCGGGGGCGCGGCGCCCGACCTTGTGTTCCACGTGTACAAGGTCGCCCAAGGTCGGGTTTCCCGCTCAGGCGTCGCCCAGGCGCGACCGAAGGGACGTCCGGGAGCGACGGGTCCGGGCTCGTGCTCGTGAAACACAAGCTCGCGCGGGGCCCGGCGCTTACGGGGTCGAGCGGAGGCGGGCGCGGAGCGCGGGGGCCAGCGCGACGACGTCGCCCGGGTCGAGCTCGCCGGCCGGGCCCACGGCCGTCAGGCTCCCGAGCGCGACGCCGGAGCGGACGTAGAGGAGGACGATCGCCACCTGCATCTTCGGCGCACGGAAGGTGGCCACGGCGGCGGCCGTGTCGGCGCCCTCGACCTCGAACGGCCGCACGGCGAGCGCGCGGAGCTCGGCCTTCAGCACTCCGGAGGCGAAGACGCGCGCCAGGCGGCGGCTCCCCTTCGCCGTCCCCGCGTAGCGGAGCGTGAACGCCGCCGTGTCCTCGGACTCGAGGATCTGCGTCATCGAGCGGAGATAGAGCACCTTCGAGCTGCCCAAACGCCCGCCGGCGAGATCGAACTCGCGCAGGAAGGAGCGCACGTTCCCGTGTCGCCGGTAACCCTCTCCGGCTACGGTCGGCCCGGGCGGGAGGTCGGCGAGCCGGAGCGTCAGCGGCTTGGGGTCGATCCGCGGTCGCTTGACGCCGGGGAGCGGGACGGGATCCTCCTGGAGCTGTCCGCCGAGGACGCGCTGGATGCGCGAGTCGAGGGTGATGGCCAGGCGCGTCGCGGCCGCTCTCACGTCCCGCCGGTCGGCCCGCACGACGCCCACCGAGCCGACGATGCGCCCCCGGCGAAACGCGACGACCGTGGTGTGCAGCACGAGCCCGAATCCACGCACGGTGCCGCGAATGCCCTCGGCCTCCTCGCCGATGCCGCGCACCGGGAACCCCGAGGCTCCGGTCAGCCGGACGTGGTCGGACACGGTGCCCTCGAACCGCTCGTGGTCGTTCACCTGCTTGTTCAAGAAGCGGGAGGCGTCGACGGCGTCCTGCATGAGCTCGACGGACGAGCCGACGCTGACGACCCCGCGCGTGCGCTTGCCGGACGGCGCCCCCGGCCGCATGTACGTCAGCTCGTAGCCGACCACCCGGCCGGCGCCGCGCAGGCGGCGCGCCGAGTCCTTGGGATCGAGGCTCTGCCGCGCCGCGGCCGCGTTCGAGCTCGAGCCGGAGTCTTCCGGCGCGAGCCGCAGGCCCTGGGCAAGGCCGCCGAGCTCGTCCGCGGGCACGACCATGATCGCGAGGTCGGCCTTCGTGACCTCGGCGTCCGGCCGGTCGGCGGCTCGGTTCCCGCCCTGGCCGCAGGAGGCGAGCACGAGTCCGCACAGGAGGAAGGCGGCCCCCCGAAGCGGCGTCATGCACGCCTTATCGGCCGGCCGAGGCCGGCGCTCAAGCCTCGGGCGAGCCCCTTCTCGAAGCCGTCACGCCGTCGACGAGCCGCTCGAGGTCCTCTTCACTCGTCCAGAAGCCGCAGGACGCGCGCACGAGCCCCGTGCCGGGCAGATCGCGTACGACGACGCCCTGCTCGCCCAGGCGGGCGACCAGCTCGGCCGGCTCCTCGGCGCGGAAGGAGACGAGCGTCCCCTGTCCGGCCTCGGACACGACCTCCGCCCCGGCCCCGGCCAGCGCCTCGCGGCAGCGCACGGTCGCCTCGCGCGCGCGCTCGAACCGTTCTTGGCCTGCTTCTTCGGCGAAGGAGAGCGAGGCCAGCAGCCCCGCCACCGACGGGGCCGGCGCCCAGCCGCCCTCGAAGCGCTGCGCCGTCTCGACGAGCTCGTACTCCGGGTGCTTCCAGGACAGGTACGAGGGAAACACGACGCGGCATGCCTCCAGCTGCTGCGGGGCGACGTAGAGGGCGCCCGTCGCAGCCGGCCCGAGGAGCCACTTCTGGGCCGAGACGGTGTAGAAGTCGCAGCCCAGCTCCTCGACGTCGACCGGGATCGCGCCGGCTCCCTGCGCGCCGTCGACGAGGACCGGGATGCCCCGGCCCGAAAGCTCGCGCACCGGCAGCACCGCACCGGTCAGCCACGATACGTGCGAGATCGCGACGAGCTTCGTGCGCGGCGAGAGCTCCGCCTCCAGAGCCGCGAGCGCCTCGGCCGCCGGACGGTCGCGCACGGCCGCCGCACGAATCGTCGCCCCCGACGCGACGAGGCCGCCGAAGAGGCCCGGGTGCTCCGAGTCGGTGGTCACGACCTCGTCGCCGGGCCCGATGCCGAGGCCCGCGACGGCCACGTTGCAGCCCTCCGTGGTGGACGCCGTGAGTGCAACCGTGTCGGCAGGCGCGCCGATCAGCGCCGCCAGCTTCCCGCGCAGCTCCTCTCGCTGGGCCATCACCCGCTCGAAGTACGCGTGCCTCGCCCGTCCGTCCTCGAGCTCGAGCCGCTCCACCTCCTGCATCGCGACGACCGTGACTCGCGGCAGCGGCCCGAACGTGCCCGCGTTCAGGTACGCGTAGCGGTCGAGCACCGGGATGCCCTTCCGGACGGCTACGAGGTCCATTCGACGACCGCCTCGACCGGGGCGTGGTCGGAGAGGACGCCGCCGCGCACGCGTCTTCGCCCCTCGAGCCACGCCTCGGGGCCCCGGACGAGCTCGAGCCCGCGCACGAGGATCTGGTCGATGCCGTCAATTGGGTCCGAGAAGCCGGGAACGGCGTGGCGGCGGACGTTGAAGTCGCCGCAGAGGACGCAGCGGCCGGCCGAGGCGACGAACGCGGCCGCCCGGGAGATCTCCTCGCCGACGAGCCTGCGGTCGGGGCTGTTCGAGGCATGGAGGTTGGCGAGCAGGAGCGGGCCCGCGGGGGTGTCGACCTCGAGCGTGTGGCACACGCGGCGCTCGTCCGCGCGCAGGAGCCAGTCTCTCGTCGAGAGCCCCCGGTTGATAACGACCCGACGGTGCCGGCGCTGCTCGAAGTGGGGGTTCACGAGGATCGCGTTCGCCTGCCCGGTGAGGCTGGCTCTGAAGCGGCGCGGGTCGGTCGCCGTCACCCGGCGCGCGAGCGGCCCCAGGCGCGCGGGCATCGTCATCGCCCAGGCGCAGCCCATGCCGCTCCAGCCCGCGAGCCGCCGCACCGCCCACATGGGGACCTCCTGCAGGGCGACGACGTCCGGCGCGTCGGCGGTCACAAGCCGCACCATCGGCTCGAGGTGCAGGCGGTCCGACTCGGGGTGCGTCCTCCCGTGGTAGAGGTTCCAGCTGCGAACGAGGAGCCGCACTCCCCGGTTAGTCTAGGAAGGTGGGACGGCGCTTCGTCGACCTCGTCGAGCGCCAGCTCGAGCTCTTCGAGGCGGAGCACGCCGGCCTCGTGCGCGACTGCGATGCGGCTCTCGACGCCTACAACGCGGCTCCGCGCGATGACGCCGAGGAGCGGTACGGGGACTACGTCGACCTCGTCGACGCGGCGCGCGAGGCGCTCGTCCACTACCGCGACACCTATGCGCGCACGCTCGACCAGGACGCCGCCGAGGAGTACGAGCAGGTCTTCAACGGCCTCGCCCGCAAGCGCCTTCCCCGCCTCGCGCTCGAGCTCGACTGAAGGGTTGGAGCGCAGCGGCGAGCGGAGTACGATCAGGCCGCCGTCGTTCCCTCGCATCGGAGGCAGTCATGCGCAGGCTCGTGCTGCTCGCCGCCGTCGTCGCCCTCGCTCTCGCAGCGGCGGGAGGCGCCCAGGCCGGGACGATCCCCGGCCGGTACATCGTCGTCCTCGAAGACGACGCGCGTCCCGGACGCGTCGCCGCGGCGCACGACCGCCTGGGCGCCCGCGTGCTCGCCGTCTACGGCAGCGCGCTCAGGGGCTACGCCGCCAGGCTAAGCGCCGCGGAGCTCGCGGCCGTCCGGGCGGACGACCGCGTCGCGTACGTCGAGCCCGATCGAACGGTGTCGCTCTCAACGACGCAGACGAACCCGCCCTGGGGCCTCGACCGTATCGACCAGCGCTCGCGGCCGCTCAGCGGGACGTTCACGTATTTCGCCACCGGCGCCGGCGTGACCGCCTACGTCATCGACACCGGGATCCGCTTCTCCCATACGCAGTTCGGCGGGCGCGCCGTCAGCGGGTACGACGCGGTGGACGGAGGCGCTGCCGACGACTGCAACGGTCACGGGACCCACGTCGCCGGAACGGTCGGCGGCTCGACGTACGGCGTGGCGAAGGGCGTTACGCTCGTCGGCGTCCGCGTCCTCAACTGCCGAGGCAGCGGCACGACCTCGGGCGTCATCGCCGGCATCAACTGGGTCACCTCCCATCACCGGCCCGGGCAGCCGGCGGTCGCCAACCTGAGCCTCGGCGGCGGCGCGAGCACGGCGCTCGACAACGCCGTCCGCAACTCGATCGCCGACGGCGTCTCGTACGCGGTCGCGGCCGGCAACGGCAACTTCCTCGGTATCGCGCAGAACGCCTGCAACTTCTCGCCCGCCCGGGTCGGCGAGGCGATGACGATCAGCGCCACGGACACGAACGACCGCAAGGCCTCCTGGGCGAACTACGGGAACTGCGTGGACTGGTTCGCTCCGGGCGTCTCGATCACCTCGGCGTGGCACACGAGCACGACCGCGACGCGGACGATCAGCGGGACGTCGATGGCGACGCCGCACACCGCCGGGGTGGCCGCGCTCTACCTCCAGGGCAACCCGGCCGCCTCGCCGGCGGCGGTGCGGAGCAGGCTCTTCGACCTGAGCACGAAGAACGTCGTCACCTCGTCCTCGACGACGAACCGGCACCTGCTCTTCACGAATTTGTAGAGCGCGTGAACGGCGGGCCGGGTGCCTCGCCCGGCCCGCCCGCCGCTCAGTCGGGAAGCAGCGGCACGGAAGGGCCCAGGTCGCGGCCGAGCAACACCGCACGGGTGACGGCGTCGGGCCCGAACCGGTCGCGAATCGCGTCCAGCGCAGCGTCGAGAGCCGCGCCGCTCGGGCAGTCGAACGGCAGCGTCAGCTGGACGAGCGTCCCGTCGTCGAGGTTGGCGACGGCCACGCCGACGAGCGTCAGCCCCCGTGCCTGGATCAGCGGCCCGGCGGCGAGGAGCAACCCTCGGGCGGTGTCCAGGATCGTCCGCGTCTCGGCGGTGGGCGCGGGCAGCGTGTGCGATCGCGTCGCCCGGGAGAAGTCGTCGAAGCGCAGGCGGAGGACGACCGTCCGGCCGACCCGCCCGGCCGCCCGCAGGCGGCGGCAGACCCGCTCGACCAGCCCGATCAGGGTCGCGTCGAGGGCGGCCGCCGACCTCGGCGAGCGGCCGAGCGCGCGCTGCGCCCCCATCGAGCGCCGCCGCCGCCGCGGTCGAACCGGTCGAGGATCGCGGTTGTGGGCGAGGGCGTGGAGGTGCCGGCCCGCGGCCCGGCCGAGCATCCGCACGAGCGCGCTCTCTCCGAGCTCCGCGACCTGTCCGACCGTGGCGATCCCGCAGGCTCGAAGCCTCGCGGCGGTGACCGGTCCGACGCCCCAGAGCCGCTCCACCGCCAGCGGGTGCAGGAAGGAAAGCTCCCGACCGGGAGGCACGACGAGGAGCCCGTCCGGCTTCGCCACGCCGCTCGCCACCTTGGCGAGGAACTTCGTCCGCGCGACGCCGACCGTGATGGGCAGGCCGACCCGCTCCCGGACGTCGCGCCGGAGCCGCACGGCGATCTCCACCGGCGTGCCCGAGAGGCGCCGCAATCCGCGGACGTCGAGGAACGCCTCGTCGATCGAGAGGCCCTCGACGAGCGGCGTCGCGTCCTCGAAGACGCGGTACATCGCCCTGCTCGCCTCCGCGTAGGCGGCCATGCGCGGCGGCACGACCACGGCGCCGGGGCAGAGGCGGCGGGCCTGGGCGCCACCCATCGCGGTGCGGACGCCGTAGGCCTTGGCCTCGTAGCTCGCGGCGAGGACGACGCCGGCGCCGACCACGACTGGACGCCCGCGCAGCCGCGGGTCGTCGCGCTGCTCGACCGACGCGAAGAACGAGTCCACGTCGGCGTGGAGGATCGTCGTCTCGCCCTGCACGAACGTATGTTCGCAGATGGACGCACCCTTGGCAGGGCAGCTAGCGGTTGACGCGGAAGAAGCCCTGCGGCGCGAGGCCGGCGACCTTGCGCGTGACCGGGTCGACGCTGCGCCCCTCGTCCTCGCGGCCCTCCTTCCGCCGGACGGCCGCGCGGACGACGAAGGCGCCGAGGTAGCGGGCCGGCTCCGGCGGGAAGCGGCCCGGAACGCCGCGGTTGAGGCCGCAGCCGGACCACTCGTCGTCGCGGCCGAGGGCGCTCGAGGCGAGGATCCTGCCGGCGAGGAGGCTCGGCGCGACGCCGTTCCCCGAGTACCCGGCGCCGTAGACGACCGGCACGCGCCCGGGCAGGCGGCCGAAGAAGGGAAGCCCGTCCGCCGTCCGGTCGATCGGCCCGCCCCAGGCGTCGGTCACCTCGGCGCCCGCGGCGAACGGAACGAGACGGACGAGGTCGCGCTCGAGGTGCGCGCGCGTCGCCGGCGGCGTCTCGCCGAAGAACGCGTCGTCGACGCGGCCGCCGAAGACGTGGCGGTGACCGCCCTGGCCGAAGGCAATCCGGCCGTCCCGCGTCGTGCGGTAGTAGTGCACCATCAGGCGGCTGTTGGAGATCGCCTCGCCGCCCGTCCAGCCCGCCTTCTCGAGGCGGTCCGGGATCGGCTCGGTGGCGACCATGTCGCTCGAGACGGCCACGATGGCAGGGCGAAGCTCGGGGACGGCGGCGAGCCAGGCGCCCGTCGCGAGCACGACCGCGCCCGCCTCCACCGACCCACCCGGCGTCCGCACGACCCCCTGCTCGCGCTCGAGCTCGACGAGCGGTGAGCGCTCGTGGATCCGGACGCCTCGGGTGGCGGCCACGCGGCGGAGGCCCCGCGCGAGGAGCGCCGGCTGCACGGTGGCGGCGCCCGCCTCGAAGACGGCGCCGAGATGAGCGGGTGAGCCCGCGCGGCGCTGCACCTCCTCCGCAGAAAGGACAGCGAAGGGCTGTTCCCCGGCGCTCTCGGCGGCGGACAGCGCACCCTCCCACGAGCCGAGCTGCGCCGGCGACGTCGCCGTCCAAAGCCAACCCGAGGGACGGAAGTGCGCGTCGAAGCCCTCGCGCTCGCAGAAACGGCCTAGCTCGGCCACGGCGTCCGCGGAGGCGCGGACGAGCCGGACGGCCTCCTCCTCTCCGACCCGCTTCACGAGCGTGTCGATCTTCGGCCACCAGGAGAGCGCGAAGCCGCCGTTGCGTCCGGAGGGGCCGCCGCCGCACACGTCGGCCTCGACGAGGACGACGGAGGCATCCGGCTCCAGCTCCTTCAGCCGGAGAACCGTCCAGAGCCCGGTGTAACCCCCGCCGACGACGCACACGTCCGCACGGGCCGGCCCGCGCAGCTCCGGAGACGCGGCACCGTCCTCGGCCGCGAGCGCCTCGCGCAGCCAGAGCGAGCGGGGTGGCACGGGAGGAGAGCCTAGA
>DASTBX010000038.1:0-17820 GCA_035711645.1 Gaiellaceae bacterium
CGCTCGGCGTTCCCTGGTCGGAGTAGTTGAAGTCCCGCTGCCCGTACTCGATGCAGTAGCCGGGGTCGTCGAACTCGCTCGTCGGCCGGTACGTGCCCGTGTCGAGCGCCGCGGCGGCGGTGACGACCTTGAACGTCGACCCGGGCGTGAAGAGCCCGGCCGTGGCGCGGTCGAGGAGGGGGGCGGCGGGCGTGCAGGGGCCTTCGCTCCGCTCGATCCGCCTGAAGTTGTCCTCGACCAGGTTCGGGTCGAAGGACGGCGACGAGGCGAGCGCCAGCACGCGGCCGGTCGCCGGCTCGAGCGCGACGACGGCGCCGCAGTCTCCCTGGAGCTGCTCCATCGCCGTGCGCTGCGCGCGCGTGTTCAGCGTCGTGACGACGTCGTTCCCGCGCTGGGTGAGCCCGCGGATCCTGTCGAGCGTCGTGTCGAGCACGGTGCCGAGGTTCGCGTTCGAGCCCGTCAGGAAGTCGTTCAGCGACTCCTCGAGGCCGGTCCGCGCCCGCTCGACGGTCGAGTAGCCGACCGCGTGCGCCGCCAGCTCGCCCTGCGGGTAGCGGCGCAGCCACCAGACGCGCCCGTCCTCGAGCTCCCGCCGCCGGTTGCGTGCGAGCACGGTCTCGCCGTCGGAGGCGTAGATGAACCCGCGCCTGATCTCGAGCTGCCGGACGACCAGCGTCGGGTTCCCCTGCCGCGCCTCCAGGTCGGGAGCGCGCCAGAGCCAGTACGTCGCCGTCGCGACCAGCGCCACGAAGAGGAAGGCGAAGACGAGGAAGAGCCGGCGGATCTGGGGGTTCAGCGGCCGGCCCTCCCGACGCGGTCGGACACCATGAGGAGGAGCGCGAGCAGCACGAAGTTGGCGACGATGCTGGAGCCGCCGTAGGAGACGAACGGAAGCGTGATCCCCGTCAGCGGGATGAGTCCCGTGACGCCGCCGATGATGATGAACGCCTGGATCGAGACCGCCGCGGTCAGCCCGGCCGCGAGGAGCTTCGAGAAGCCGTCGTCCGCCAGCATCGAGATGCGCAGGCCGCGGAAGGCGAAGAGCAGGTAGAGCAGGATGACCGCGGCGGCGCCGGCGAGCCCGAGCTCCTGGGCGATGGCCGAGAAGATGAAGTCCGTCTCCAGGAAGGGGATGTAGGTCTCGCCCTCGGGGCTCACGAGGATGCCGCGTCCGAGGCCCGAGCCGAAGACGCCGCCGCCCGAGATGGCGTAGATGGACTGCACGAGCTGGTATGTGTCCCCCTGCGGGTCGCTCCACGGGTCGAGCCAGCCCTGGACGCGGTCCTCGACGTGGGGGATCACCTGGTAGAGCGCGAAGGCGCCCAGGAGGAAGAGCGCCAGGCCGACCGCCACGAACGACCAGCGGGCGGTCGCGGCGTAGAGCATGACGAGGACGATCGCGAAGTAGAGGAGCGCGCCGCCGAGGTCCCGCGTCTGGAAGAGGACGAGCATGGCGCCGCCCCAGATGAGGAGGAGCGGGCCGAGGTGCTTGGGCGAGGGCAGCCGGCCGGTGCCGACGCCGAAGGAGAGCATCTCCCGGTTGTCCCGCAGGTAGCCCGCCAGGAAGATCACGAGCAGCACCTTGGCGAGCTCGCCGGGCTGGAAGACGAGCGGGCCGATGTCGACCCAGAGCGTCGCCCCGTTGATCGTCCGGCCGATTCCCGGCAGCGCCGGGAGCACGAGGAGGCCGATGGCCGTGAGCCCGAGGACGTACTTGACGTTGTCGAGCTCGCGGTAGTCGGCGAGGAAGAGCACGAGCGCCAGGAACGCCGCGATACCGACGACGACCCAGAGGCCCTGCCGGAAGGCCAGGTCCGGCTCGATCCGGTAGATCTCCGTCAGGCCGATCGCGCACAGGAGCCCGCCGAGCGGCAGCAGGTACGGGTCGGCGTACGGCAGCCGAATCCGCATGACCACGTGCGCGACGACGAAGAGCGCCACGAAGAAGGCCGCGTAGGAGAGCGAGCCGGCCGAGACGACCTCGCTTCGGGCCATGTAGACGGCCGCGAACCCGGCGGCCGTCAGCGCGCCGACGAGCACGAGGTTCAGGAGCTCTCGCGTGCGGAGGCTCACGGCTCGGGGAGCGCCTCGGCCTCGTACACGGACACGCGCGCGCGGGCGGAGTCGTAGGACGTGAGCCGGTGGTCGAAGAGCTCGGACCGCTCCTCGGGCGAGAGCTGCGCGGCCTGGAGGCGGCTCACGTACCGCTCGCGGTAGAGGCCGACTTCGCCGGTGAGGTCGAAGGGGACGCCCTGGTACACCGTCACGCTCCCGTCCTCGCCGGCGCCGACGAAGTGGGCGCGCGAGAGCCCGTAGATCGCCCCGCCGATCACGAGCGCCACGAAGGCGAGGCCGAGGGCCGTCCAGAGCAGTCGCCGGCCCCAGCGGCGACGCGGCTTCACGGCGCGCGCCGGTGCCTCCGTCTCCACCTCGGGCGCGGGCGCCGGCGCGACGGGCGGCAGGTCGGTCAGCGTGTCCTCGAGGTCGTCCTCCTGCTCGGCCTCGGCCGCGGAGGCGCCCGCCGGGCCGACGAGCGTCTCCTCCAGCGGCTCCTCCCCGTCGACGCGGAAGAGGACGACGGTGATGTTGTCCTCGCCGCCGCCGCTGTTCGCCGCCCGCACGAGGTCGCGCGCAGCGTCCTCGAGCGTCTTCGCGCGCTCGATCGTCCGCAGGATCTCCTCGTCCCCGACCATCGTCGGGAGCCCGTCCGAGCAGAGCAGGAAGAGATCGCCCGGATCAGGCCGCAGCACGAACGTGTCCACGTCCACCTCCGGATCGGTCCCGAGCGCCCGCGTGATGACCGACCGCTGCGGGTGCTCTCCCGCCTCCTCGGGCGAGAGCCGGCCGCTGCGGACCAGGTCGGCGACGAGGGAGTGGTCATCGGTGAGCTGCTCGAGCCGGCCGTCGCGGATCCGGTAGGCGCGCGAGTCGCCGACGTGTCCGACGACGACCTCGCCGTCGGTGACGAGCGCGGCGGTCACCGTCGTCCCCATCCCCGAAGCCCCTGCGTCGCTGCGGGCGCGCTCGTAGATCCGCCGGTTCGCCTCCTGGATGATCGCCTGCACGCGCTCCTCGGGCCCGAGGTCGTCGGCGGCGTGGTACTCGCGGAACGCCGCCGCCGCGAGCCGGGAGGCGACCTCGCCGGCCTGCGCGCCGCCCATGCCGTCGGCCACGACGAAGAGGGGCGGTTCGACGACGAGCGAGTCCTCGTTGCGGCGGCGGACGCGCCCCGCGTCGGTCTTCCCGGCGCTCTCACCCAGTCTCATCGCTCGTACACGAGCTCCGTGTCGCCCACCTGGAGGAGGTCGCCCTCGCGCAGCCGCCTGCGGCCGTCCACCCGCTCGCCGTTCACAAAGGTGCCGTTCGTCGACCCGAGGTCGATCACCCACGTCCCGTCGAGGCCGCTCTCGACGCGGGCGTGGTGGCCCGACGCAAAGTCGTCCCCGTCGAGCGCCACGACGTTGTCGCTGCTCCGCCCCAGGGTGGTCGGGACGGGGCCAGCCTCGAACGCCTTGCCGACGGGGATCGCCCGCGAGCGGCGGACGACGAGCCGCCCGGGCGCCAGGCCCGGATCCGCCCGCGCCTGCGCCACCTGGGCCGGGGCGAGAACGAAGCTCTCCTGCGGCGCGGCGGGGAGCCCCCGCACCGCCGAGCGGACGACCCGCCAGATGAAGAGGTAGAGGAGCGCGATGAACGCGGCCTGCAGCGCGATGAGGATGGGCTCGACAGACATCAGAGGCCCGTCACCTGAGCTGCCCCGACCTTGCGACGCGGAAACCGCCCCGTGTCACCAGGAGGGTTTGCCCGAATGTCGCACAGGGTGCATTTCGTCGAGCCCTCCTAGAACCCGCGCTCGAAGCGGAGCTCGGTCGTGCCGAGGACGATCGCGTCCTCCGGCTCGAGCTTCGCGCGGTCGACCCGCCTGCCGTTCACGGAGAGCCCGTTCGTCGAGCCGAGGTCGACGATCCAGTAGGCGCCGTCCTCGTGGCGCACCTCGGCGTGACGGCGGGAGACGTTGGGATCGTCCACCGTGACGTCGCAGTCGCGCGAACGCCCGAGCACGACCGTGTGGCCGGTGAGCTCGTGCCGTTTCCCGCGGAGGAGCAGCGCGGCGGGCGCGTGCGCGAGGTCGAGCTCGGCCGCCTCCGCGGCGGAGACGGCCTCGGTCGAGGCCGGCTCGGGCTTGTAGATCTTCGTGGCGCCGGGCTCGGCCTGCGGCTGCAAGCCGGGAGGCGGAGGCTGCTGCGCCCGTTGCGGCTGCACCATCCGCGTGGCGATGCCGAACTCGCCCATGCTCAGATCCTCGTCCTCCTCCAAGAGAACGCGGGGCGTCGAGAGAAGGGCGTAGCCCTCGCGGCGGGCGTGCTCCGAGAGGTAGTCGGAGAGCTCCGTGAGGAGCGAGTCCTCGTAGGAGGCGAACTGGTCGCGGTCCCCCGGCGAGAGGTAGACCGTGTACTCGTTCGGCACGTAGACGCGCGACACGGAGATCGTCTTCGACTCGTCCATCTCCTTCGCGAGCTTGCGCGCCAGCTCGACCGGCTGCACGTGGGTGCGGAAGGCGCGGCCGAAGACGCCCTCGACGATCGACTCGATCCGGTGCTCGATGCTCCGCAGGACGCTCATAGGAGGCGGGCAGCCCTGTGCCCGCCCCTCACTCTAACCACGCCGTACGAGCGGATACGCGAGCAGCGCAGCGGCCAGCCAGACCGCGCCGGCCGTCGAGAGGGCAGCCGGTGCAGCGCCCGCCCAGGCGAGCGGGAGGAGGAGCAGCGCCGCGACGAGCCCGGCTCCCCAGCACGCCACGGCCCAGAGCCCGCGGGCCTGCGCGCGCGGCGCGAAAGCGGCCGCGACGGCCAGCACGAGTCCCGCCGCCAGCAGCGACGGTCGGCTCCAGAGAGCGCCGAGGCCGGCTGCCAGCGTCGCGGCCGGGCCCTCGCCGGGCCCGACGCCGCCGGTGTCGGGGGCCGGCTCCCCGGTGAGCGCCAGCGTAGAGCCGGCCGCCGCGGCCACGACCACGGTCGCCGCGACTGCCGCGAGAGCCGTCGCCGCGCGCCGGAGCCGTCCCTGCGCCCGCATCGCGATCCAGGCGGCGACCGGGAGGAGTCCGAGCGGCGCCAGGAGCGGTCCGGAGGCGAAGAGGAGGCCGGAGCGGGCGTCGCCCGCGAAGAGCCCCAGCCAGAGGAGCGCGAGCGGGACGTAGGCGAGCGCGAGGCCGATCGAGACGTTCCCGAGCGGGAGGAGAGGCGCGGCGAGGGCGGCAGCGAGGCCGAGCCGGGGGCTCGCGAGCGCGAGCACGGCCGCCAGAGCGCCGAGGAGCAGGGGCCACCCGCCGGGAAAGAAGGGCAGGATGAGCGTCGTCCCGCCCGCGAAGGCGGCGGCGAGCGCCGCATGGGGGGCGCGCTCCTTGAGCGCCGCCGGAGAGGTCACGGCGCGCTCGCGGTGGCCGCGCCGCTCCTCGACGGCGCGGAGGAGCTGGACGCACTGCCGTGCCGAGGGCCGCTTGCGCGGCTCGAGCGCGAGCATGCGGTCGACCGTGCGGCAGAGCTCCCGGGGTAGATCGGGCCGCAGCTCGGCCAGCTCGCGGGCGCCCTGCTCGACCCGGCGGGCGGTCTCGAGCGGGGAGACGGCCCAGAACGGGTGCCGGCCTGCGAGCGCCTCCCAGAGGAGCACGCCGACCGACCAGACGTCCGCCGCCCCCGTTGCCTCGCCGCCGACGAGCCGCTCCGGCGCGATGTAGGCGAGGGTGCCCGGGACGTCGCCAGCGGCCGTGAGCGTGTCGGCGTGGTCGAGCTGGGCGAGCCCGAAGTCAAGCAGCCGCACGGAGAGCTCGTCGCCCGCCTCCACCATGACGTTCGCGGGCTTGACGTCGCGGTGGACGACCCCCTTTCCGTGCGCGTGCGCGAGCGCCTCGAGGACCTGGGCGCCCGCCTCGACCGCGCGCCAGTCGTCGAGCCCGCCGCCGCGGAGCTCCTCGCGGAGCGTCCGCCCCGCCACGTACGGGTAGGCGACGTAGACGTGGCGCTCGTCGCGGGCGAGCGCGAGCGCGCGCAGGCACCTGGGGTGGCGAAGGCGCGTGGCCGCCTCGACCTCGCGCTCCGCCCGCAGGCCGGCCTTGCCCTCGCGCGCCACGACCTTGAGCGCAACCTCGCGGCCGGCGTGCTCGTCGCGGGCGAGCCAGACGGAGCCGGAGCCGCCGCTGCCCAGGGGCCGGAGCGGCCGGTACCGGCCGAGCACGAGGTTCTGCTCGCTGAGCGCGACGGCCGAGTGCATCGGGGCACGGGCGCACTTGGCGCTTCGCCGCGAAAGTCCTGCAAAGTCCGGACTGGGTGGTAGACTCGGCGGCTTCCCGACCCCCGACGGCGTGTTCGACCGCGAGAAGACCGAGACCCAGAGGGATATCGAGTTCGACTTCTTCGACGAGTCGCCGACCGTCGAGACGACCCCAAGGAAGGACGGAGCGCCGCGCAGACGCCGTCGCCTGCCGACTCGCCCGCCGACCCCACCCGGTGGCTCGCAGCTCTACCGCCGGGGCGTCCTCGTCGCCGGCGCCATCGTCCTGGCGGTCATCCTCATCCTCGTCGTCAACAGCTGCCGCGGCGACCAGAAGCAGCAGGAGTACGAGGGGTACGTGGAGGAGGTCGCAACGGTGGCGGCCGAGTCCGAGCAGCTGGGGCGGCAGCTGAACCAGCGCCTGACGACGCCCGGCATCACGCTGGAGGCGCTGCGCGAGAGCATCGAGGGCCTGCGCGGCCAGCAGGAGCAGCTCCTCCGGACGACCGGCGAGCTGACGCCGCCCGGCCCGCTGCTCGAGCAGCAGCGGAGCCTCGTGGAAACCATGCAGTTCCGGGTCAACGGCCTCAACGGGCTCGCCCAGGCGCTGGCCACGGTGGCCCAGACGAGCGACGCCGACCAGTCGGGTAGCGACCTCGCCGAGCAGTCGTCGCGCCTCGTCGCGAGCGACGTCGTCTACCAGGACGGCTTCCAGGAGCCGACGAGGACGACGCTCGAGCAGGAGGGCATCAGGGACGTCTCGGTCCCGAACTCCGCGTTCGTGCAGAACGCCGAGCTCGCGAGCCCGACCGCGTGGAAGCTCGTCGTCGAGCGGCTGACCCAGAGCCCGGAGGCGGGCGGCCTGCACGGCAACGGCATCCAGGCGGTCCGCTGGCAGCCCGACGGCGCCGACCTCGTGCCCTCCGAGGACAACACGGTGCGGGCCACCGACCAGCTCGCGTTCCAGGTCGTGATCGAGAACTCGGGCGACCACCAGGAGACGCAGGTCCCGGTCACGCTCGTGATCCAGCAGGATCCCGTCATCCGCAAGCGCCAGGTGATCGACCTGATCAACCCCCAGGAGACGGAGACGGTCACGTTCCGCGACCTCGGGAACGTCTCGTTCTCGACGCGGACGACGCTGAAGGTCACCGTCGAGCCCGTGGCCGGCGAGCAGAACACGGGTAACAACACCGCGCAGTACCCCGTCATCTTCACCCTCGGCTGACGAGGGCTCCAGGGACTAGGCTAGGGCGGCATGTCGGACCTCTCCGACGCCGCACCCTGGATCGCCATCGGCGCCGCGGCGGCGGCCGGCGTCGCGCTGCTGCTCTCGCTCGCCTTCTACCTGAAGCTTCGCGCCGTCCGGAAAGCGCAGAAGGTGCTGCTCGGCTCCGACAAGGACGACCTCGTGAACTTCGCCGTCTCTCTGCAGACGCGGATCGACGACCTGCACCGGGTCGTCGACGAGGTGGCGGCGGGCCTCTCCAGGATCGACAAGCGCGTGGACGGGACGCTCTCGCACGTCGCCCTCGTCCGCTACGACGCCTACGAGGATGCGGGCGGGCACCAGTCGGCCTCGCTCGCCTTCCTGGACGCGGCGCGCTCCGGTCTCGTCATGAGCGCCATCCAGGGACGGGACTACGCGCGCATCTACGTGAAGCAGCTCGACCGCGGTCGCGCCCCCGTGGCGCTCTCCCCCGAGGAGCAGGAGGCGGTCGACCGGGCCATGGCGCACTAAGGAGGATCGTGCCCTATCGCAAGGCGGAGATCCGACCCTTCAGCAGAGAGGACGAGCCGCTCCTCTTCGGGCTCGCGACGCTGGACCGCGGCGCCGACGAGCGCACGCTCGCCGTGCTCGAGCAGGAGACGGTCTTCGTCGCCGAGGTCGGCGGGGCGCCGGCCGGCTACGTGGCGCTCGCCGCGGCGGGCGAGGCGATTCGGGTCGACCAG
Organism: Gaiellaceae bacterium; assembly: GCA_035711645.1. Taxonomy (GTDB): domain Bacteria; phylum Actinomycetota; class Thermoleophilia; order Gaiellales; family Gaiellaceae; genus JAIBJN01. The sequence continues at coordinate 8,224 of DASTBX010000038.1, forward strand.
CTCTTCGTCAGCCCGGAGCACGAGGCGGAGGGCGTGGGCCGGCAGCTGCTCGAGTTCGCGGAGGGCTACGCGATCGCCGAGGGCGCCCTCACCCTCCAGGTGGTCGTCGCGCGCGGCGACCGGCGCGCGCACGACTTCTACCGCGGTCGAGGGTTCGTCGCCGTCGGCGAGGACCTGCTCGAGCTCGTCCTTCCCCGCCGGTAGAACCCGCCTGCTCATCTACGATTTGCCTCTGTGCAGCAGGTCCTCGTGCTGAACGCGAGTTACGAGCCCCTCAACGTCTGCTCGGTCCGGCGTGCGCACGTGCTCGTCTTCAAGGGCAAGGCCGAGCTGCTCGAGGAGCTGCACCAGCCGCTCCGGTCGGCGTCGAGCACGTTCCCCTGGCCGCACGTGATCCGGCTGCTCAGCTACGTCCGCGTCCCTCGCGCGGTCAAGCGCAAGATCTCGCGCAAGGCGCTCTTCGCCCGGGACGGCTACCGCTGTGCCTACTGCGGCTCGTCGGGCCGCCTGACGCTCGACCACGTGGTGCCGCGCTCGCGCGGCGGCGACTCGGTGTGGGAGAACGTCGTCACCTCCTGCGCACCGTGCAACCTCCGCAAGGGGAACCGCCTGCCCGAGGAGGTGCAGATGCGCATGCTCGTCCGCCCCGCGACGCCGACCCCGGCGCTCTTCGTGACGCTGTCGGCCGCGCGCATCCCGGACGGCTGGCAGCCCTACCTCGCCGCCTTCGCGTAGGGGGCACGGCTCGCGGCATGCTCGAGGTGACGACCCTGACCGACGGCGGCCAGGGCCCGCTCGAGGTGGCGAGGAAGGTCGCAGGGTTCGTCGAGGACGCCCGGGAGTCCCTCGACTTCGCGCAGTACGACTTCCATCTCGGGGCCGAGTCGAGGGCGATCGTCGCCGGCGCCGTCTCCGCCGCCGCGGCACGCGGCGTCCGCGTGCGCTTCCTCTACAACGTCGACCACCCCAACCCGATCCCCGTGCCGCCCCCTCCGGAGCCGGACGCAGCTCTCATCGGGTCGCTCGGCGTGCCCGCCCGCGCGATCGCCGGCGTCCCGGACCTCATGCACCACAAGTTCGTCGTCCGCGACGGGGACACGGTCTGGACGGGCTCGACGAACTGGACGGACGACTCGTGGACGCGGCAGGAGAACGTCATCGTCGTCGCGGCGTCGCGAGAGCTCGCGGCGCGCTTCGGGCAGGCCTTCGAGCAGCTCTGGGACACCGGAGCCGTCGAGCAGAGCGGCTTCGTCGACCCTGCAGCGGTCCCGGTCGGAGCCGGCCGCGCGCGCGCTTGGTTCACGCCCGGTCACGGAGAGGCCCTCTCCGCCCGCATCGGCGAGGCGATCGCCAGGGCGCGGCGGCGCGTCCGCATCGCCTCGCCGGTCATCACGACCGCGAACGTCCTCTCCTCCCTGGCCCAGGTCGTCTCCGAGGGACGCGTCGACGTCGCCGGCTGCGTCGACCAGCCTCAGGTGCACGGCGTCCTCTACCAGTGGCGCCGGAACGGCAACACGACGTGGAAGCTCCCGCTGCTCGAACGCGTGCTCGCGGCGCCGTTCTCGGGCAAGCGCTCGACTCCGTGGGAGGCGGGCTCGGTCCACGACTTCATGCACGCCAAGCTCACCGTCGTGGACGACACGGTCTTCACCGGCAGCTTCAACCTCTCCCGCTCGGGGGAGCTCAACGCCGAGAACGTCGTCGAGGTCACCGATCCGGAGCTCGCCGAGCGCCTCGCCGGGTACGTGGACCGCGTCCGGGGACGCTATCCGCCCTTCGCCTTCCCCGAGCGGCGTCTCAGCCCGAGGCGGCTCTGGCGGGCGGTCGCCGACCGTCGGAGACCGCCCGCCCCGAGGCGTCCTCAGGCGTCGTAGTAGAGGGCGAACTCGGCCGGATGGGGCCGGAGGGCGACGACGTCGACCTCGGTCTCGCGCTTGTACGCGATCCAGGTGCGCACGATCTCCTCGGTGAAGACTCCGCCGCGGAGGAGGAACTCGTGGTCGCGCTCGAGCGCGTCCAGCGCCTCGCCGAGCGAGCCCGGCACCTGCGCGATTCCGCCCCGCTCCTCCTCGAAGAGGTCGAAGTCGGCCGGCTCGCCGGGGTCGAGGCCCTTCTCGATGCCGTCGAGCCCCGCCATGAGCATGGCCGCGAAGGCCAGGTACGGGTTGGCCGCCGCGTCCGGGCAGCGGAACTCGACGCGCTTCGCCGCCGCCGCGTCCGAGTACATGGGGATCCGGATCGCCGCCGAGCGGTTCCGCTTCGAGTAGACGAGGTTGACGGGCGCCTCGTAGCCGGGCACGAGCCGGCGGTACGAGTTAGTCGTCGGGGCGCAGAAGGCGAGGAGCGCCGGCGCATGCATGAGGAGGCCGCCGACGTAGGCCCGCGCCAGCTGCGAGAGGCCGGCATAGCCGGACCTGTCCGCGAAGAGCGGCGTCGACTCCTTCCAGAGCGACTGGTGGGTGTGCATCCCGGAGCCGTTGTCGCCGAAGATCGGCTTCGGCATGAACGTGGCGCTCTTGCCGGCCGCGCGCGCGACGTTGCGGACGACGTACTTGTAGGTCATCACCTGGTCTGCCATCCGCGTGAGCGTCGCGTAGCGGAGGTCGACCTCGCACTGCCCGCCGGAGGCGACCTCGTGGTGGTGGAACTCGCACGGGATACCCAGCCGCTCGAGCGTCAGCACGATCTCGGTGCGGAGGTCGTGCAGGGTGTCGTGCGGAGCGGGCGGGAAGTAGCCGCCCTTCTCACGCACCGTGTAGCCGAGCCCCGGGACCGGCGAGTTCCAGTGCCCCTCCGCGGAGTCGACCGCGTAGCCGGCGCGGTTCGGCGAGAGCTCGTAGGCGATCTCGTCGAAGACGAAGAACTCGCACTCGGGCCCGAAGTTCGCCGCGTCCGCGATGCCTGTCTCCCGGAGGTGCTCCTCCGCCCGCCGGGCCACACGCCGCGGATCGCGGGCGTACGGCTCCCCGGTGACCGGGTCGGCGATCTCGCACACGAGGGAGAGCGTCGGCGCCGAGGTGAAGGGATCGAGCACGGCGCTCGCCGGATCGGGCATGAGCAGCAGGTCGCTCTCGGCGATCCCCTGCCAGCCGCGGATCGACGACCCGTCGAATCCGAGCCCGTCGGTGAAGGCGCTCGTGCCGAAGGCGCTCACGGGCAGCGTCATGTGCTGCCAGCTTCCGAACAGGTCGCAGAACTTGAGGTCGACCATCTGCGCCTTCTGCTCGAAGGCCCACGCGACCGCCCCGTCCGGTTCCGGCTGCACGCCGTTCGCCAGGTACGCCTTCGTCTCGATCTCGTGCATCCCGCCTCCTCTCGGTCCACGAAAAAAGCCCCAGCGGTCGGAAACGACCTCTGAGGCTCCGTCGCCTGCTCGCGGCCGCCGGCAGCGGCGACCGCGCTCCGGACGATAGCGCCGCCGCTGGACGGAGTCCAGGAGCGGCGCTATGCTCGCGGCAGGGTGCTCCCGGTCGGAGTCTGAGACACCAGGTGCCGCGGCCCTCCTCGCGGAGGCGCCGCACCGTCTGCCTGCCGTTCCACTCCGACGCTCGAAAGGAGCACCTTCATGTCCGCAGTCCACGTCTCCGGCCTCCGCAAGGAGTTCCTGCGCCGCGAGGGCCGCACGCTCCGCCGCGCGCGCGTGCCGGCGCTGCGCGACGTCTCGTTCACGATCGAGCGGGGCGAGTGCGTCGCCGTCCTGGGGCAGAACGGCTCCGGCAAGTCGACGCTCGTCCGGCTGCTCTCCACCCTGCTCCTCGCCGACGGGGGCGCCGCGCTCGTCTTCGGCCACGACGTCGGCCGCGATCCCCGCGCCGTTCGGCGGCTCGTCAACCGGGTCTCCGTCGAGGCCTCCTTCTTCAAGAAGATGTCGTCGGCGGAGAACCTCGCGTACGCGGCGAGGTTCTACGGAATGACGCCCGCGGAGACGGGGCCGCGCATCCCCGAGATCCTGGCGCGGGTCGGCTTCCCGGCGGAGCGGCGCGGCGAGCCGATGGAGAACCTCTCCCGGGGCATGCAGCAGAAGGTGGCGCTCGCGAGGGCGCTTCTCACGTCGCCCGTCCTGCTCCTCCTCGACGAGCCGACGACGGGTCTCGACCCCCGCTCCCGCGTCGAGGTGCGCGAGCTCATCCGCACGGTGAGGGAGACGCACGACGCCACCGTGCTTCTCTGCACCCACGACCTCGAGGAGGCGGAGCTGCTCGCCGACCGCGTCGGGATCCTCCACCGCGGCGAGCTCCTCTGCCTCGAGCCGCCGGAGGCCGTCAGGCGCCGGTTCGGCGCCGCGACGCTCGAGGAGGCGTTCTTCGCCGCGACCGGCCGTGCCCTCGAGGACGACGAGGAAGAAGGAGGCGAGAGCCCGTGAGAGGCGCCGCGCATCCGCTCCGCGCCGAGCTCGTGGGGCTGGCAGGCGTCGTCGAGCGCAACGCCTACCTCGTCCGCCGCTACGTCTGGTGGGATCTCGCGTTCTTCGTCTGGACGGTGGCGAACACGCTCACGATCGTGTTCATCGCCGAGGGCGTCGAGGCGGCAGGCGGGGAGATCGACGTCGAGCGGACGACGACGGTGCTCCTCGTCGGGGCCGTCATCTGGGCCTACCTCGGGATCATCTTCGAGGTCCTCACGGAGACCGTCGCGTGGGAACGCTGGGAGGGGACGATCGAGTACACCTTCATGGCGCCCCTCTCCAGGCCCGTGCACCTCGCGGGCATGGGGCTCTTCGCCATCGTCTACGGCCTCGTCCGCGCGGTCCTCCTCTTCGCCGTCGTGGCGGCCTTCTTCGACCTCTCGCTCGCCGACGCCGACTTCGTCGCTGCGCTCGTCGTCCTCGCCGTCGCCTCGATCTCCTTCGTCGGGATCGGGATGATGACGGCGGTCCTGCCGCTCATCTCGCCGGAGAAGGGCACGCAGCTCGGCTTCGTGGCGCAGGGGATCCTTCTCGTCGTCTCGGGCGTGTACTACCCCGTGACGGTGCTGCCGGAGTGGATGCAGTGGCTCGCGGTCGTCTCGCCTGCGACGTATGCCCTCGAGGGCACGAGGGACGCCCTCCTCGACGGGGAGGGGCTCGCGGCGCTCGGCGACGAGCTGTGGCCGCTGCTCGTGATCGGAGCCGTCGCAATCCCGCTGGGGCTCGCAGTCTTCCGCCTCGGGGAGCGCCACGCCAAGCGCCACGGGAAGCTGAAGCGTTCGGGCTGAGCCGTGCCGCGCCTCGACGCACACCGCACCTGGCTGCTCTATTGCGGCGCGCTCGGCCTCGCGACGGCGACCGGGTGGACCGTGGCCGCCGTCTACTTCGTCCGCGACGTCGGGATGGGCCCGCTCGAGCTCGTGCTGGCGGGCACGGCGCTCGAGGTCGCGTACTTCCTCTTCGAGGTCCCCACGGCCGTTCTCGCCGACGCGTACAGCCGCCGCGCCTCGGTCGTCCTCGCCCAGGTGCTGATGGGCGCGGGATTCGTCCTTACCGGCGCCTTTGCCGACGTCGGCGTCGTGCTCGCCGCCGCGGCGCTGACGGGCTTCGGGTGGACCTTCCGGAGCGGCGCCGAGGACGCGTGGCTCGCGGACGAGGTCGGGCCGGAGCGCATGGCCCGCTCCTTCCAGCGGGGCGCACAGGCCCAGCGGGCGCTTGCGCTCGTCGGGATCGGCCTCGCGGTCGGCCTCGCGACGATCGACCTGCGGGTGCCCCTCCTCGTCTCCGGCGGCCTCTTCCTCGCCCTCGGTCTCGTGCTCGCGCTCGTCATGCCGGAGACGGGCTTCCGGCCGGCGCCCCGGGGGGAGCTCGGCCGCGTTCGCGCCCTGGCGCGGACGGCCGCCGACGGCGGCCGGCTCGTCCGCGCCCGGCCGATCCTCCTCCTGATCGTCGGGATCGCCTTCTTCGGCGGCATGTGGAGCGAGGGCGTCGACCGCCTCTGGGAGGCGCACCTCCTGCTCGACGTCGGCGTCCCCGGGCTCGGCGACCTCGACCCCGTCCTCTGGTTCGGCGTCCTCAACGCGGCGGCGCTCCTGCTTGCCCTGGCGGTCGCGCAGCCGCTCGTGCCGCGCTTCGAGCGTGCCGGGCGAAGGGGCATGGCGCGAGTTCTGCTCCTGCTCGACGCGCTGCTAATCGCCACGACGCTCGCCTTCGCGCTCGCCGGCAGCTTCGCGCTCGCCGTGGCCGCGTTCCTCGCCCTGGACGTGACGCGCTCGCTCTCGCAGCCGGTGTGGTCGGCCTGGCTGAATGCGAACGTCGACGACTCGCGCGTGCGCGCGACCGCGATCTCGATCACGAACCTCGGCGACTCGGCCGGCGAATGGGGCGGCGGCCCCGCGCTGGGCGCGATCGGCTCCGCCTTCGGCATCCGCGCGGCGCTCTCCGTCGGGGCGCTCGTCCTGGCGCCTGCTCTGTGGCTCTACGGCCGCGCGCTTCGCCATCACGCCCGCGAGCCCCTGGCGCCTGCAGCCGAGCAGGTTCTCTAGCAGACCGCCGGCCACGGCCAGGGGCTCGTGTACACTCCGACCGTTCACGAGGCGACGAGGCCTCGGGCGGACGTCCGCCCGGGGCTCTTTGCGTTTAAGGAGGCGAGCATGGCCCAGGTGCAGGAGAGCGGACGGGCGACGAGCGACCCGGCCGAGCGGCAGCGGGTGATCCGGCAGGTGAACGAGCAGGGCGTCAAGTTCGTCCATCTCTGGTTCACCGACATCGAGGGCCACCTCAAGAGCTTCTCGATCACCCCCGCCGAGCTCGAGGGCGCCCTGGACGACGGCATGGGCTTCGACGGCTCGTCGATCACCGGCTTCAACGCGATCGAGGAGTCGGACATGGTCGCCGTGCCGGATCCGAGCACCTACCAGCTGATGCCGAACGGCGACATCAAGGTCGCGCGGATGATCTGCGACATCGTCACGCCGGACGGGGAGCCCTACGACGGCGACCCGCGCCACGTCCTGCGGCGGGCGCTCGAGCGGATGCGCGCCCTCGGCTTCGACACCTTCAACGTCGGGCCGGAGCTCGAGTACTTCCTCTTCGAGGACGACACGGGCACGAAGCCGCTCGACGAGGGCGGCTACTTCGCCATGACCGCGCTCGACGCCGCCTGGGAGCTCCGCAACGAGACGATCGCCGCGCTCGAGTCGATGGGCATCCCGATCGAGTACGTCCACCACGAGGTGGGGCCGTCACAGCACGAGATCGACATGCGCTTCGCTCCGGCCCTCGAGATGGCCGACCACACGATGACCTACCGCCTGGTCGTCAAGGAGATCGCCAAGAAGGCCGGCCATCACGCGACGTTCATGCCGAAGCCCCTCTTCGGAGAGAACGGGTCCGGCATGCACACGCACCAGTCGCTGTTCGCGGACGGCAAGAACGCCTTCTTCGACGCGGACGACGAATGGCACCTGTCCGAGGTCGGGAAGGCGTTCATCGCCGGGCAGCTCCGGCACGCGCGCGAGATCTCGGCGGTCTTCGCTCAGTGGGTGAACTCGTACAAGCGCCTCGTGCCCGGCTACGAGGCGCCCGTCTACGCCGCCTGGTCGCGGCGCAACCGCTCGGCGCTCATCCGCATCCCGCTCTACAAGCCCGGGAACGAGCAGGCGACGCGGGCCGAGATCCGCTGCCCCGACCCGGCCTGCAACCCGTACCTCACCTTCGCGGCGCTTCTGCACGCGGGGCTCGAGGGCGTCGAGCAGGGCTACGAGCTGCCGCCGCCCATGGAGTCGAACCTCTACAAGCTGACCGCCGAGGAGCGGAAGGGGCGCGGCATCGTCGCCCTGCCCGAGACGCTGGGCGAGGCGATCGACGAGCTGGCCGGGTCAGAGCTCGCCCGCAGGGCGCTCGGCGACCACGTCTTCGATAACTACGTCAAGCTCAAGCGCGCCGAGTGGGACGACTACCGCGTCCAGCTCACGCCCTGGGAGCTCGAAAAATACCTCTCGGTCTTGTAACCGGGTGTCACGAGGAGTATCATGGTCGCGTGTCGCCGCTTCTCCTAGAAGCGGGGGACTGACTGACGGCCGACTGCGAGCTGCTTCTCTGAGCAGCTCGTGGTCGTTTTGGAGCCGGCGCCTACGCCGGCGCCGAGACGCGTCCGACCGCCTCGACCAGCACGCGCTCGAGCTCGCCGAGCGGGAACGGCTTCACGAGGTAGGCGACCGGCCGCAGGCCGTGCGCCCCCCGCGTGGCCGGGTAGATGCTCGTGCAGACGATCGGAAGCTCGTCGTCGCGCTGCCGGAGCGCCTGGGCGGCGGCCAGTGCGCGCCGGTCGGCGGGCTCGACGAGGAGGACGTCGGCGTCGTCGGGAAGGGCGTCGCCGGCGCCGTTCCCGACGAAGCAGGGCTCGTGCCCGAGGCGGGCGACGACGTGCGCGAGGAGCGCGCGCACCTCGGAGTTCGGCTCGCAGACGAGGATCCTCGCCACGTCCCCACTATGGGCGGGAGGGAGCGGTTCGTCGGCGGGATCTGGTATGGAACCCGTATGAAGCGCGGTCGCGTGCTCGTCGTCGACGACGACTCGGACATCCGGGGCCTCGTCCGCGAGCTCCTCGAGCGGCAGGGGTACGAGGTCGGCGAGGCCGCCAACGGCCGCGACGCGCTGCGCGCCCTCTACGCCTCGCCTCCCGACGTCGTGCTGCTCGACGTCTCCATGCCGGAGCTCGACGGCTGGGAGACGCTCGAGCGCATCCGCGACCTCTCGGACGTCCCCGTCGCGATGCTGACGGCGCGTGCGGCCGAGCTCGAGAAGGTGCGGGGGCTGAAGGCGGGCGCCGACGACTACATCACCAAGCCGTTCGGGCGCCAGGAGCTCCTCGCCCGCATCGAGGCGATGCTGCGCCGCGCCGGCTCACGGGAGCGCACGCAGGAGACGTACGCGGACGAGCTGCTGACGGTCGACTTCGCCCAGCGCAGCGTCACCGTGCACGGGAACGAGGTCGCGCTCACCCCCCTCGAGTTCCGGCTCCTGGCCGCGTTCGTCCGCAATCCGGGACAGCTCCTCGCGCACGACCAGCTCCTCGAGCTCGTCTGGGGCGACCCGTTCGCCTCGTCCCGCGACCAGGTGAAGCTCTACGTCGGCTACCTGCGCCGGAAGCTCGCCTCGGCCGGCGCCGACGGCTCCGTCATCGAGACGGTCCGGGGCTTCGGCTATCGCTACCGGCCCTAGGGGCGTACCCAAGCGCGGCGTGAACGCGCTCGCGGAGGGCCTGCGGGCTGAACGGCTTCGTGACGTAGTCGTCGGCGCCCGCGGCGATCCCGTGCTCGACGTCGGGCTCTCGCACCCGCGCCGTCAGAAGGAGATCGGCATCGCTCGCGTGGGCTCGTGGCCGCGCAGCCGGCGGGTGAGCTCGTAGCCGTCCAGGCGCGGCATCATCACGTCGAGGACGGCGAGGTCCGGCGTCCGCTGGAGCGCGAGGTCGAGCGCCGACTGACCGTCGGCTGCGGCGAGGACCTCGTAGCCCTCGCGCTCGAGCCGGAAGCGCATGAGCGTGAGGATGTCCGGGTCGTCGTCGGCGACCAGCACGACGGGAGCGTCGCTCACAGCGCCACCGTCTCCCGCTCCTCGACCTCCGCGTGGCGCTGCAGCGGCAGCTCGACGCGGAAGGTCGTGCCCACGTTCTCCTCGCTCTCGAC
>DASTBX010000039.1:0-12777 GCA_035711645.1 Gaiellaceae bacterium
GCCGGTGGGCCGGATGTCGGCCTCGAGCTCCTCGAGCGGGACGGCAAGGTAGTCCTCGGGCCGCCGGTACTTCGCGAAGAGCCGCTCCGTGACCCGGTTCACGGTCACGTCGGTCGTCTGCGCGGAAAGCATGACCGAGACCACGAGCTCGACGGGATCACGGAAGCGGAGCGCGATGACGGCGTCCGGGTGCTCCAGCGCCAGCCGTTCGATGATGGGCCGGATGCGCTCCCTCCTCGGACCGACTCGCCGGCGCGCCTCGTGGACGTAGCTACGCGACACGGGCGGAGCCTACGTGCCGCCGCACCCCGAACCGGTCTTGTGTTTCACCTGCACAAAGTCGGACCGCGCGAGAGGGCTGGTTTTCCGGTCGCAACGGGGCGAGGTCACTTTGTGCGCGTGGAACACGAGCGCCCTTCCGCAGCGAGGGCGCGGCGCGCGCCCCGGCAAGGCGAGAGGCTAGAACGCCTCGGCGTAGTGGGCGGGGATCTCGGCCATGAGGAGCCGCGGCCCCGCGCAGACCCGGTCGAGGGCCGGGCAGCCGGCGCAGGTGAACTCCCCAGGCGTGGGCCGGAAGTCGCCGGCCTGGACGCGCGCGATCGCCGCGGAGAGCTCCGCCTCCAGCGCCGGCGCGTCGTCCCGCGAGAAGCGGGTCGAGACGACGGCGTCCGGCCGCTCGAGGAAGTGGTAGACGACCTCGACGTCCTCGGCCCCGGCTCGCAGGGAGGCCAGCGCGTAGACGAGCCGCTGCAGACGGTAGTCGGCCTCGACGATCTCCTCGGGCGTCCCCTCTGCGAGGGAGTTCGTCTTGTAGTCGAGCACGAGGGCGCTCCGTCCGTCGCTCCAGTAGACGTCGAGCCGGCCGTGCAGGAGGACGCCGTCGTGCTCGAAGGCGAACGGGCGCTCCGCGGCCGCGCCCGGCAGCCCGGCCACCCGCCGGGCGAGCTCCGAGTCGCAGTACGACGCGACGAAGCCGGCGATCCGCTCGAGCTCCTCCTCGGTCGCCGCCGGGTACCAGGCGCGCACGGGCCCGGCGTCCGGCGCCGCGGGCGCGGCGAGATCCACGCCTTCCAGCAGCCGGTGCACCGCGTCGCCGACCTCGGTGGCGGCCAGCCCCGTCTGCCCCGGGACGGTGCCGTGGGCATCCTGCGGCCGCATCCCGGCGACGCGCTCCGCGTAGTAGCGGTACGAGCAGCGGTCGAAGAGCGCGAGCGCGCTGTAGGAGAGCCGGCGAACTCGGTGGAGCGGCGGCTCCGGAACGGGGGCGAGGTCGGGGAGCCGCGGCGCCGGCGGCGGGAGCGGTCCCGGCTCCTCGCCCGGCACGAAGAGCTCGAGCTGGCCTTCCTCGGGCACGGCCGCGGCGGCGGCGTCCGCGGCTGCCGGCTCCTCCGGCTCGGGGCGATACCGGTCGAGCCGGACGAGCAGCCGCGCCCCGTCGCGGACGAGCTCGAGGGGCCCGTCGCCGGCGGCGTCCAGCTCTCGCGCCTCGAGGCGGGAAAGAACCCAGCCGATCGGCGTGGCGGCGTCAGCCGCGCGGCCCGGGTCGATCGCACCGGAGACGATCAGCCGGTCGATCGCCCGAGTCATCGCCACGTAGTAGAGGCGCAGCCGCTCGGCGCGCTCGGCCTCCCGCTCCTCTTCGCGCACCTGCTCGTACGCGAAGGCGGGTCGCCGCGAGCCGGTTTCCGGGTCGGCGACCCGAAAGCCGAAGCGGCCGTCGGGCAGGCAGAGGATCTCGTCGGGCGAAGGCGCGTTCCGGTCGCGGCCGGCGTCGGCGACGATCACCACCTTGAACTCGAGCCCCTTCGCGGCGTGGATCGTGAGCAGGCGCACGGCGTCGGCGTCCTCCTCCTCCGCGACCGCCTCGAGCTCCCGCGCCCCGACCGCCTCCTGCTCGCGCACGAAGCGGACGAAGCCCTCGACGTCGCGCCCCCGCAGCTCCTCGTAGGAGCGCGCGAGCCGTGCGAGCTTCCGCATGTTCGCGTAGCGGCGGCGCCCGTCCCACTCGGCGAGGACGGCCAGGTCGTAGTCGTGGTCGGAGACGATCCGCTCGCAGAGCCGCTCCAGGGAAAGCCCGCTCGCCGCGCCGGCCAGACGCTCGTACCGCTGCAGGAACGCGCGGCAGAGGTGCCGGTCGCGCTCGGAGAGCTCGCCCGGGAGCCCGCGCTCGAACGGCTGGAAGAGCGGCCGCCTGGGCGCGGCCCGCCGCAGGAGCACTAGGGCGTCGTTCGAGACCCCGACCAGCGGCGAGGCGAGCACCGTGACGAGCGCCTCGTCGTCGTAGCGGTTGTGCAGCAGGCGAAGGTACGCGAGGAGGTCGACGACCTGCTGCTGGCCGAAGTAGCCACGGCCGGTCGCGCGGTAGGTGTCGAGTCCCGCCCGGCGCAGCTCCTCCTCGTACCACTCGGCGTCGGTGCCGGCCGCGAAGAGGAGCACGATCTCGCCGGCCGTCGCCTCGCCCGTATCGACGAGCTGCCGCACGCGCGCGGCGATGTGCCTCGCCTCGGCGCGGCGCCAGTGCACGGGCGTGCCCGCGTAGCTCGACTTGTCCGTGACGAGGAGCTCGACCGGCGTGCCGAAGAGAGGATCCCGGAAGCGCCCCGCGGCCTCGAGGGGCTGGAAGTCGTCGCCGAACTCCGCAGAGAAGAGGTGGTTGACCGCGCCGAGCACCTCGGGCCGGGAGCGGTAGTTCTGCGTGAGCGCGAGGACGCCGCCCGACTGCTCGCGCCGCTCGCGGAAGACCTGGACGTCGGCGTGACGGAAGCGGTAGATCGACTGGAACTCGTCGCCGACGAAGAAGAGCTCCTTGCCCTCGGGGCCCTCCGCGAGCAGGTCGACGAGCTCGCACTGGAGCCGGTTCGTGTCCTGGAACTCGTCCACCATCATCGACCGGAAGCGCCAGCTCTCCCGCTCGCGGACGGCGTCGCTCTCGCGCAGGAGGTCGCGCGCGCCGAGCTGGAGGTCCTCGAAGTCGAGTGCCGACTCGCGCTCCTTCGCGGCGCGGTACGCACGCCCGAACCCTTCGAGCAGCTCCTGGAGCAGGTCGCGGTCGCGCGCGGCCAGCGCGTCGAGCGCCGCCTGCTCGACGGCGCGTCGTGCCTCCTCGTAGCTCGCCGCCCGTTCGCCGCGGGCGCGCAGCTCGCCGAGGTCGAGGAGCCGCTCGGGCAGGCTCCGCTCCTCGAGCAGCTCGAGCGTCCGCAGCGCCGTCGCCCGCGCCGCATCTCCAGCGTCCGTGTCCTCCGCAAGGGCGCGGGCGCACTCGCGCAGCGCCTCGACACGCTCCGGGAGGCCGGGGCGCAGCCCCAGCTCGAGCACGAGCGGCCGCCCGGCGGCGCGGAGCGTCTCGTGGACGCCCGCCACCATGCGGCGGAGGCCGCGCGCGCCGTAGGTGGCCAGCAGGCCGAGCCGCTCCGCGTCCTCGCCGGCGCAGAACTCCGTCAAGGCCGCCTCGAACGCCTCGCGCTGGAGAACGCGCGCCTGCGGCTCGTCCAGCACGCGGAAGCGCGGGTCGACCGCCGCCGCGAAGGGGTGCGCCTTCAGGAGGCGGTGACAGAAGCCGTGGATGGTCGAGATCCACGCCGCGTCGAGCTCGCGCGCGAGGTCGGCCCGCCCGGCCGCGAGAAGCCGTGCCCGGATGCGGTCGCGGAGCTCGCCCGCCGCCCGCTCCGTGTACGTGATGACGAGCAGCGAGTCGACGTCGAGCCCGCGCTCGCAGACGGCCTTGACGAAGCGCTCCACCAGCACCGTCGTCTTCCCGGTTCCCGCGCCAGCCGAGACGAAGACGACGCCCGGTGCCTCGATCGCGGCGCTCTGCTCGGGGTTGGGAGCGTTCGCGCTCATGCGCGCTTCACCCGGCACAGCGGAGCGAGCTCGCACCAGGAGGGACACGCGCCGTCGCCGAGCGGGTCATGGCGGACGTCGCCGGCTCGAATCCGCCCCGCGAAGCGGCGCGCGTGCTCGACCGCGCGATCGATCTGGCCCCAAAACTCGTCCTCGTCGCGGTAGTCGTTGCGGGCGAACCCCGGGATCCCGTCCTCGCGCGCGGACGCGCGGAGCAGGCCGCGGGCGGATCCCTCGCCGGCGAGCGCCCGGTAGAGCCCGCCGAGGGGCTCGATCCCCACGAGGTCGCGGAGCACGAGCAGGTAGAGCGGGATCTGCAGCCGAAGCTCGGAGTCGATCTTCGCCGCCGAGAACGCGGTGCGGCCCGACTTGTAGTCCCAGACGATCCCCCGCGCGCTCAGTGGGTCGACGTCGATGCGGTCGATCTTCCCCGAGAGGGCGAGGCCTCCGAGGTCGAGCCCGCGCTGGAGCTCGGGGGACGAACGCTCGGTGCCGAACGAGACCTCGAAGCGGCGCGGGACGAGCGGGCTCTCGCTCTCCGCCTCGTCGCGGACGAACCGCTCGAGGTCGCGCCAGAGCTGGCCCTCGAGCTCGCGGCGCTCGAGGTCCGTGAGCTCCTGGCGGATGCCGTCCAGCGCATCCCGGAAGCACGTCCGCAGGAGGCGAAGCGCGTCCTCGAGCCTGTCAGCCTCCACCCGTTCCGCGCCCAGCTCCTTCGGCAGGCCCGCGTAGAAGCGGTGGAGCGTCGTATGGGCGAGCGATCCGCGCAGCTTGGCGTCCACCTCCGCGTCGATGGAACGGGGCGAGACGAGGCGCTCGACGAGCCAGATCGACGAGCACGAGGCGAACGCCTCGAGCTCCGTCACGTTGAACGTCGTTCTCGCAGCGAGCTCGGCGAGCACGGCCGGGCTCGTGAGCGCCGTCGGGCGCACGAAGGCGGCACGGGCCCGCCGGAAGCGGCGCTCCCAGCCGTTGGCGAGGGCGAGCGCCTCGGCCTCCGCCTCGTTCCGGCTCGAGAGCGCGGCGAGGGCGCGCAGCCGCTCCCGCTCGGTCGGCGCCTCCTCGAGCGGCCAGGTGAGCGCCGAGAGCGGCCGGCGCCGCGTCCAGCGCGCGACTTCGGCGGTGTCGAAGAGCCCGCGCACCTCCTCCCAGAAGGGGCTCGCCTGGCGGGGCGCCCCGTCGTCGGTGGCGGCCTCGCGGGCGAGGTAGAGGCGACGGGACGGCCGCGTGCAGGCCGCGTAGAAGAGGAAGCGCTCGCGGGCGACGGCGTCCGGCCGCACGAGCCGCGCCCGCGTGCGCTCTTCGAGCGCCCGGCGGGCATCGTCGTCGAGAAAGGGCGACGCGGACGCCCGCCGCGGCAGGCTGCCCTCCTCGAGCCCGACGACGGCGACGACCTCGAAGCGGCGGGTGCGGGCCCGGAGCAGGTCGAGGACGGCGACCCGCCCCGGCTCACCCCCGCCGGCCGGGCGCACCGTGAGGCGCTCGAGGGCGGCGAGCACGTCCTCGCGCCCCACGTCCCCGGCGAGCTCCTCCCAGCCCGCCAGCTCGCGCACGAGCCGGGAAACCTCCTCGTGGCAGCGCAGGTCGAGGCGCAAGGCCTCGCCGACCGGGGGCGCTTCGAGGCCGTGAGCCGCCTGCAGGAACGCGCGTGCGAGGACGCGGACTGCGTCAACGGGCGTCCCTGCAGCGCGGACGTCGTCGAGCAGGGGCAGGGGCTGGCCCCGCAGGCGGACGGCGTGCTCCTCCACCCCCGTACGGATTCCGAGCCCGCGCAGCCGGCCCTCGAGGTAGTCGGCGTGCGCCCGTGCCAGCCCCGAGTACGGCGAGCGCAGGAAGGCGAAGAGATCGCGACGCAGACCGGCGCCCCACAGAAAGCGCAGCGCCGAGAGGAGGGCATGACCGAAGGGCGTCTGGGCGAGGCGGATGCGGCCCTCGACGGCGAAGGGGATCCCGGCGCCCGCAAAGGCGGTCTCGAGGGCGGCGCGCACGCGCTCGAGCGAGGGACAGACGACGCCGATCTCCTCGGCCGGCGTGCCGTCCCGAAGCAGGCGCAGCACCTCGTCGGCGACGAGCTCCAGCGTTCCGCGGGAGCCGGCGCCCTCGAGGAAGCGAACGGCGCCCTCGAGGGCCGGTGGCTCGGGCCGCTCCCCGTCGGCGAAGAGGGTGCGCTCGAGGTGCGCGAGCGCGGGGTGCGCCACGTCCGCGTAGGCGGGCGCGAGCGCCTCGATCCGGTCGCCGGCGAGCCCGGCCAAGTCGTGCGCCGTCCCGGCCAGCGAGGCGAAGGCGGGCCGGCCGGGCTCGTACGGCAGGGAGACGGCGACGTCGGCGCGGCCGGCGAGCGCCCGCAGCAGCGCCCACTGGGCGCCCGTGAGATCCTCGAAGCCGTACGCGAGCACGGGCCGCCCCGACCAGGCGTCGAGGTCGCTCTCCACGCGCTCGACCGCCCACCGGCGTTCCAGGTCGCGGTCCCAGAGGCCGAGCCGATCGAGCTCCTCTCGGTAACGCGCGTAGAGCACGGCGAGCTCGCCCTCGACCTCTCCCGGGTCGACCAGGCCCGCCTCGAGCTCTGCGATCGCGGCAAGCAGCGTCTCCGCGAAGCCGGCGAAGCGGGCCGAGGGGCCGAGGCCGTTGAGGTTCGCGCCCGCGAGCATGCGCCGGAGGAGGAGGGCGCGCTGGGCGTCGGTCGCACGCGGCCGCTGGCGCCCGTCGGCGTGTGCGATCAGCTCGAAGAGATCGTCGAAGGTGCCGATCGTCCCGCCGAGGAGGGCAGGCTGGCGTGCGAGCAGGTCGCGCTCGACCCGATCGACCTCCGCCCGGTTCGGGACGACCAGGAACGGCTCGCGGTCGAGGCACTCCAGGTAGCGATCGAGGAGCCGCGAGACCTTTCCGGCGTTCGCCGGGCCAACCAGCAACGCCAGCGGCACCGAGTCATCTTAACCCCCGCCCCGGAGGCCGGTCCGACCCGGGGGGCCCGCGGAAGGCGGCCGCGTCCGCTAGGCGGCCTTCGGCCGGCGGCCCCTGCGCGCCGCCGCGTGGCCGGGCATCTTGCCGGCGCAGTCGTCGCAGAGATCGGCGGCCTTGGCGCCGCGGCGTGCGTCGGTGTAGGTGAGACGCATCGCGGCACCCTTGCCCTCGCCCACCTCGGTGCCGCAATTGTCACAAACGAGGATCGTCTTTCGGGCCATGCTATTCCTCCTGAATAGGGTCGTCGCTGAAAAGAGACCGACGAACTCTAATCAGAAGAAATACGCGCGCGCAAAAAGGAACCGACCGCGCGGGCGTTTCCTTGCAACCTGTTGTCAGCAAGCTTTGCGTCAGCGCCGTAGTGGGAGACGATGCCGAACCCGAGGCGCGTCTTGTCGCCGGATTCCAGGTCGGGCATCGTTCCCGAGACGAAATTCTCCTCGATCCGGCAGACGGAATAGTCGCCGCAGAATATCCCGACGCCGAGCGCCCGCTGAACCTCGTTGCCCTCCGCCTCGGCCATGGACATCTCCGTCAGCGTGATGCCGCGCAGGCTCGTGTCCGCCACGCGGTTGTCGCGGACGAGGACGCGCGCGAAGTGCGTCACGATCCCTTCCATACCGCCCGTCACCTCGCAGCGCTCGACGATCGACGGAGCGAGGTCGAAGCCGAACGAGATGTCGATCCCCTGGGCGTGCGAGCCGCCGAGCCCGCGGACGACGCAGTCGCGGATCGCCACCTGGGCCCGGCGGACGTTGATGCCGTCGAGCTCGGCTCCGACCACCGTCACGTCCTCGAGCTTTACGCGCTTTGCGCCGTCCACCTCGATGCCGTGCTCCCCGCCGACGACCGTCACGTCGCGAACGGTGACGTCGCTCGCGGTCACGAGGATGCCACCGCGGACGACGGCGCCCTCCTCCCCGACGAGGCGCTGCGAGGTGTCGAGCACGAGCGGCCCCTCGTGGACGCCGGCCGCCAGCCGCACGAGCGGCGGCTGCGTCTGCCAGGCGACGCCGAGGGCCGCGAGGAGGACGGCGGAGGCGGCGACGGCCAGCCCGGGGCCGGCGCGCCCGAGCTCGCCGCCGTCCTCACCGTAGGTGAGGCGCGCGAGCGGCAGGAGGGCGTGGCCGAGCACCTGGGCGAGCAGCCACGTACCCGCGTAGAAGGCGAGGGCGGCGTCGAGCGGCGCGGCCACGTCGAGAAGGCGCGCGAGCCCCATGACGAGGGCGAGCTCGAGCAGCCCGAGCGGCACCGCCGCCCAGCCCGGCTGGTAGGGGAGGAACCGGTGGTAGGCGGCGGCGTCGAGCAGGAGCCCGACGGCGAGCATGAGCGCGGCGAGCTCGACCGGCCACCACGCCTTCAGGGCGAGTCCGACGAGGCACGCGGCCACCAGCGGGACGAGCGCGGCCGCGAGGCGGGACTCGAGCCGGCCTCTCAGCGTGTACGCCACGCCTGCACCCGTCGAAGGAACCTGCGCGCTGCGTACTTCGCGCCCATCAGCGTGTCCGCAGCCGGGAACGCCCACTGCGCCGGAGCGCCGGCGAGCGCGAGCGTCCGCTCGCCGTCCGTCAGCGCCGGCACGGTCGAGTCCGGAGCGAGGACGACCCAGCCCTCGACCGTCGGCAGCCGGTGCTCGCGGACGAGCCGCGCGAGCAGGGGATCGTGCCGGAAACCCCGCTTGAAGCCCGTGGCGCAGATGACCTGCGCGGCCCCGTTTGGCTCCGCCGCGACGCGGAAACGGCCCTCGCGCGCAGCGCGTTCGAGCGGCTCGTCCCAGTCGCGCCCGGCCGGGTACGACGGCGCGCCGTAGCGCCGGAGGAAGGCCGCGCGCTCGCTCGGAGCGGCGCTGTGGTAGGCGGCGAGGCCGCGCCGCGTGAAGAGCTCGCGCGGCAGGTTGAGCGGACGCCGCTCCGGCTCCCGGCGCCGGACCGACGTGACCGTCGCGCCGGCGGCGAGCGCGTTCAGCCACTCGGTGGCCGCGGCCATGCCCGCGCCGACGACCTCGACCTCGTCCGCGTAGCCGTGCGGCTCGTAGGCGTGGACTGCGCGCGGGTCGCGCTCGAGCTCCTCGGGGATGGCGAGCCCCGGGTGGCCGGGGGCGATCAGCACGTGCGGGAAGACGCCGCGCGCGTCGATCTCGAAGCCGCCCTCGACGCTGCGGACACGCAGGACCCGCGCCCTCCGGAAGCTCTCGTCCCATCCCGTCTCGACGCGGAGCTCCTCGACGTGCGCGAGGAACTCCGCCACGGTCGGGTGGAAGCGGTCGGCGAGCGTCTGGACCAGCGGGACGGGGCTCCGGCGGCGGAGCGCGGCGCGCACCGCCAGGCCGGGGAAGGAGGCGGGGGCGCAATGCCCGTCGCTCTCCGAGCGCATCCGACGCTGTCGGATCGCCGCCGCGCGAACACGCCAGACGGCCGCCGGATCCGGGTCCGTTCCGAACACGGCGATCTCGGCCGGCTCGAGGCCCCCTTTCCGGAGGGTCGCATGCGCGACGAAGCCGGCGAGGCCGCCTCCCACGATCGCGCACACATTCGCCACCGCTACGTGACTACTTGACGGAGCCCGCGAGCAGCCCCTGGACGAAGTAGCGCTGGAAGGCGAAGAACACGATCAGCGGGATCGCGAGCGAGACGAACGAGGCCGGCGCGATCAGCTCCAGGTTGGCGCCGAACTGACGCAGCTGCGAGAAGATCGCGACCGTGATCGGCTGGGTCTCGCGCCCGAAGGTCAGGGCGACGAGGAGGTCGTTCCAGGCCCAGAGGAACTGGAAGATGGCGAGCGAGGCGATCGCCGGGAGGCCGAGCGGGAGGATGAGGCGGAGGAAGATCCGGATCTCCGACGCCCCGTCGATGCGGGCCGCCTCGAGCAGCTCCTTCGGAATCCCGATGAAGAAGTTCCGCAGCAGGAAGATCGCGAACGGGAGGCCGAACGCCGTGTGGAAGAGGATGATCGAGACGACCGTGTCGAAGATCCCGAACGTGTTGTAGAGGTCGAACATAGGGATCAGCGCCATCTGGAGCGGGACGACGAGAAGCGCGATCACGAGGATGAAGAGCCAGTCGCGGCCGGGGAACTCGAGCCAGGCGAAGGCGTAGCCCGCGAGGGCGGCGATGAAGATCGGCAGCGCGGTGCCGCCGATCGCGATCCAGAGCGTCGTCCAGAGCGACGACGTGATCGCGGTGTTGTCGAAGAGCGCGCTGTAGTTCTCGAACGTGAGCCGGCTCGGCTCGAGAAACACCGTCCACCAGCCGTTGGAGGCCAGGTCGGCTGGGTCCATCATCGAGATGATGAAGAGGCCGATCGTCGGCACGAGCCAGAAGAGCCCGACGACGACAAGGATGACGTGGACCGGCGCCCTGGCGAGGAAGCGGAGGATCCTCGCCGACATCCTCTCCTCGACGACGGGCGCGGGACGTGCTTCGGCTGCGGCGGTCGCCATCGGCTCAGGCCTCCCTTCGGAAGCGGCGGATGTTGAGGAGCAGGATGGGGATCACGAGGACAAAGAGGAAGACGGCGATCGCCGAGCCGAAGCCGTAGTTGCGGGCGGCTGTGAAGGACTCGCGCCACATCTCGAGGGCGATCACCGTGCCGTCGTCCTGCACGGACCCGGGCGCCACCGAGAGGACGATGTCGAACACCTTCAGCACGTTGATGAGCATCGTGATGAAGACGACCGTGAGTACGGGAGCGAGGAGCGGCACCGTGATGCGCCTGAAGACCTGCCACTCGCTCGCGCCGTCCGTACGCGCGGCCTCGAGCACCTCGCGCGAGATCGCGGCGAGGCCCGCGGCGATCACCACCATGGAGAAGCCCGCCCAGATCCAGATGTAGGCCACGATCATCGAGAGCGTGATCAGCTCCGGCCCGAGCCAGGCGACGCCGTCGAAGCCGGCCGCGAAGGTCTCGGGGCCGATCGCCACCCGGTACTCCCCGCTCTCGACCTCCTGGAAGGCGAACGTCCCGTCGGCTTCCGTCGTCGTGGATTCGACCTCGCCGCCGTCGGCGTCCCGCAGCTCGACGGTCACTCCCGGCAGGCCGACCTCCTCCGACTCGACCTCACCCGGGGTGCCGCCGCCCGGCTTGAAGTCGCGCCAGACGACGCCGGCGATCCCGCCCTGGAGCGGCTCGGGCGCGACCGCCTGCTCGGCGTCCGCCGGCACCTCCTCGCCGCGGATGCCCGTCAGGCCGAGGAGCGCGGTGTCGCCGGGGCCGATCGCGTCGGTCAGCGTGAGGCCGCCCTGTGGCGACCCCTCGATCGCCTCGCTCGACGGTTGCGCCTGCGAGAGCACGCCCGCGGGGTTGACCGCGTCCTTGACGCTCGCGATGACAGCGTTGACCGCGCCCCGGTCCGGCTCCTGCTGGTACATCGCGGCCCGCCAGATGACGCCGGCGGCGAAGAGCGAGATCGCCATCGGCATGAAGACGACCGTCTTGAAGGCGACCGACCAGCTCACGCGCTCGGTCATGACCGCGAAGAGGAGCCCGATCGCCGTCACGAGGGCCGGCACGACGCCGACCCAGATCGCGTTGTTCTTGATCGCGGTGACGGTCGTGTCGTCTGAGAAGAGCCGCGTGTAGTTGTCGAACCAGACGAAACCGTCGAACTGGCCGCCGGCATCGTCGAAGAAGCTGCGGACGACCGTCCGCGCCGCCGGGTAGATGACCCAGAGGCCGAGGAAGAAGGCGGCCGGCGCCAGGAAGCCGAGCGTGACGGCGTGCTTGCGCCACGCTCCTGCTTCGCGTCCCGGCGGAGCCCCCGAGACCGGGGGCTCCGCCGTGATGCTCTGGCCGCTCACGCGCTCCTACCTCTCGAAGGCCTGAGCGGCGGCGTCCTCCATCTGCTGTGTGATCCCGTCGACGTCATCAGGGTTGCGGATGAAGTCCTGGAACAGCTTGAAGAGACCCTGACCCACCGTGCCGCCGAACGCCGCCGGCTGCAGGTCGGAGAGGTCGAACCGGAAGACCTCGGTCTCGGAGAGCGCGCCGGCCGTCGTCTGCGTGATCTCGTCCGGGTAGACGCTCGGGTCGAGGTTCCGGTTCAGCGAGGCGAAACCGCCGCGCTCGGCCCAGATCTGCGCCGCCTCGGGGGTCGTCAGGTACTGGATGAACGCTTGCGCCGCGGGGCTGTCCGTGAACATGACGACGGTGTCGCCGCCTCCGACGACCACGTCACCGGAGTCGCCGATGGCCGGGAACTTGAAGACGTCGAAGCCCTCGCCCGCCGCCGCGTCGGTCGAGTCGGTGATGACGCCGGCGACGAAGTCGCCCTCCATCACCTGCGCGGCCGCCGGCGGGTCGGCGAAGACCTGCGTCACGGAGGTCGGGAAGTCCGTCTGCAGGGCTCCCTGGGTGCCGCCGGCGATGTTCTGCTCGTCGCCGACGATCTCCGCCATCTCCGTGAGCGCGTCCTTCACGGACTGGTCCGTCCAGGGGATCTCGTGCGCGGCCAGCTGGTCGTACATCTCCGGGCCGGCCGTTCGCAGGTAGATGTTCTCGAAGAGGTCCGTGAGCGTCCAGCCGTCGGCGCCGCCGATCGAATAGGCAGGCACGCCCGACGCGGAGAGCGTGCCCGCGTTCTCGAGGAAGCCCTCCCAGTCCTCCGCGGGCTCGACGCCGGCGTCGGAGAAGGCCTGGACGTTGTACCAGACGAGCGACTTGTTGGCCGCTTTGTAGAGGAAGCCGTAGAGGGTCCCGTCGACGGTGCCGAGGTCGACCACGGACTCGCCGAAGTTCTCCTCGATGTCGCCCGCAGCGAAGTCGATCGGCTGGAGCGCGCCCTGCTCCGCGAAGTCGGTCATGAGGCCGGGCTGCGGGAGCACGGCGACGTCGGGCGGGTTGCCGCCCTCGACCGCGGTCGAGAGCTGCGTCGGGAGCTGGTCGCCGGCGGACGTGTAGTTCACCGTCACGTCGGGGTTCTGCTCGGTGAACCCGTCGAGCACCGCCTGGAACGCCTCCTGCTCGGGTCCGGTCCAG
>DASTBX010000040.1:0-10919 GCA_035711645.1 Gaiellaceae bacterium
CAGAAGACCTACACCGCCGCGAAGAGCGCGACGGGCGACGTGACCGTCGCGCCGTAACGACGCGCAGCACCGACTCGGCGACCCGCGCCGCCGCATCAGCCTGACGACAAGACAAAGGCCGGTTCCCCGGCCGCCGTGAGAAGCGGATGATGGGACTCGAACCCACGACCTTCTGCATGGCAAGCAGACGCTCTAGCCAACTGAGCTACATCCGCACGCGCGGCCGATTATAGCCGCGGCGGCGAGGCGCCGTTCAGCGCTGCGCTGCGTCGAGCGCCTCGTTGACCAGCCGGTCGGCGAGCTCGTTGTGCTCGCGGCGCACGGCGGTGTAGGAGACGGCGCCGATCTCGTGCGCGAGGCGGGCGGCGGCGAGCGAGAGGTCCCGCAGCGCCTCGTTCTTGACGCGGTACTCGCCCCGCATCTGCTTGACGAGCAGCTCGGAGTCGGAGACGACCTCGACCTCGTCCACGCCGAGGGCGCGCGCCTGCTCCAGGCCGGCGACGAGGGCGCGGTACTCGGCGACGTTGTTGGTGGCGACGCCGATCGCCTCGCCGTGCGCCGCGAGCACGGTGCCGTCGTCGGCTTCGAGGACGTACGCGGCGGCGGCCGGGCCCGGGTTGCCGCGGGCGCCGCCGTCCGTGAAGAGGCGAGCCTTCACGCCGGTGCGTCGGCGAGCGGGTAGAGATCGAACGCGGGCTCCTCGTATGGATGCGCCTCGCGCAGCGCGCGGACGACGTCCGCCTCGCGCTCGACCGGGTACACGGTCTCGAGCCGCAGCTCCGGCACTCGCTCCTCGCGGCCTCGCTCGCCCAGGGTCGGCGACGTCGCCTCCCCGCCGAAGAACGTACCGGTCCCCTCCGCGTACCACGAGCAGCGCTCGTAGTCGCCGATCCGCCCCGCACCCGCCGCGAAGAGCGCGTCGCGGAGGGCGTCGAGCGCCTCGGCCGGGACGAAGACGACGAGCTTCCGCCGGCCGCCGCTCACGTTTGCCCCGCCAGCGGCCGGGGAACCGGCACCGCATGGCGACCCTGACTGTCCTGCCGCGCCCCACTCCCGAGGAGCGCTCCGAGGTTTCCGTCGACGTCGAGGTGGACGAGGACCTGACCGTTCTCGCCGCGACCCTCGAGGAGTGGGTCGGCCATCGGCAGGGCTGGGGCCTGACCCTCGTCGAGGGCCACGACTTCGGCCGCGCGAACAACGTCGAGGCGCGGCTCCTCTTCGCGCAGGGCGAGCACGCATCGACCCTCTCCTTCCGGCTCGACCAACTCCGCGCGGCCGACGACACCGGCGAGGAGCTCGTCCTCCGGTTGGCGGAGAAGGACGGCATCGCCCAGCTCGCGCGCCTCCGGACGAGCGGGCTCGACGTCGAGCTGTTTCACATCCTCACCTTTACATAGCGCGACGGCCGCGCCGGCTCAGATCTCGATCTCGGGAGCCGGCTCCGTGTCGGCATCGCCGGTGTTCGGGGTCCCGCGCCGTTCGAGGAGGAGCGTGTGGGTCTCCTCGTCCGCGCGCGTGCGATGCTCCACCCCGCGCGGGACGACGACCAGCTCCCCCGGCTCGAGCTCGACGGCGTTCTCACGCGTCTCGACGACGAGGCGGCCGGCCAGCACGAGGATGAGGTCGTCGGTCTCCGCATGGGAGTGCCAGACGAAGTCGCCCTTGACCTTCGCGACTTGAATCTTCGTGTCGTTGTAGTAGCCGACGATCCGGGGGCTGAAGACCTCGTCGAAGGTCACGAGCTTCTCGGCGAGATTGACCTTCTCGAGAGGCACTGGTGCCCTTAGTCGATCTGGGCGCGCTGGAGCTTGCCGGAGTAGTCGACGTAGATCGACTTCCACTCGGTGTAGAAGTCGAGGGCCGCCTGCCCCGCCTCCCGGTGCCCGTTGCCGGTGCCCTTCGTGCCGCCGAAGGGAAGGTGCACCTCGGCGCCCGTCGTGCCGGCGTTGATGTACGTGATGCCGGCGTTGAGATCGCGCATCGCCCTGAACGCCTTGTTCACGTCGCGCGTGAAGATGGACGAGGAGAGCCCGAACTCGATCCCGTTCGCGATCCTGATCGCCTCGTCGACGTCGGTCGCGCGGATCAGCGCCGTCGTCGGCCCGAAGATCTCCTCCTGCGCGATCCGCATCCCCGGCTCCACGTCGGCAAAGACCGTCGGCCGGTAGAAGGAGCCCTTGTCGAGCCCGTGCTCGGTCGCGATCTCGCCGCCGGTGAGGAGCTTCGCGCCCTCGTCGAGGCCGATCTGGGTGTACGAGTGGATCTTCTCGAGCGCTGCGGGGTTCACGACCGGCCCCACGTCCGTGTCCTCGTCGAGGCCGTCCCCGAGCCGTAGCTTCTCCGTCTGCTCCACGAGCCTCGACTGGAGCGCCTCGTAGACGCTCCCGCTCGCGATCACACGACTCGCGGCCGTACAGCGCTGGCCGGAGGTGCCGAAGGCCGACCAGAGGATGCCGTCGACGGCGAGCTCGACGTCCGCGTCGTCCATGACGATGATCGCGTTCTTGCCGCCCAGCTCAAGGTGAATGTGCTTGAGGAGCGGCGCGCCGTTCTCGGCGGTCTTGATCCCGACCTCGCGTGAGCCCGTGAGCGAGATGAGCGGGACGTCCGGGTGCTTGACGAGGCGCTCGCCGACGGACTCGCCGCCGCCGTGGACGATGTTGAGCACGCCCGGCGGGAGGCCGGCCTCCTCGAAGATCTCGACGAAGCGCTGGCCGAGGAGAGGCGTATCCCGCGCGGGCTTGAAGACGACGGTGTCGCCGCAGACGAGCGCGGGCGCGATCTTCCAGCTCGGGATGGCGATCGGGAAGTTCCACGGGGTGATCGCCCCGACGACGCCGACCGGCATGCGGACGCTCATCTGGAACTTGTCCGGCATCTCCGAGGGCGTCGTGTGGCCGAAGAGGCGCCGGCCCTCCCCGGCCATGTAGAAGGTCATGTCGATCGCTTCCTGCACGTCGCCGCCGGCCTCGGCGCGCACCTTCCCCATCTCGCGCACCATCAACTCGGTCAGCTCGTCCTTGCGGTCGACGAACCGCTGCGCGACCCGGAAGAGGATCTCGGCACGGCGCGGCGCCGGCGTCAGGCGCCAGCTCTCGTAGGCCTCCTTCGCCGCCTCGACCGCCCGGTCGACGTCGGCCTCCGACGACCGCGGGAAGCTCCCGAGGACGTCGCCGGTGGCGGGGTTGACTGTCTCGAAGGTGTCGTCGCCGGTGGCCCCGACCCACTCGCCGCCGATGTAGTTCTTCGCGGTCTCGCGCTGCGCAGTAGCCATCTCGCTCCTTGTCGTTCGCCCTGCGCCGATTCTAGGAGGGTTTGGTGGAATGTTGCTCGTCGTCGGGGTGCGTTGCTCGTTCCGCGGCAAGGACGCAGGGAGCGCTCGTAGCGAATGAGCTACGGGCGCGATTGAGGACGCAGTCCTCGGGGCGAGCAGCGCGGTTCGGCGACACAGGCCATATTTCGCCAAACTCTCCTAGGCTTCGCGCCGTGCCGACCGTCGGCCAGAGGGCAAGCCGCACGCGGCGAGTGCGCGCGGAGGACATCGAGCTCTTCACCGAGCTCACCGGCGACCGCAACCCGCTCCACTACGACGAGGGGGCCGCGACACGCTCCCGCTTCGGCGGCATCATCGTCCAGGGCGGTGTCACGTCGGGCCTCCTCAACGCCGTCGTCGCCGAGGACCTGCCCGGCCCGGGCAGCGTCTTCCTGCACGTGGACTGGAGCTTCAAGGCGCCCGTCCGCCCCGGCGACGAGATCACCGCCGAGGTCGAGGTGCTGGAGGCGCGCGAGGACAAGCCGATCACCCGCCTGCGGACGACGATCGCGAACGGGGAGGGCACGGTCGTCCTCGACGGCACCGCGCTCGTATGGACCGAGCCGCTGTAGAGCGCGGGCGGGCGCTCGCGCTTCTCGCGGCCGCCCTCGTCCTCTCGATGACGACCTGGTTCTCCGCGACGGCGGTCGTCCCCCAGCTCCGGGAGGAGTGGGCGCTGGGCGACACCGCCGCGGCGTGGCTGACGATCGCCGTCCAGCTCGGCTTCGTGACCGGCGCGCTCTTCTCCGCCGCGCTCAACGTGGCAGACGTGCTCTCCCCCAGGCTCGTCATCCTCGGCGGCGCGGCCGGCGCGGCCGGCGCCAACGCCCTGCTCGGCGCCGTCTCGGGAGCAGGCCCGGCGATCCCGATCCGCTTCGCCACCGGCTTCTTCCTCGCGGGCGTCTACCCGCCCGCGCTGAAGCTGATGGCGACGTGGTTCCGCCGAGGCCGGGGGACCGCGCTCGGTGTCCTCGTCGGCGCGCTCACGCTCGGCTCGGCGATGCCCCACCTCGTGAACGCGCTCGGGGGGCTCGACTGGAGGACGGTCGTCTACGCGACCTCGGCGCTGACCTTCGCCGGGGGGCTCCTCGCGCTCGCGGTGCGCGACGGGCCGCACCCGTTTCCCCGCGCGACGTTCGATCCCCACCAGGCGCGGCTCGCCTTCGCGAACCGGGGCGTGCGCCTCGCAAGCCTCGGCTACTTCGGGCACATGTGGGAGCTCTATGCGATGTGGGCCTGGTTCGCGGTCTTCTTCGCCGCCGCCGTGGAGGACGGCGCCGGCGCCGCGTACGCGACCTTCGCCGTGATCGGCGCGGGCGCCGTCGGCTGCTGGGCCGGCGGCGTACTCGGCGACCGCGTCGGCCGGGCCGAGACGACCGCGGGGGCGATGGCGGTCTCGGGGACGTGCGCCCTGGCGATCGGGCTCCTCCTCGACGCGCCCTCCTGGCTCGTCCTCCTCGTCGGGCTCGTCTGGGGCCTCGCGGTCGTGGCCGACTCGGCGCAGTTCTCGACGCTGGTCACCGAGCACGCCGACCAGGCCTACGTCGGGACGGCGCTCACGATGCAGCTCGCCGTCGGCTTCACGCTCACCGTGGCGACGATCTGGCTCGTGCCCGTGTGGGAGAACGCGTTCGGGTGGCGCTGGGCGTTCGCCTTCCTCCTCCCCGGGCCGGCGCTCGGCGTCGTCGCGATGCTGCGCCTACGCGCAGCCGAGCAGGCGGGCTAGCTCGGACGACGGGGCAGCCAGCCGGGCACGTCCCGCCTGTAGGCCTCGTACTCCTCGCCGAAGCGCCGCGCGAGGGCGGGCTCCTCGTACCACCGGACGAAGGCGACGCATGCCGCGGCCACGGCCGCGGCGTAGAGAAGGAGCACGGGACGTCCGAGGAGCAGCGACTGCCCGACGATCGTGGCCGCGACCGCGAGGTACATCGGATTGCGCACGTACCGGTAGAGCCCGCCGACGACGAGGTGCGACGTTGGCGCGACGGGCGCGGGCGTCCCGAGACCCTCCCGCACGAAGCGGACGAATGCGTCGGCGAGCACCGCCGCCCCTCCCAGGAGAAGGGCGGCGCCGGCCACGCGGACGGCGATCGGCCACGGTGGACTCGCCGTCTCCCAGCGCGTCAACAGCCAGGGCACGAGGCCGGCGACCGCGCAGGGTGCTACGACGAAGAAGACGAGGCTGCCCAGCCCGGCCCGGGCTCGACCCATCGCCCGGGACTACTCGAAGGCGGACTCGGGCACGTCCGTCCCCGGGAACGAGCCCGGACGCGCCCGGCGACGATCCCGGATCGTCCGCTTCTCGCCGGCCGGCGGGCCGCTGCCGTTCCGGCGCCGGTCGGGGCCGCTGCGGCGGTCGACGATCACCTCGACGTTCGGGTTGTCGCGGTAGTACTCGACGAGCTTGTCGTAGAGCTCGTCCTCGAGCTCGGGCGGGATGACGCAGTAGATCATCGTCCCCGTCTGTATCGGCACGGAGGGCCTGCGCCTACACCCGCGGGATGTCCGGGGAGACGCGCCCGTCGGCACCGAGGTGCCCGTTCCAGTGCGCGAAGCGCGGATCGAGGTCGTCAAGCTCGTAGCCGCGCTCGGCGAGCCGCACCGCCTGGCCCCCGTCGGGGGACACGCGGTACTGGTACCAGGAGATGTCCCACGCGATCGTGACGACGACCTCCGGGTTGACGCCCGAGAGCGGCAGGAGGCTGACACGCGCGTCGCCGAGGCTCTTGGCGATCCCGGCGATCGTCCGCCGGTAGGCGCTCTCGTTGAAGAGCTCGGCCGCCTCGACCATCGCCTGCTCCTCAGAGGAGAGGCGGCGCAGCATCGGCTCCGGCATCGTCGGCTCGGGCTCCGCCTTGCGCGCCTCGAGGAAGCCGGCGAGCCCGCCGAAGCGCCGACGCCTCCGCGTCTCGGCGACGATCGGGGTCGTCGGGCTGCCCTCCTTGAGCCACCCGTGCTCGTCCGCCGTCGCCGTGCAGAGCGCGCAGACGTCCACCCAGTCGTCGCCGCCAGGCGTGAAGCGCACGGCGCGCTCGCCCATGAGCAGCGTCCGGTGGCAGATCGCGCACGTCCGGAGGACGTCCTGCTTACGGACGACGGTCACGATGCCCTGGCCTCCTCGCGCTCGCGCTTCGCCTCATCGACGAGACGTTGGGCGATGTGCCCCGGCACCTCTTCGTAGCGCAGGAACGCGAGCGTGTAGTCGCCCCTGCCGCCGGTCAGCGAGGTGAGCGACTGCGAGTAGGTGAGCACCTCGCTCATGGGGACCTCGGCCTTGATCGCCGTCATGCCGACGCCCGAAGGTTCCATTCCGAGCAGCCGCCCCCGGCGCGAGTTGAGGTCGCCGTTGACGGCGCCCACCGTGTCGTCCGGCACGACCGCCTCCAGGGACATGATCGGCTCGAGCAGCACGGGATCGGCCTTCTCGTAGGCGCCCTTGAACGCCATGGAGCCCGCGATCTTGAACGCCATCTCCGAGGAGTCCACCGAGTGGTAGGAGCCGTCCACGAGCAGCACGCGGACGCCCGTCACCGGCGCGCCCGCGAGCTCGCCGCTCGTCATCGCCTCCTGGATGCCCTTGTCCACGGCCGGACGGAAGCTCTGCGGGATGACGCCGCCGACGATCTTGTCGACGAACTCGTAGCCCTCGTGCCCCGGCAGGGGCTCGAGGACGATATGGCAGTCCCCGAACTGCCCGCGGCCGCCCGTCTGCTTCTTGTAGCGGCCCTGGGAGCGCGACTCCTTGCGGATCGTCTCGAGGTACGGGACGCGCGGCTGGTGGAGCTCGACCTCGACGCCGAAGCGGCGCTTCAGCCTGTCGACGGCGACCTCGACATGGATCTGGGAGAGGCCGCCCAGGAGCTGCTCGCCTGTCTGCTCGTCGCGGCGGAGCGTGAGCGTCGGATCCTCCTCGGCCAGGCGCCGAAGAGCGGCGGCCATCTTCTCCTCGTCGCCCTTGGCCTTCGGCGTGATCGCGAAGCTCATCACGGGCTGCGGGAAGCTGAGCGGTTGCAGCTCGACCGGCTTGTCCTCGCTCAGGAGAAGGTCGCCGGTGAGCGTGTCCTTCAGCTTGGCGACCGCGCCGATGTCCCCCTCGGAGAACCCGTCCGCCTGCTCGTGGTCCTTGCCCTGCAGGAGCAGGAGCGCGCCGAGGCGCTCCTTGCCGTGGGTGCGCGAGTTCACGACGCTCGAGTCGGAGGTGAGCGTCCCCGCGAGCACCCGGAAGACGTTGATGCGCCCTGCGAACGGGTCGGCGACGGTCTTGAAGACGAACGCGGCCGGACCCGCCCCGTCCACGGCCGCCTCGAGCGGCTTCTTCACGGGCGACGGGATGCCCTCGACGAGCAGGTCGAGGAGCCCGGTCGTGCCGAGGGTCCTGGTCGGGACGCCGCACGTGACCGGGACGAGCTCGCCGGCGACGACGGCGTTCTTGAGCGCGGCCGCGAGCTCCTCGCCGGACACCTCCCCTTCCTCGAGATAGCGCTCCATGAGCGCCTCGTCCGTCTCGACGACCGAGTCGACGAGCTGCTCCCGGTACTGCGCCGCCTGCGCCGCGACCTCCTCGGGGATGTCGACGGGCTTCGACTCGCGCTCGCCGCCCGGATCCATGTACGCGCGCATGTGGAAGAGGTCGACGATGCCCTTCAGCTCGTGCTCGTGGCCGATCGGGATCTGCACGGCGACGCAGCGATTCGAGAGCTGACTCCGCAGGCCCTCGAGCGCGGCGAAGAAGTCCGCGCGCTCGCGGTCGAGCATCGTCACGAAGACGACGCGGCAGAGGCCGAGGTTGTCGCAGCGCTCCCAGAGGCGCGTCGTCTGCACCTCGACCCCGTTGACGCCGTTGACGGCCATGAGCGCGCCCTCGACCACGCGCAGCGAGGCGAGGGTGTCGGCCTGGAAGCCCGGGTCGCCCGGCGTGTCGACGAGGTTGATCTTCCGCCCCTGCCACTCGAGGTGGCAGACGGAGGCAGCGAGCGACATCTGGCGGCGCTGCTCGTCCTCGTCCCAGTCCGAGATCGTCGTCGAGGCCTCGACCGAGCCGAGGCGGTTCGTTGCGCCGGCCTGGAAGAGCATCGCCTCGACGAGCGAGGTCTTTCCCGTGCCTCGATGGCCGACGACGGCGACGTTCCGGATCTTGCTCGGCTCGAAGGCTGGCACGGTGGGCGAGTTTACCCGCTACGAGCAGGGAGGCAGCCCAGGCGCCTCAGTCGTGCGTGGTGCGGCCGTTCGAGGAAGAGAGGCGCGCCTTGAGGCGCAGGATCGCCTTGGTGTGGAGCTGCGAGACGCGCGACTCCGTCACCCCGAGGACCTCCCCGATCTCCCGCAGCGTCAGCTCCTCGTAGTAGTAGAGCGTCACGACGAGCTTCTCGCGCTCCGGCAGGCGGGCGATCGCCTCGCCGAGTGCCTCCCGCAGCTCCGTGTGCGCCATCGCCGACTGGGGCTCGGCGGCCTGCGGGTCCTCGATCGTGTCGATGAGCGCGACCGGATCGCCGCCCGAGCTGGAGCTCGCCCAGAGCTCGTCGAGCGCGGCGATCGACGTACGCGAGATCTCCAGGAGGGACTCCTGGAACTCCTCCTCGGTGATCCCGAGGGCGCGCGCAATCTCCTCGTCGGTCGGCGCCCGGGTCAGCTTTGCCTCGAGCGAGGCGATCGTCCGCTCGATGTCACGCGCGCGCGCGCGGACGGAGCGTGGGACCCAGTCCATCGAGCGCAGCTCGTCGATGATGGAGCCCTTGATCCGCGCGATCGCGTACGTCTCGAACTTGATGTCGCGGTCGGGATCGAACCGCTCGATGGCGCCGATCAGCCCGAGCAGGCCGTAGGAGACGAGATCGCCCTCCTCCACGTGCGCCGGCAGGCCGCTCCCCAGCCGCCCGGCCACGTACTTGACGAGCGGCGCGTAGGTGAGGATGAGCCGGTCGCGCAGCGCCCGATCGCCGGTGCGCTTGAACTGCTGCCAGAGCGCCTGGGTGTCGTCTCCCCGCTCCACCATCGCAGGGAGGATACGGTGCGCGGCGGCCCTTGCGGCTGCGAGCGTCTAGCGAAGCATCCGGAAGGCCGACTCGCCCATCCAGACGGCGAGGACTCCGGCGGCGACCGCGACCACCCAGGCCGCCCCGCCCGCGAGCGCCGCCAGGAGCGCGACGCCGGCGAACCCGGCCGCGAGGACGGCGAAGAGCGCTCCCAGGGGCCTCCGGCGCACCCCGGTACAATGCCCTTTCGCCGGACCCGCCTAGGGCCGTAGCTCAACTGGCAGAGCACCGGTCTCCAAAACCGGGGGTTGCAGGTTCGAGTCCTGCCGGCCCTGCTGGACGAAAACCCCGCTCAGGCGGGGTTCTTCGTCTGTTCGCTGGGAGCAGGAAGCTCGCGAATCCCCTCGCAAAGGCTCCGGCAACCCAAACGTATCGACGGGCTAAGTCGATCGTCCGGCTTCCCGGAAGCTTTCGCGAACCGCCTCGAGTTGAGTCTCCGAGACGGCTTCCGCCGCTTCGGTGACCGAGCGCTGCCGCTCCGCGTCCTCGCGGCCCGCCCGACGTGCCCGATTGACGTCGGCGATCGCGGTTTCCACCGCGGAC
Organism: Gaiellaceae bacterium; assembly: GCA_035711645.1. GTDB lineage: Bacteria > Actinomycetota > Thermoleophilia > Gaiellales > Gaiellaceae > JAIBJN01. Next base: position 9,889 of record DASTBX010000040.1, read on the forward strand.
AGGACCTCGGCCTCCCGACCGTGCTCGATCCCGTAGAGCGTCATGGTCGTCCCGACCCGATGCAGGCGCTCGACTCCGACTCCTCCCAGGCGAGGGGTGAGGACGTTCTGGAGCTCGAGGAGATTGATCCCCGTCAGTGTGAACTTGACGTTGAACCGGTCGCGCCCGGACCCCGAGTGAGTGATGTCGGGGTCACCGTCGGCGAGCCTCAGCTCACCATGCTGGCCGGCAGAGTCTGGGGTGGCGGTGGCCATCGTGGCCTCCTTCGCATAGGTGCTCCTGACCGAGCCGACCTACGAGCCGAGCACCTTGCGGTGCTTCGCCTGAGGGGCGAGGAATCTAGGTCAGAAGCAATAGGGATTGTATCACCTCTCCTCGCTGCGGGGGCAGCTCCGGCTCTGGGTTTTTGGCCGCTGCCTAAAACCCCCTCCCCTGATTCCGGAACCTACCTAATGATCGACGCATATATTCGCCTTTGGATAGATCATGTAGGCGCTCGGTGATTCAAAAATCCCCCGAGCTCGATCTCAGGGTCATTTCCAGCACACAGGCATGTTCAGTGAATTGCTGATCCGAACAGGATCGGACGGCTGAGCCGGTCGCGCGTCTATGCTCCGAGCACATGAGCGAGGAGCGGGAAGAACAGGAACGCGCTGACCGGGACCGGGAGCGGTCCGAGGAGGCCCACTGGCGAGCGGCCGAGGCCGCCGCCGAGGGAGAAGACCCGCCGTCGCGAGAACGCTCCCGGCGCCATTCCGAGGAGGACGACTGGGAAAACGAAGGGGGCGCGCTCGACCGGGAGTTCGACCAGAGCCCGGATGGTGCCAAGGAGGACTAGGGCCGATCGGCACTCATCGTGTGCTCCCGGATCCGGAGTCGTGGCCGGGCAAGATGAGCGGATCCTGCGCCTTGACGCGGCGCTCGTCGTATGCGTCGGCCGTCAGCCAGACCGGCTCGTAGCAGTCAGCCCGGCTGCACTCGCAGAAGAAAGGGATCCGCTCGGGTTCGGTCTGGCCGAGGCGGCCCTCGCG
>DASTBX010000041.1:0-7450 GCA_035711645.1 Gaiellaceae bacterium
GCCGCGTGCGGGGGCTCGTCGACCGGTTCCGGGCCGGCGACCTCGAGGGCGCGCGCGCCGTCGAGGACGAGCTCCGCCCCGTGATCGAGGCCCTCGCCGTCACGACCAACCCGATTCCCGTCAAGGCGGCGCTGGCGATGCTCGGCCACGACGTCGGCGGCCTGCGGCTCCCGCTCGTCGAGGCGAGCGAGGAGGAGCGAATGGTGATCCGGGACGCCCTCGAGCGCGCGGGCGTCCTCCAGGGCGCCCGGGTCTGAGGCGCGCGCCGCCGCTCAGACGGCGTGCAGGTCGCCGTCGAGGTACTTGAGACCCGAGTCGACGTTCGTCGTCGCGACGCGGGCGCCGGGCCCGAGACGGCGGGCGAGCTCGAGCGCCACCACGATGTTCGCCCCGGTCGAGGGGCCGCAGAGGAGCCCTTCCTCCCGCGCGACGCGTCGCGCCGTCTCCATCGCCTCCGCCTCCGGGACGGCGATCACCTCGTCGAAGTCGCCCGCCGAGAGGAGCGGCGGCCAGAAGCCGACGCCGCCGCCCTCGATGTGATGGGTCCCGGGGACGCCGCCCGAGATGACGGGCGACTCCGCGGGCTCGACGACGACACGGTGGACGGTCGGGAGCTCCTCCCGCAGCGCGCGCGTGACCCCGAGGAAGCAGCCTGCGGTGCCGACGTACGAGCAGAAGGCGTCGAGGCGCCCCTCGAGCTGGTCGAGCAACTCGCGGCCGAGCTCGGCGTAGCCGTCGATCATGTCGCGGTTCCGGAACTGGTCGGTGGCGTAGCCGTCGACCTCCTCCACGATCTCGGCGGCGCGCTCCATCATGGTCGGGAGGAGGTCCGGCGTGATGCCCGCCGGGCTCGGGATCACCTCGAGCTGCGCCCCGAAGGCCCGCATCGTGGCGAGCTTCTCGGGGGCGAAGGCGTCCGAGGTGACGATCCGGAGAGGATGCCCTTTCACGGCGCACACGAAGGCGAGCGACGAGCCGGTGCTCCCGCCCGTGTACTCCACGACCGTCTGCCCGGGGCGCAGGCGGCCGGTCCGCTCGGCGCCCTCGATCATGGCGAGGGCCATGCGGTCCTTGTAGGAGCCGGTCGGGTTCGCCGACTCGAGCTTGATCCAGACCTCGCCGACGTCCGGTCCGGCCAGGCGCTCGAGCCGGACCACCGGCGTCCGGCCGATCGCCCCGAGCAGCGCCGCCCGGTCGGTCGTCGCAGCCATGACCAGGGAGGCTAGCCGAGCGGAGCGGTCCGACGCCGACGCATAGACTTCCCCGGATGTCCGAGAGCACGCGCGTCATCCCGCTCGGCGGTCTCGGCGAGGTGGGCAAGAACATGACCGTGATCGAGTCGGACGGCGGGCTCGTCGTCGTCGACTCGGGCCTCTCCTTCCCGCGGGACGAGCATCTCGGCGTCGACCTCGTCCTCCCCGACTTCGAGTACCTGCGCGAGCGGCGCGCCGACATCCGGGCCGTCGTCCTCACGCACGGCCACGAGGACCACGTCGGCTCGCTCCCGTACCTGATGCGGGAGGTGGACGTGCCGGAGGTGTGGGCGACGCGCCTCACCCTCGGGCTCGTGAAGTCGAAGCTCGACGAGCACGGTCTCATGCGCGCCGCCGACCTGGTCGAGATCGAGCCCGAGAAGGGACACGTGCAGGTCGGCCCCTTCCGGGCCGAGTTCGTCCGCATGGCGCACTCGATCCCCGACGCGGTCGCCGTCGCCCTCGAGACGCCCGGCGGCCGTCTCGTCGTGACCGGCGACTACAAGATTGACCACACGCCCGTCGACGGCTTCCGCACCGACCTCGGCAAGCTCGCAGAGCTCGGGAACCGGGGCGTCGACCTGCTGCTCGGCGACTCGACGAACGCCGAGCGGCCTGGAGTCACCGAGTCGGAGCGCACGGTCGGGGAGGTGTTCCGCCACCTCATCCCGCAGCGGCAGGGACGCGTGCTGGTCGCGTCCTTCGCCTCCAACGTCCATCGCATGCAGCAGGCGATCGACGTGGCCGCGGACACCGGCCGCAAGGTCTGCCTGATCGGCCGCTCGCTGCGCAAGAACGTGAACATCGCGCGCAACCTCGGCTACCTCGACGTCTCGGACGACGTGATCGTACGGCCAGACGACCTCGACTCGCTCCGGCCCGAGGAGACGATGATCCTCTGCACGGGCAGCCAGGGCGAGCCGATGTCGGCGCTCACGCGCATGGCCTACCACGACCATCCGCACGTCGCCATCGAGGAGGGCGACACGGTCATCATCTCCGCGAAGCCCGTCCCGGGGAACGAGCTGCGCGTGCACGACACAATCAACCGGCTCGCGAAGTCGGGGGCGGAGGTGCTCCACCAGGAGATCGCGCCCGTGCACGTCTCCGGCCACGGGAACGCGGAGGAGATCCGCACCGTGCTCGCGCTCCTGCGCCCGCGCAACGTCATGCCCGTGCACGGCGAGTTCCGCATGCTGGCGGCCCAGGCCCGGCTGGCGCGCGAGAGCGGCGTCCCCGCCGACCGGATCGTGCTGGCCGAGAACGGCTCCGTCGTCGAGCTGCGGGGCGGCGTCGCGCGCCTCACCGGCCAGCTCGAGGTGGGCCTCACGTTCGTGGACGGCCTCGGCGTCGGAGACGTGCAGGACGTCGCCCTCCGCGACCGGCGTCACCTCTCCGAGGACGGTGTCCTCATCGTCGTCGCCACCATCGGCTCGCAGAACGGGCGTGAGATCGGGGAGCCGGAGGTGATCTCGCGCGGCTTCGCCGAGTCGTCGGCCCTGCTCGAGGAGGCGAGGCGGGAGGCCGAGCGCACGATCGCCGACTGCCTCGAGCAGCACGTCTCGGAGCTCAAGCTCCTCCAGGAGCACATCCACGACAACGTCGGCAGGCTCGTCTCGGAGCGCACCGGCCGCCGGCCCATGATCCTCCCGGTCGTCGTCGAGGTCTAGCGGGTTTCGTCGGCCCAGCGGAAGCCGGACGCGCTCGGCTGCGGCTCGAGCGGGCTCGTCGGCAGGCCGGGAGGCGGGTCGTGGCGGTGGATGTTGAACGCCGCCGGCGCGACGTCGTTCGGCGTGTCCGGATGGAAGACGGAGGCGAGGTACTGGATCTGCCCGCGGCCCGGGCCGAGCTCCCACTGGCCGCCGCCGTAGATGGCGATGCCGCGCTCGGCGCAGTAGTCGTAGCCCTCGAAGAGCCGCTGGACGCTCCCGAAGCGCGACGGCTTGAAGTTCAGCGTCTTCGGCGCGAAGGGGAGCGCCTCGACGTCGGTGGCCGAGTGGATCGGCGCGTCCCACGTGATCCGGCCGCGGTGCGGCTCGAGGACGGGATCGGTGCGCTCGTTCAGGTCGGGGTCCTCGATCCAGGCGCCGGGGAAGCTCTCGGCCACGAGGCGGTACAGCTCCGGGTCCCCGGCCTGGTCGACCGGCGTGCCCTTGTAGGCGCCCTTGAGGTCGAGCGTGTCGATCCCGTCGAGCGCGGCCAGCTCCGCGACGAGCGCCTCCGTCCACTCGGCGGTGGGGTCGAGCTTGAAGCGGAGCGTCGGGTAGCGCTCCCGCAGTGTCCCGACCGGCTCGATCGAGGGCGGTGCCTCGATGCGGAGCGAGACGACGAAGGTAACGGGACGCGCCTGACGGCCGACCGCCTCGGCGAGGGAGAGGCCGGCCTGGCGCAACGCGAGGTCGAGCGCTGCGCTCTCGAACGCCCAGCGCCGGTAGTCGAGGAAGGCCGGCATGCTCGGTTCGGCGGGGAAGAGCGAGAGCCGGTCGAGGAGCTGCGAGAACGAGTCGAGAGTGTGCTTCCCGGCGAGCGGGAACACCGGGCCCTCGGCCTGGAGCGCCAGCTGCGCCTCGCCGTCGTAGGTGACGTCCTCGCCGACGCCCGCGTGTCCGCCGCCCTCCAGGTGGATCACCGTCGTGCGCCGCGTGAACTCGCTCGAGACCGCGACCTCGCGGCCCTCGAGGGCGTACGACTCGATCTCGAGCGGCAGGTCGCGGACGGCGTCGTAGGTGGCCACGAGGGAGAACGGTACGCGTTCTCACGGAGTTCGTGTACTAGTTAGAGGCAATGACCGAGACGCACTCCCGCGGCTGGCAGGAGCTCGTGCGCTCCTACGGCGTGTCCGAGAGGACGACCGCGCGCCTCATCCGCTCGCTGAGCGCGAGCGAGGTGGCGGCGCTCGCCTTTTGCCGCCTGCTCGAGCGCTGGGCGCGCGGCGAGCCGCAGCCGTCCACCCCCGAGCGGCGGCAAGCCGCGTTCCGCCGCGCGGCCGAGCGCGCCGAGACGGCGCTGGCCGGCCTCGACGGGCCGCTGGGGCGCTTCCTGCTCGAGCTGGAGCCGCAGGGCGCGGAGGGCCGCTCGTGGTACGGCGAGCCGGGTGCGGGGGAGGTCCTCGAGTGGGACGCCGTGCTGAGGCGCGCCGGCGTCGTGGCGGCGCCGCATCGCGTCGCGCACGCCTACCTGGAGCTGGCCGTGCTCGTCCGTGCGCTCCAGGTCCTCGCCGACTCCGCGCGGATCGAGTCGGCGCCCGACCGCGACTCGCTCTGGGCCGGCCTCTTCGACCTGCGGGAGAACCTGCTCGACGGCTGCCTCGACGACCTGCGCGCGCTTGCCGCCTAGCCCGACGGTCCTTGGCGCCTAGCCTCACGGTCGTCGGCAGCGTCAACCTCGACCTCGTCGCACGGTGCGAGCGGCTCCCGGAGCCGGGCGAGACCGTCTCCGGCGCGACCTTCGAGCGCGTGCCAGGCGGCAAGGGGGCGAACCAGGCGGTCGCGGCCGCGCGCCTGGGCGCGGACGTGACGATGGCCGGCTGCGTCGGCGAGGACGCGTTCGCGGAGGAGGCGCTCGCCGGGCTGGTCGGCGCGAACGTGCAGCTGGACGTCGAGCGCGTCGAGGCGCCCACAGGCGTCGCGCTCATCCTCGTGGACGCGGCGGGCGAGAACGTGATCGTCGTCGCGCCGGGTGCCAACGCGCACCTGCGCCCGCGCACGGTCACGGGAGCCGTTCTCTGCCAGCTCGAGATCCCGCTGGACGTCGTGGAGGCCGCGGCCCGCGGCGCCGACTTCTTCTGCCTGAACGCGGCGCCCGCCGGGGCGCTCCCCGCGGAGCTCGTCCGCCGCGTCGACCTCGTCGTCGTCAACCGCTACGAGCTCGACGCGCTGCCCGCGACGCCGCCGCTCGCCGCGCTGACGCTCGGCGCCGAGGGCGCCGTCCTCCTCGAGGACGGCGAGGAGGTCGCGCGCGCCGTCCCTCCCGAGGTCGAGGCCGTCGACGGCACGGCCGCCGGCGACGCCTTCACCGCCTGCCTCGTCGTCTCGCTGCTCGAGGGTCGCGGGCGCGAGGAGGCGCTCCGGCGGGCCTGCGCCGCGGGCGCGCTCGCAGCCTCGCGGCCGGGCGCGCAGCCGTCGCTGCCCACGGCGGCGGAGGTGGACGGGATACTGCGCGTATGAACGAGCCGATCCCGATTCTCCTCGACTGCGACCCGGGCCACGACGACGCGATCGCGCTCCTGCTCGCGCTCGCGAGCCCGGAGCTCGACCTCCTCGGCGTCACGACGGTCGCCGGGAACCAGACGCTCGAGAAGACGACGGCGAACGCTCTCCGCGTGCTCGAGCTCGTCGGCCGCTCGGACGTGCCGGTCGCGGCCGGCGCCGACCGCCCCCTCGCGCGCGACCTCGTCGTCGGCGCCTACGTCCACGGGGAGTCGGGGCTGGAGGGGCCGGCGCTCCCCGCCCCGGCGAGCCGGCCGGTGGCGCAGCACGCCGTCGACTTCCTCGCCGAGCGCATCCTCACGTCGGCGCGCCCCGTCACGCTCGTCCCCGTCGGCCCGCTGACGAACGTCGGGCTCCTGCTCGCGCGCCATCGCGAGGCTGCGGCCAACGTCGAGCGCATCGTGATCATGGGTGGCGCCATCGCCGAGGGAAACGTGACCCCTGCGGCCGAGTTCAACGTCTACGTCGACCCCGAGGCGGCCTGGCGCGTGTTCCGAAGCGGCGTGCCGGTGACCATGATCGGGCTCGACGTCACGCACAAGGCGCTCATGATGCCGGCGCACGTGGAGCGCCTGCGCGCCTCCGGCGCAGTGGGGCGGTTCGTCGCCGAGCTGCACGACTACTTCGTCCGCTTCCACCGGGAGACCTACGGCTTCGAGGGGGCCCCGATCCACGACGCCGTCGCGGTCGCGCACGTCCTTCGGCCGGGGCTCGTCGAGACGGTGCACCGGCACGTCGACGTGGACCGCGAGTCGGAGCTCTGCCGCGGGCGCACCGTCGTCGACCTCTGGCGCCGGACGGGCAAGGAGCCGAACGCCGACGTCGGCACGGACATCGACGCGCCGGCCTTCCTCGAGCTCCTCTGCGAGCGCATCGAGTCGCTCGGGCCGGCCGAGTAGCGGTCCGTTACTCGGGGAGGCCGGCGAACGCGCGAGCGAGACGCCGCGGCGTCAGCGCTCGCGCGGGAAGCGGTGGAACCTGGGCGGGATGTAGTACATGAGCCAGAAGCCCCACCGCGTCGTCCGGCACCAGCAGTCCTCCGCGCAGTTGCATTCCCAGCCGAACGGGTTGCGGAGTCTCTCGCGTGCTCCTCGCGTCATCGCAGGCCCGGCCCACGCTATCGAAGCGGACGCCGCTTGCAGGAGCGGGGGCGCGGCCCGCGAAAACGGCTGCCATGGCGCGGAAGAAGCGTCCCGCTCGCCTTCGCCCGAAGTCGCCCTCGCGCGTCCGCAAGTCGACGCGCAAGCGCCGGCAGCGCGGGCACGCCAACCACGAGCTGCTCGGGCTGGGACTGCTCTGCGCCGGCCTCTTCCTCGCGTTCGTCACCTGGCTCGAGGGGAACGGCGGTCTCGTCGGCACGACGATCGCCGACTGGCTGGACTCGCTTCTCGGCGCGGCTCGGGTCGGCGTGCCGCTCGTGCTCGTCGCCCTCGGCGCGCTCATGGTCGCCCGCGCCTCGCTCGTCGACGTGAAGCCCTTCCGCACGGGGCTCGTGCTCCTCTGCGGCGGCGCCATGATGCTGCTGGGAGAGGAGCGCGGTGGCGCCCTCGGGACGGCGCTCGACGCCGTCTTCGGGCGCCTCCTCGGCGGCACGGGCATGTTCATCCTCGGCCTCTTCCTCTGCTGGGCCGGCGCGCTCCTCCTCACCGGAGCCTCCCTGGGGGCACTCCTGCGCCGCTCGGCCCTCGTGGCGCGCGACACGGCAGCGGCGGCGCGCCGCACCGTCGAGGCCGTCCGCATCCCGCCGAGCGACCCGGCGCCCGCAGGCGCCGAAGCCAACGGCTACGCGCCGCAGCGCCCGCCGGTGGACGGCGAGCAGGCCTACCCGGACGTCGTCGGGGACGCGCCCCCGCAGCAGCCCGTCCTCGTCGAGCAGCTCCACCGCGACCCGCCTGCCGAGCCCGAGGAGGCCGAGTCGCCCGAGCCAGCGCCGCTCTTCGACCCGCCGACGAGCGAGCACGCGGGCTACCGCCTGCCCGACCCCGCCGT
>DASTBX010000042.1:0-5111 GCA_035711645.1 Gaiellaceae bacterium
ATGGTCGTCTGGAACGTCCTCGAGGACCTGCGCCGGCGCGAGAACGCGCTTCGCGGCTACGAGGAGGTGCGCACGCCGCAGCTCTACGACTCCGAGCTCTGGCGCACGTCCGGGCACTGGGAGAAGTTCCGGGAGCACATGTTCCAGCTCGAGATCGAGGGCAGGGAATACGGCCTCAAGCCGATGAACTGCCCGGGCCACTGCCTGCTCTACTCGCTCTCCCCCCACAGCTACCGGGAGCTCCCGCTGCGGATCGCCGAGGCGGGCAACCTGCACCGCAACGAGCTCTCCGGCGTCCTCCACGGCCTCTTGCGGGTGCGCCACTTCGTCCAAGACGACGCGCACATCTTCTGCACGCTCGACCAGGTGCAGGAGGAGCTGCTGGGCTGTCTCGACTACGCCTACTACCTCTACGACCTGTTCGAGCTCGACATGCGGGTCGAGCTCTCCCTCCGCCCGGAGAACCGGCTGGGCACGGACGAGGACTGGGATCTCGCAGAGGGGGAGCTCGTGCGGGCGCTCGCCGCGAAGGGCCTCGAGTACACGCCGAGTGAGGGCGAGGGCTCGTTCTACGGCCCCAAGATCGACCTGCACATGGACGACTCGCTCGGTCGGAGCTGGCAGCTCGGCACCGTGCAGCTCGACCTCCAGATGCCCAAGCGCTTCGGTCTCGTCTACCAGGGAGAGGACAACGCCGAGCACACCCCCGCGCTGATCCACCGGGCGCTCCTCGGCTCGATCGAGCGCTTCGTCGGCGTCTACCTCGAGCATACCGGCGGCGACCTGCCGCTCTTCCTGGCGCCCGAGCAGGTGCGGATCCTCCCCGTGGGCGAGGGCCACCGGCCGCACGTCGAGTCGCTGGCCGACCGCCTGCGGGCCGAGGGCTTCCGGGCGACCGTGGACGAGCGCGTCGAGACGCTCGGCCGGCGGATCCGCGACGCGGAGCTCGAGAAGGTGCCCTACGTCGTCGTCTGGGGCGACCGCGAGAGCGAGGATGCCGTGTCGGTCCGGCGTCGGCACGGTGAACAATCGGTGCTCTCCGCCGCCGCGCTCGCCGACGAGCTCCGCGCCGCTGCTAGACTCTGACCTCTGCAAGCAGGAGCATCGTTTCCTCACCTCCGGAGCCGAGCGCTCAGCGGAGGTTCAACCGAATCGGGGAACAGACGAGCTGCCTGCGTGCAGCTTTTCGTTGTTCTAGGAGGAGGAAGCAGCACAACTTGGTGACGTTCAATTGAGGCCGCGGCGCAGGTTCGAGCAGGCGAGGCCGCAGCAGGACACGACGCGGATCAACGAGGCGATTCGCGTCCCGCGTGTCCGCCTCGTCGACTCGGACGGAAGCCAGGTCGGCATCAAGCCGACGGCCGAAGCGCTCGAGTACGCCTACTCCAAGGATCTCGACCTGGTCGAGGTGGCGCCCAACGCCGACCCGCCGGTCTGCCGGATCATGGACTACGGCAAGTACAAGTACGAGCAGGAGCAGAAGGCCAAGACCGCCCGCAAGCACCAGTCCCAGATTCAGGTCAAGGAGATCAAGCTCCGTCCCAAGATCGGCGTCCACGACTACGAGACGAAGAAGGGCCACGTCGTCCGCTTCCTGAGCGCGCGCGCGAAGGTGAAGGTGACGATCATGTTCCGGGGCCGCGAGCAGACTCATCCCGAACGGGGCCGGGACCTGCTCATGCGCCTGGCCGAGGACGTGAAGGAGCTCGGCTCGATCGAGTCGCCGCCGCTGCAGGACGGACGGAACATGGTCATGGTGCTCGCCCCGCACAGGGCCGCAGGACGAGAGGTAGGAGCAGTGCAAAGTGCCTAAGCAGAAGACGAACTCGGCCGCCAAGAAGCGGTTCAAGGTGACCGGCGCGGGCCGCGTGCTGCGGCGCCACGCCATGCAGAGCCACAATCTGGAGAAGAAGAGCGCCAAGAGGCGGCGCGGCTTCCGCCGCGACAACGCCGTGAACGAGACCGACGTCCGCGACGTGAAGCGCCTGCTCGGGCGGTAGCGGGAAGAGGAGGGAGAGCATGCCTCGCGTCAAGCGATCCGTTCACGCGCGCAAGAAGCGCCGCAAGGTCCTCGACCGCGCCAAGGGCTACGTGGGCCAGAGCTCGGTCTCGTACCGCAAGGCGAAGGAGGCCGTCCAGAAGGCCGACAACCACGCCTACCGCGACCGCAAGCGCCGGAAGCGCGTCTTCCGCCGGCTCTGGATCGTGCGCATCAACGCGGCCGCCAGGGCCGAGGGCCTCTCGTACAACCAGTTCGTCGCCGGCTGCCGGAAGGCGAACATCGAGCTCGACCGCAAGACGCTCGCCGATCTCGCCGTCTCCGACCCGGCCGCGTTCGCCAAGATCGCGGAGCGGGCGAAGGCCGCGCTCTAGGCGCCTCGCGCTGATCACGTCGGCCGCGAACCCGCGCCTCAAGCTCGTGCGCAAGCTCGAGTCGCGGCGGCAGCGGGAGAAGCTCGGGCTCTTCGCCTGCGAGGGCGAGGACCTGGTCGCCGCCGGGCTCGACGCCGGCCTCGAGCCCGTGGAGGCGCTCGTGGACGCGGAGCGGCCGGCGCTCGAGAGCCGGCTGAGCGGGGCGGAGGAGGTCGCTCCGGAGCTCCTGGCGGGGCTCTCGACGCTCCCGCACCCGGGCCGGGTCGTCGCCGTGTTCCGGCGGGCCGACCTGCCGCGCGGCGTCGAGCGGCCGGTGGGGCTGGCGCTCTGGCGGGTGGCGGACCCCGGGAACCTCGGCACCCTCGTGCGGGCGGCCGACGCTCTGGGCCCCGCCTTCGTGGCCCTCTCGCCCGGCTGCGCCGACCCGACCGGGCCGAAGGCGCTGCGCGCGTCGGCCGGCGCGATCTTCCGCGTGCCGCTGGCTCCGTTCGCCGAGGCGCCGGCGCCGCGCGTGGCGCTCGTCCCCCGGGGAGGAACGCCGCTGCCGGAGGTCGAGCTCCCGGCGGCGCTGACGTTCGTCCTCGGCGCCGAGCGCGTGGGCCTGCCGGACGAGGTCCTCGCCGGGTGCGAGGGCCGTGCCACGATCGAACAGGCGGGTCGAGCCGAATCGCTGAACGTCGCGGTCGCAGGCGCGATCGCGCTCTACGAACGGAGGCGGAGGCGATGAACGTGCAGACCTGGGTGGACGAGTACGGCCGCGCCTGGCGCGAGCGCGACGCCGACGCGGTGGTCTCCCTCTTCACGGAGGACGCGGAGTACCGCTCGAGCCCCTTCCGGGAGCCGAGCGTCGGCTCCGACGCGATCCGCGCCTACTGGGAGCGGGCGACGTCGACGCAGGAGGACGCCGACGTCCGCATGGGCGCGCCGATCGTCGCGGGCGACCGCGTCGTCGTGGAGTGGTGGGCGACCATGCGCGACGGCGGCGAGGAGATCACCCTTCCCGGCTGCCTGCTTCTGCGTTTCGCCCCGGACGGCCGCTGCGCGGCCCTCCGCGAGTACTGGCACGTCGAGCCCGGCCACCGCGAGCCGCACGCCGGCTGGGGCACGTGAAAGCGTCCCCTCGGGCCACGCCAGGGGTCAGACCCCTGGCGTGGCTCCCGGTGGCATGGCTTGCGCCGCTCGACCGCCTCGCGGGCGCGACAGGCGCCAAGACCCGCTCGCGCGTTCGCGCGAGCGGCCGCGTCCCGTCCGGTCACGGCCGGGGTCAGCCCCCGGCCGTGGCCGCGAGGGACGCCGCGCGAGCCAGACGGTGTCCTCGCCGCCCGCGTGGGGGCTAAGGTCGAACCAGCCGTAGCAGGCGACGACTTGGAAGCCCGTCGCCTCGAGGAGCGCGCGCCACTCGTCCACGGGGAGCCACGAGAGGTGCATCGCGGCCTCGGAGTCGAGCCCCCGCACGTGCAGCGTGAGGACGCGGCGCTCCAGGTCCCAGTCGGCGCGCTCCCAGATGCCCGGCTCTCGCTCCAGCCAGCGGCCGTGCGTCTCCTCGACGTCCTGCCGGCTCGGCGCGAAGACGTCGAAGACGAAGCGGCCACCGGGCAGGAGAAGCGTGAACGCGGCCGCGAGGGCCGCCCGGCGGTCGGCGTCGGAGTCGAGGTGGAGCAGCGCCCGGAAGGGCGAGGTGACGAGCCGGACGCGCTCCTCGACCGGCGGGTCGCGCAGGTCTCCCAGCCGAAGGTCGAGCAGGCGCTCGACGCCCGCCTTCGCGGCCCGCCGCCGGCACACCTCGAGCATCCGCTCCGACGAGTCGACGCCGATCACCGGGACGCCCGCCGCCGCCACCGGGACGGCGATCCGTCCCGTCCCGACGCCGAGCTCGACGACCGGCCCGCCCGCCTTCCGCGCCTCGGCGACGTAGAAGTCGACGTCCTCCGTGACGCTGCGGCTCCACGGGTCGTAGAGCTCGGCGATCGCGTCGTAGGCGCTCATCGGCCCGATGATACGCTCGCCCGGTGGATCCGAAGGCGCTCGAAAACGAGGCCCGAAGCGCCATTGCGGGCGCATCGACCCTGTCCGAGTTGGACGACGCGCGTGTCCGCTACCTGGGCCGCAAGAGCGAGCTGAAGCAGGTGCTCCGCGAGGTCCGGGACCCGGAGACCGGCCGTGTCCTCAACACGCTCCGCCAGGGGCTCGAGGAGCAGCTCGCCCTGCGCCAGGGCGAGCTGGAGCGCGACGACCTCGACCGCCGCCTCACCGAGGAGGTCCTCGACGTCACCCTGCCCGGCGAGGCGAGGCCGCGGGGGCACCTCCATCTCATCACCCAGATCCGCCGCGAGGTCGAGGACCTCTTCCTCGGGCTTGGCTACGGCGTCGTGGACGGCCGCGAGGTCGAGACGACGCGCTACAACTTCGACGGGCTCAACTTCCCGCCCGACCACCCGGCGCGCTCGCCGCTCCAGTCGGTCTTCCTGGACGGCGACGTGCTCCTCCGCACCGAGACCTCGCCCTCGCAGATCCGCGTGATGGAGCTGCAGCCGCCGCCGATCTACATGGTCTCGCTCGGCCGGGTCTACCGGCGCGACACGCCCGACGCCACGCACACGCCCGTCTTCCACCAGGTCGAGGGCCTCGCGATCGACCGCGGCATCACGATGGGCGACCTGAAGGGAACGCTCCTGCACACGATGCGCGCGCTCTTCGGCGAGGAGCGCGAGATGCGCTTCCGCACGCACGACTTCCCC
>DASTBX010000043.1:0-17387 GCA_035711645.1 Gaiellaceae bacterium
ACGCCCGTCTTCCACCAGGTCGAGGGCCTCGCGATCGACCGCGGCATCACGATGGGCGACCTGAAGGGAACGCTCCTGCACACGATGCGCGCGCTCTTCGGCGAGGAGCGCGAGATGCGCTTCCGCACGCACGACTTCCCCTTCACCGAGCCCTCCCTCGAGCCCGACGTGTCGTGCTTCCTGTGCGACGGCGTGGGCTGCCAGGTGTGCCGTTTCTCGGGCTGGATCGAGATCGCGGGCTCCGGGATGGTCGACCCGGCGCTCTTCGAGTTCGTCGGCCTCGATCCCGAAGAATGGAGCGGCTTCGCCTTCGGGATGGGCCTCGAGCGGGTCGCCATGCTCCGCCACGGCCTGCCCGCGCTGGGGATGCTGTGGGAGAACGACCTCCGCCTCCTGAGCCAGTTCTAGTGTCCGCCTGACATGAAGGTCCCGGTCTCCTGGCTTCGCGAGTACGTCGAGGTCGACGCGACCACGGCCGAGATCGCTGACCGGCTCGCGATCGCGACCGGGGAGGTGGACCGCGTGTCGCGCCGCGGTGTGACCGACGTGGACGGCAACCTCGGGCTCTACCGCGTCGGGCGGGTGCTCGAGGCGGGCAAGCACCCGAACGCGGACCGGCTGCAGCTCTGCCGCGTGGACGTGGGGGAGGCCGAGCCGCGCCAGATCGTCTGCGGCGCCTGGAATTTCGGCGCCGGCGCCACCGTCGCCGTGGCGCTGCCCGGCGCCGTCCTGCCCGACGGGCGGACCCTCGAGCGTGCGAAGCTCCGCGGCACCGTCTCCGACGGCATGATCCTCTCCGAGAAGGAGCTGACAATCGGGGAGGACCACACCGGGATCCTCGTCCTGCCGGAGGCATGGGAGCCCGGGACGCCGCTCGGCGACGTCCTTCCGCTCGGCGACGAGGTCCTCGAGATCGAGGTGACCCGGAACCGGCCCGACTGCCTCTCGGTGTACGGGATCGCGCGCGAGGTTGCGGCGCTCTTCGAGGCAGAGCTCCGGCTCATGCCCGGAGAGGAGCGCGAGCCGACCGGCGAGGAGACGCCGGCCGTCGTCGTGGAGGACCTCGAGGGCTGCCCGCGCTACATCGGGCGCCTCTTCCGCGACGTCCGCGTCGGCCCCTCGCCGGCCTGGCTGAAGTCGCGCATCACGGCGGCCGGGATGCGTCCCATCTCGAACGTCGTCGACGTGACCAACTACGTCATGCTCGCGCTCGGAAACCCGCTGCACGCGTTCGACTTCGACACGCTCGGCGGGGGGCGCATCGTCGTTCGCCGCGCGCGCCCGGGCGAAGAGTTCACGAGCCTCGACGGCGTCCTTCGGAAGCTCGACCCGGCCGACCTCGTGATCGCCGACGCCGAGCGGGCGATTGCCTTCGCCGGGATCATGGGCGGGCTCGACACCGAGGTCACCGACGGCACGACCTCCGTCCTCCTCGAGGCGGCGAACTTCGAGCCCGGCACGATCCTCTGGAGCTCGGAACGCCATTCGCTCCGTACCGAGGGCTCGAACCGCTGGGAAAAGGGAGTCGACCCGTATCTGGCCGCGCACGCAGCCCGCCTGGCCACGCAGCTGCTCCTCGAGCTCGCGGCCGCGCGCTGGACCGGAGACACCGACGTCAGGGGCGACCTGCCCGAGCGCCCGGTCGTCTCCTTCCGGCCCGAGCGGGCGAACCGGATCGTCGGCGTCGAGATCCCCGAGCAGGAGCAGAAGGACGCGCTCGTCGCGCTCGGCTACGAGGTGGCCCGGGGCTGGGAGGTGACCGTGCCGACCTGGCGGGCGCGGGACACGACGCGCGAGATCGACCTCGTCGAGGAGGTGGCGCGAGTCCACGGGCTCGAGAAGATCCCCTTCACGCTGCCTCTGCGCAGCGCGATGGACGGGCGCCTCAGCCTGGATCAGCGGCTCCGGCGGCTTGTCGAGGACGCGCTCGTCGGGGCGGGGTTCTCGGAGGTCTATACGCTCAGCCTCGCAGGCAGCGACCCGCACCCGGAGGCCCTGCGCCTCCCCGACCCGCTCACGTCCGAGCACGCCGTCCTGCGCACGACGCTCCTCGAGGGGCTCGTGCGCGCGGTCCGCCACAACGTCAACATGGGGAACGAGGACGTCGCGCTCTTCGAGGTGGCGCGCGTCTACCTCCCGTCCGGAGAGGAGCTGCCGGACGAGCGCTGGCACGTCGGGGCCGTGGCCGCGGGCGGCTACGCGCGCGCGAAGGGCGCCCTCGAGACGCTCTACGGCGCGCTGCGGATCGAGCCGCGCCTGGAGCGGACCCGCGAGCCGTTCCTCCATCCCGGCAAGGCCGCGCGGCTCGAGGCGGGCTGGGTGGGCGAGCTCCACCCGACGCTCCTCGAAGGCTCCTGGGGCGCGTTCGAGCTCGACCTGCCGACCCTGTTCGCCCAGGTGCCGGAGCGCGTCGTGTACGAGGACGTCATCTCCTACCCGGCGCTTCGCCAGGACCTGGCGTTCGTCGTGGACGAAGATGTCCTCGCCGGCGAGCTCGTCGCGGCGGCCCGCGAGGCCGCCGGCCCCGAGCTGCACGAGGCCCGCGTCTTCGACGTCTACCGGGGCGACCCGATCCCCGCCGGGAGGAAGTCGGTCGCGCTCCACGTCGCCTTCCTCTCGCCGGAGCGGACGCTCTCGGACGAGGATGCCCGGGTGCTCCGCGAGCGCATCGTCATGGCGCTGGCCGAGCGCTTCGGCGCCGAGTTGCGTGCATGAGGCCGGCGCGGCGCCTCGTCGTCGTCCTCGGCTACTCGGCCGGGAACGGCGACGGGCTGCATCCGATCTGTGCCGCCCGGCTCGCCCACGCCGCGGGCGTCGTCGCGGACGGCGATGCGGTGCTGCTCTCCGGGAGCTCGCGCCGTCCCGCGCTCCTCGCCGAGGCCGAGCTGATGCGGCGGGCCTGGGCCGGGCTCGAGTGCGAGCTGCTCTGCGACCTCGACGCGCGCGTCACCGCCGAGAACGCGGCGAACGCCGCGCTCCATGCCCGCGAGCTGGCCGTTCGAGACGTCGTCGTCGTCACGTCCTGGTGGCACCGCTTCCGCGCGCGCGTCCTCTTCCGCGCCCTGCTCCCGGGCGTACGCATCTCCGTCGCCTCCGCGCGCACGCCGTGGTCGCCGCGCCTGCTCCTCCGCGAGCTCGCCGTCTTCCCGCTCGTCCCCGTCCAGGTGCGGCTCGCCCGCCGCAGGCTGACCAGGAAGGCTTGACGAAACGTGGCCTGTGCCGCCTGCCCCTCTTAGCGGCCGAACCGCCGGCGCAGGCGGGTGAGGAAGCTCTCGTCGGCGACGATGCGGCCGGCCACGGGCTCCTCGTAGTCCGGGAGGCGCTCGAGCTCGGCGGCGCTCGCGTCGACCTCCACGCGGTCGGGCCAGATCCCGCGCACGCGCTCGGCCGGCAGGTAGCGGTTGCCGCTCAGGCGCCCGAGACTGAGGACGAGGCCGTTGAAGATGTCGGCGTCCGGGTCGCCGGCGACCTCGGCGACGCGGCCGGCCTTCTCGCCGTCCGAGCAGACGACGACGGCGTCGCGCTCGATCGCCTTCCAGGAGACCTGGTGCTCCGTCATACGGAGCGGCCGCCGATGCGCCAGACCGGGCCCTGCGTGAACGCCGGGCTCGTGTCCGAGAGGACGCGAAGCACGCGCAGGCGACCGGTGATGCCCTCCTCGTCGAGCCGCTCGAGCGCCCGCCGGGTCATGGCGGCTGCGGCGCCGTACCCTCCGCGCCTCGCGCACCGGAAGCGGAGACCGGTCGTGCTGCCGTAGCGGGCTGGGTTGACCGGCGCGAGGAGAAGCGCGCCTCGCTCGAGGTAGTCGGTCGATTCGAGCTCGACCTCGGCGTAGAGGTCGGTCCAGTCGGGAGGAAGCCGCTGGACGAGCGCCTCCCAGGAGGCCGCCAGCGAGCGGCGCTCCTCGGGGCGCGGGCCCGCCGCGGGCGCCGCGGCGTCTCCGGCCTCGTGTCCGGCCAGGCGAACGCGGGCCCGGATCCCCTCGGAGTCGAGGCGCGAGACGACCCGACGGACGAGCTCCGGCGTCGGGGCGAGCCGCCGCGTGCCGCCGTGGACGTAGACCGTGAACGCCGTCCCGGAGCGGCCCGGGGTGGCCGGAGCGAGGATGAGCGCGGCGCGGTCGGCGTCCTCGGGCTCCTCCACGGCGAGCTCGAGGCGGGCGCGTTCCCAGCCGCGCGGAAGCCCGCGTACGATCTCGTCGACCCGGTCTGCGAGCGCCATCCGCTCGGCATTATCCCCTCTGCTAGCTTGTCGTGACTTTGGCAACGCTGGAGGAAAAGGGGCAGACGGTGCCCGCGGAGCGCCTGAAGGAGTTCCTCCGGGAGATGCTCCTGATTCGGCGCTTCGAGGAGAAGGTCGAGCAGCGCTTCCGGGCCGGTGAGCTGCCCGGCTTCCTCCACGTCGCGATTGGGCAGGAGGGGGTCGCGGTCGGCGTCTGCCGCGCGCTCGAGGAGGGCGACGTGATCGCCTCCACGCACCGCGCCCACGGCCATACGATCGCGAAGGGGACGCACCCGAACGAGGTGATGGCCGAGCTCTACGGCAAGGTCGAGGGCTGCAGTCACGGCTACGGGGGCTCCATGCACCTTTACGACCTGGAGCGCGGCAACCTCGGCGCGAACGCGGTGGTCGGCGGCGGGCTGCCAGCGATCGTCGGCTCGGCGCTCGCCTTCAAGCTGCGCGGCGAGCCGCGCGTCGCGGTCGCCTTCTTCGGCGACGGGGCCACGAACATCGGCACCTTCCACGAGTCGCTCAACCTCGCGCAGCTCTGGCGCGTGCCCGCGCTCTTCGTCTGCGAGCACAATCGCTACGCCGAGTCCACCCCGGCCAAGCAGCATCTTCCGCTCGAGGACATGGCCAAGCGGGCCGAGGCGTTCGACATGGCGGCCATGACCGTAGACGGCCAGGACGTCGAGGCCGTCTACGAGACCTCGAAGAAGGCGCTCAAGCACGTCCGCGACGGGAAGGGCCCGGTCTTCCTCGTCGCCGACTGCGTCCGCCTCTCGGGGCACTACGTCGGCGACCCCCAGGTGTACAGGCCGAAGGAGGAGATCCACGAGCTGCGGCAGACGCGCGACCCGATCGAACTGCTGCGCGCCCGGCTCGAGATCTCCGACGGCGAGTACGAGGAGATGGACGCCGAGGCGACGCGCATCGCCGAGGACTCGGTCGGGTTCGCCAAGAAGGGGACCGACCCGAAGCCGGAGGATGCCCTCAAGAACGTGTACGTCTAGTGTCTGAGGTCACGTACCGGGAGGCGATCCGCGACGCGATGAGCGAGGCGATGCGGCGGGACGACGACGTCTTCATCATGGGCGAGGACATCGCCGAGATGGGCGGCTCCATGGGCGTCACGCAGGGAATGCTCGAGGAGTTCGGGCCGGAGCGCGTGCGGAACACGCCGATCTCGGAGATGGCGATCGTCGGCGCCGGAATCGGCGCGGCGGTCGCCGGCATGCGCCCGATCGTCGAGGTGATGTACCAGGACTTCATGACCCTCGCGATGGAGCAGCTCGTGCAGCAGGCGGCGAAGCACCGCTACATGTCGGGCGGCCAGATCAAGGTGCCGCTCACGATCAGGACCCAGGGTGGCGCCGGCTGGTCGCCGGGCGCCCAGCACGCCCAGCAGCTCGAAGCGTGGTTCGTGCACGTTCCCGGCCTGAAGGTCGTCTTCCCCTCGACGCCCGAGGACGCGCGCGGGCTCCTCTGGACGTCCATCTACGACGACAATCCCGTCGTCTTTTTCGAGCACCGCACGCTCTACGGGCTCAAGGCCGAGGTGCCCGAGGACATCGGAGCGATCGAGCTCGGCAAGGCGCGCGTCCACCGGGAGGGCGAGGACGTGACCGTCGTCGCCACGGGCCGGCTCGTGCACGAGTCGCTCGCGGCGGCGAAGGAGGCCGAGGAGGCGGGAATCTCGGTCGAGGTCGTCGACCCACGGACGCTGCTCCCGCTCGACGAGGACGCCATCGTCGCCTCGGTCGAGAAGACGAACCGCTGCGTCGTCGCCCACGAGGCCGTGACGCGCATGGGCTTCGGCGCCGAGGTGGCGGCCCTCGTCCAGTACCGGGCGTTCGACTACCTCGACGCCCCGGTGGAGCGGGTCGGGGCCAAGTTCTCGCCGATCCCGTTCGCGCCCGTGATGGAGGAGTACGTCGTCCCGCACGCCGAGGACGTGCTCGCGGCCGTCAAGCGCACGGTGGGCAAGGAGTAGCGTCCTCGGCCATGTCGAGCCAGGTCACGCTGCCGCGCCTCGGCCAGGGAATGGAGTCAGGCACGATCGTGCGCTGGCTGAAGGCGGAGGGCGACCGCGTCGAGAGGGGCGAGGCCCTCTACGAGCTCGACACGGAGAAGGTAACCCAGGAGGTCGAGGCGGACGCGGGGGGCATCCTCCTCAAGATCCTCGCCGGCGAGGGGGAGGAGATCGAAGTCGGCAAGGCGATCGCGGTGATCGGCGAGGAAGGCGAGGAGGTCGCGGAGCCGGAGCCGGAGCCCGGGCCGGAGGACGAGGCGGAGGATCCGAGCAAGGTCACGGAGGAGGAGGGCGCGGAAGAGGGCGAGCCGGCGCCTGCGCGCGAGGACGAGCGCGAGCGCGGGCGCGAGGCCGCCGAGGAGGAAGCCGAGGGCGAGGCGCCTCCCGCACAGGCGGCGGCCACGCGCGACGGAGGCCGGGTGAAGGCCTCGCCGCTCGCCCGGCGCATCGCGCGCGAGCGGGGGATCGAGCTCTCGGGGATCCGCGGCACGGGCCCCGAGGGGCGCATCGTCGCCGAGGACGTCGAGCGGGCGGAGCGGGCGCCCGCGCCCGCCGCCGCGCCGGCGGGAGCCCCGGCGCCGCCGCCGGGCGAGGTCGAGTCGGTGCCGCTGACCGGGATGCGCAGGACGATCGCGCGCCGGATGACGGAGGCGTGGGAGGCGCCGGCGTTCCAGATCGCGATGACGGCGGACATGACGGCCGCGATCCGCCTGCGCGAGAGGCTCGTCGAGCGGATGGCCGAGGGCGACGCGAAGCCGACCTACTCGGACGTCCTGGCGAAGGTCTGCGCGGTCGCGCTCATGCGCCATCGGGCCGTCAACGCGCTCTTTGCCGGCGACGAGATCCAGCTGCAGCCGACGGCGAACGTCGGCTTCGCGGTCGCGGTCCCCGACGGCCTGGTCGTCCCCGTCCTGCGGAGCGCTGAGACGAAGACGATCGCGCAGCTTGCAGCCGAGCGCGCCGAGATCGTGGGGCGCATCCGTGAGGGGAAGCTCCGCCAGGAGGACCTCGAGGGCGGCACGTTCACGATCTCGAACCTCGGCATGTACGGCGTGGAGCGCTTCGTCGCCGTGCTGAACCCGCCGCAGGCGGCCATCCTCGCCGTCGGGGCGATCGAGGAGCGGGCCGTCGTGCGCGACGGGGAGGTCGTCGCGCTCCCGGTCATGGAGATGACGCTCTCGTGCGACCACCGGTCGGTCGACGGCGCCACCGCGTCCGAGTTCCTGCGCACGGTCAAGCAGTTCCTCGAAGAGCCCGGGCTCGCGCTCTAGGGGCAGGCGCGTGAGCATCTGGTACCGCGTCAAAGATCTCGAGGCGGCGCGGGCGTTCTACCGGGACAAGCTCGGCTTCGACGAGGCCTACGTGGACGACGAGGACCGCTGGGCCCGGCTCGTGCGCGGGAGCGCCGAGGTCGCCCTGGCGGAAGGAGAGCCGCTCGACGAGGGCACCGTCCTGACGCTCGAGGTCGCGGACCTGAAGGCCGAGGCGGAGCGGCTGCGGTCGGAGGGCGTCGACGTCGGGACCGTGCTCGAGATCCCGGGGACGATCCGCCTCCTGGATGTCTTCGACCTGGACGGCAACCGGCTCCAGCTCTCACAGGACATCTGACGGCGCGGGCGGTCGTCGTCCGGCCGTCCGCCACACGTTCGCGAACCGCGGGGACGCCGTCGCGCGGATGCTGAAGGTCCACGCGCCGGCGAGCCTCGACCGCCGCCTCGCCGGCCGCTGAGCCTTCCGGCCCCGGACGCGCCCGGCCCGGTCTCGGCCGGCGTCTGGCTCGGACGCGTCCCGAGCGGCCACGTCGGGGTCAGGCCCCGGCAGGCCCGGAACGAACGTGGCGAGCCGGCTTCTGCGCGCCGGCCACCCGTTCGAGGGATCGGCCTGTCGCGGCCGCCGGCCGTTACGTCACCGTGAGCCGGATTCAACCCCGGGTCACTGCGGGGGCGGCACAGGGGCCGCCCTCGCGCTTTCCAAGCCTCGTCGGACGCTGCGTCACCCCGGATAGGATCGCGGTTAGTACGCGAACCGAACGGAAAGGGCAAGACCATGGATTGTGACGTCGCCGTCCTCGGCGGCGGTCCAGGCGGCTACACGGCGGCGATCCGGGCCGCTCAGCTCGGTGCGAAGACCGTGTGCGTCGAGAAGGAGGACCGCCTCGGCGGCACCTGCCTCCGCGTGGGCTGCATCCCGACGAAGGCCTGGGTGCAGACGGCCTTCGCGCTCAAGGAGGCCGAGGAGACCTTCGCCAAGCTCGGCGTCAAGGTCGGCGCTCCCGAGCTCGACTTCGCCGCGGCGAACGAATGGAAGGACGCGGTCGTCGGCCAGCTCACGAACGGGGTCGCCGGCCTCTTCAAGGCAAACGGCGTCGAGTGGGTGAAGGGCACGGGCAGCTTCAAGGACGCCAACACGCTCGCCGTCGAGGGGGGCGAGGACGTGACGTTCAAGAGCGCCATCATCGCGACGGGCTCGTACGCGCTTCGCCCGCCGATCGACGGGATCGACTCGGAGCGCTGCGTCGACTCCACAGGCCTCCTGGTCCAGACCGAGGTGCCGGAGCGGATCGTCATCCTCGGCGGCGGCATCATCGGCTGCGAGTTCGCCTCCATCCTCCAGCGCTTCGGCAGCGAGGTGACGATCGTCGAGATGCTGCCCAGCCTCATCCCGGCCGAGGACGAGGACGCCGCCAAGGAGCTCGCGAAGCAGTTCGGCAAGCGGGGAATTTCGGTCCACCTCGAGTCCCAGTGCGACCGGATCGAGGACAGCGGCGAGGGCCTGACCGTGCATTTCGCCGGCCAGACCGTCGAGTGCGACCTGATGCTCGTCGCCACGGGCCGGGGGCCCGTGACGCAGGACATCGGCCTCGAGGCGCTCGGCGTCGACTTCGACCCGAAGAAGGGAATCGCAGCGGACGAGCACCGGCGCACGACAGTCCCGCACGTGTACGCGGTCGGCGACTGCGCCGGCTACTGGCAGCTCGCCCACACGGCCTTCCGCGAGGGCGAGGTCGCGGCCGAGAACGCGCTCGGCCACGACGCGGTCGTCGACAACCGGGCCGTCCCGCGGCCGATCTACACGGATCCGGAGATCGCCGGCGTCGGCCTGACCGAGCGCGAGGCGCGCGAGCGGCACGGCGACGACGTCGAGGTCGGGACGTTCCCGTTCTCGGTCAACGGGCGCGCGATGATGCAGAACGAGACGGTCGGCTGGGTGAAGTCGATCCACGAGTCGCGCTACGGCGAGCTGCTCGGCGTCGTCATGGTCGGGCCGCACGTCACCGACCTGATCGAGGCGGGCGTCGTCGCGCTCGACGCCGAGGCGACCGTCGAGACCGTCGCGGACGGGATGACCGCGCATCCGACGCTGTCGGAGGCGATCAAGGAGGCTGGGCTCCTCGCCCTCGGGCGGGCGATCCACCTCCCGAACAGGAAACGGGCAGCCGCCCGGACCTGAACCGCGAGGGAAGGAGGGAGATGCTCAACAAGCGCAAGGCACTCATCGGCTACGGCGTCTACACGATCGGCAAGCCGATCGCGAAGCGGCGCCTCAAGAAGACGGCGCCCGATCCGCCGCCGCGGAACAAGAAGCTGATCGGCGGCGTTGCCGCAGGCGTCGCTGCGCTCGGAGCCGCCGCCGGCGGACTCCTCTTCTGGCGCAAGCGCCGCTCCGGGAGCGCAGAGTCGCCGGCGAGCTAGGCAGCGCGGACGCGGTCGTCGTCGGCGCCGGCCTCGCAGGCTGCGCGGCGGCGCGCCTCCTCGCCGAGGCCGGCGAGCAGGTCCTCGTCGTCGAGCGCGCGGGCGTCGGGGCCGGCGCCTCGGGCCGAAACGGCGGCTTCCTCTTCCGCCAGCCGGCCGCATGGATCAACGACCTCCTCGCGGAGGCGGTCGCCTTCTACCGAGCCCTCGACGAGGAGGGCGAGATCCCGCTCGACCTCCGCGCCTGGCCGCTGCTCCTCCTCGCCGCCGAGGAGGGGGAGCTTCCCCGTGCCCGGGCGTACGCGGCCGCCGTCGGGGGCGTGGAGGCAGACCTCCGCGCCGACGCCTGGCTCGCCGACGACCTCGCCGGTGGCTTCCTCGTCGACGGGTGCTTCACCGTCGACGCGATGAGCGCGACCGCCGCCGCGGCCGAGGCCGCGCGCCGCGCCGGCGCGCGCTTCGTGCTCGGTTGCGAGGCGAAGCGGATCCTGCTCGCAGGCGGCCGCGTGGCCGGCCTCGCGACCGACCTCGGCATCGTCCGCTGCGGCCGCATAGTCGTCGCGGCAGGGCCGCGGCTCCGCTTCCTCCTCCGGACGGCCGGTGCCGACCTGCCCGTCTCGGCGTCGCGTGGCTGGCTCCTCGAGACGGGCCCCGTCGAGCCGCCTCCGGTCTACGCGATCGAGCAGGCGGCATGGCCGGAGCAGGCCGAGATGGGCGCCGGCAGTGTGGACGCCACGCTCGGCGAGATCGGCACGGACGCCGCCGAAGAGCCCGCGCTCGTGTCGCTCCTCCTGGGTGGCCGCCCGGCCGGTCACTGCCTGATCGGCACCTCGCTCTCGCGCTCGCTGCTCGAGGAGCCCGAGGGGCCGGAGACGATCCGGCGTCTCGCCGAGCGCGCGGTCCGCATCGCGCCCCACCTCGAGCGTGTACCGGTCGTGGCCTCGTGGTCCGGCCGGCGCGCGATGACGCCCGACGGGCTCCCGGTCGTCGGCCCTGCGGGCGGGATCGAGGGCCTCGAGGTGATCGGCGGCCTCTCGTCCATCGGCATGATCACCGGCCCCGGGCTCGCCCGCAGGCTCGCCGCGCGGGACCCAGGCCCGTTCATGGCGGAGCGGCTGGCGTGATCCGGGCCCTTCGCCCCGAGGACGCGCCCGCGGTCGCCGCGGTTCAGCGCGAGAGCGAGGTTGCCGAGGCCGTCCCGGCGGACGGCATCGTCCACTGGTTCGAGACGCAGCCCGAGCGCGCCTGCGTTGCCGGCTGGGTCGCAGTCGAGGACGAGGAGGTGGTCGGCTGGGCGCGCGCCCGGCTCCTCTGGAAGACGAGCACGCCTGGCGTGGGGGAGGTGTGGGCGTTCGTGCCGCCCCGGGCGCGCGGGCGTGGCCACGGCGGTCGTCTCGTCGAGGCAGCGCTCGCCCACCTGCGGGACGCCGCCGCCCGCGTCCTCGAGTCGTGGGCGGTGGTCGACGACGGTCGCCGCTTCCTCGAGGCGCGCGGCTTCCGGCCGGGTCGCTCCCAGCGCGTCCTCGTTCTCGACCTGGCCGGCGTCGAGGCGCCGGAGCCCGCGCCGCCGGCCGGCGTCCGTGTCCTCCCGCTCCGCGAGGTCCTCGACCGCCCGCGCGAGCTCCACGAACTCGACGCGGCGGCCGTCGCCGACGTGCCGGAGACGTTCGTCTACGACGACGTCCGCTACGACGAGTGGCGGCGAACCGAGCTCGGGAACCCGGCGCTCGAGCTCGACGGGAGCTTCGTGGCGCTCGCCGGCGAGCTGCCGGTCGCGTACGCGTTCGTCTACGCGGACCGCGCCGCCGGTGTCGCGGCCAACGACATGACGGGCACGCTCCCCGCGTACCGGCGTCGAGGCCTCGCCCGGCTCGTCAAGCTGGCGACGATCCGGTGGGCGAGGGCGGAGGGCTTCGGCCGCTTCGTGACCGAGAGCGACGACGAGAACGTCGGCATGCTCCGCCTCAACGAGTCCCTCGGCTACCGGCAGGTCGCCGTCGAGACCGAGTACCTGCGCGACGTTCGAGCGGAGCCTCGGTCGCGGACAGCCGTCTAAGCTACGCCGCATGGACTCCCTCACCGAGCCGATCGAGGGCGCCGACCACCGCGAGGTCGGCGGCGCCTCCGTCGACATCGTGCGTGTGGGAAACGGGCGCGTGAAGCGGGCCGTCTACCCGCCCGGCTTTCGCTGGTCGATCAACATGAGCCCGAACGTCGACACGTCCCTCTGCATGCACGCGCACGTCGGCTTCCTCGCCCGCGGTCGCATCGCCGGCGAGTACGCCGACGGCTGCACCTTCGAGTACGTCGCGCCGCAGGCCGTCGAGATCGAGCCCGGTCACGACGCCTGGGTCGTGGGAGACGAGGAAGCCGTGCTGATCCAGTTCGACTCGGAGGAGGGGACGGCGCGCCGCTTCGGCCTCCCCGCCGAGCACGCCCACTAGTCCGACCCGGTCGTGTTCGAGTCGCTGACCGAGTTCGTCTCGGGCTCCCCCTGGACGTACGCGTTCCTCTTCGCCATCTCCGCGCTCGACGTGATCGTCCCGCTCGTTCCGAGCGAGACGTCCGTGATCCTGGCCGGGGTGCTCGCCTCGACGGGGGATCTCGAGCTCGTCTTCGTGATCCTCTTCGCGGCCGCGGGGGCGGTCGTCGGCGACAACACCGCCTACTGGATCGGCCGCACGGTGGGCCACCGGCTCGTCGACCGCTGGTTCAAGGGCGAGCGCCGCAAACAGGTGGACTGGGCCCACAGGCAGGTCGAGGAGCGCGGCGGCTACCTGATCGTGATCGGCCGCTTCATCCCGGGCGGCCGGACGGCGGTGACGCTCTCCTGCGGCATGCTCGAGATGCCGTGGCGCCGCTTTCTCGCCTTCGACGTCGCCGCCGGGATCGTCTGGGGCACGTACGCGGCCATGCTCGGCTACGCAGGCGGCCACACGTTCGAGGACAACCCCTTCTACGGCTTCCTGCTCGCGTTCGCGGTCGCCCTCGCGGTCGCGGGAATCGTCGAGCTCTACCGCTGGCTCAAGAGGCGCCGTGTCGTCGCTGAGAGCTGACCTCGAGGCGGCGGCCCGGATCGGCGCCGACGAGCACGGCGGGATCAGCCGCTTCGCCTGGACGCCCGAGCTCAGTCAGGCCAACGCGTGGCTCATGGAACGGCTCGCCGAGCTCGGCCTCGAGGTCGAGCTCGACCCGGCCGGGAACGTGCTCGGCCGCTGGGAGGCCGGGGAGGGGACCGCGGTGCTGGTCGGCTCGCACCTCGACACCGTGCCCGGCGGCGGACGCTTCGACGGCGCGCTCGGGGTCCTCGCCGCCGTGGACGTCGTCCGCCGGCTGAAGGCGGAGGCGGTCGAGCCGCGCCGGCCGGTCTGGATCGCTTCCTTCAACGACGAGGAGGGCGCCCGCTTCCAGACGGGGATGCTCGGCAGCCGCGCCTTCTGCGGCGAGTGCGACCTCGCTGACTGGGGGGGCCGCGGCGTCCCCGAGGCGATGGTCGAGGCCGGCCAGGACTTCGCGGCGTTGCCCGCGGCCCGCCGCGTGCAGGACGTCGGCGCCTTCCTCGAGCTCCACATCGAGCAGGGGCCGGTGCTCGAGCGGCGCGGGGTGGACCTCGGAATCGTGACCGCGGTCACCGGCATCCTCGGCTTTCGCGCCCGCTTCCTCGGCGAGGCCAACCACGCGGGGACGACGCCGATGGAGCAGCGCCGCGACGCGCTCGCCGGCGCCGCGCGGGCGGTGCTCGCCCTCCGGGACGCGGCCCGGGCCGGCGACGACATGACCGCCAACGTCGGCGTGATCGCCGCCGAGCCGGGCGGGTTCAACGTCGTGCCGGGCGCCGCGGAGTTCACGATCGACGTGCGCTCGCCGTCGCCGCAGCGCTTCGCCGCGCTGGAGCCGTTCGTCCGCGAGACGCTGACGGTCATCGCCGACGAGGAGGGCCTCGGCCTCGCGCTCGCCGAGACGCATCGGAAGCCGCCGGTCGAGCTCGACGCCGGCCTCCAGGACGTGCTCGAGGAGGCCGGTCGCGAGGAGGGCGCGACGACGCTCCGCATGCCCAGCGGCGCCGGGCACGATGCGATGGTGCTCGCCCACCACGTTCCCGCGGCGATGCTGTTCGTCCCCAGCCGCGGCGGCGTCAGCCACTCGCCCGACGAGTACACGCCGCCGGAGCACTGCGAGCTCGGCGCGCGGGTGCTCGCGCGGGCGGTGCGCCGCCTCGTCACATAGCTACAGTCGTCTCCAACGGCGCTGCACGCGGCGCACGGCGCCTGGTGCCTGAATTTCGGCCGGGCGGATATCGTCGCGGGGTGGGCGGCGAAGTCCCGACCGGCGGACGCAAGGCCTTTCGGCAGCCATGGCTTCGGTCGGAGCGGACCGTCCCGCGCCTGGTCGTGCGTCCGCTGGAACGGTTCCTGCAGCTCGAGGCGGGAAGCGCATCGCTTCTCCTCGGCGCGGCCGTGGCCGCGCTCGTCTGGGCGAACCTCGCGAGCGACTCCTACGACCGCTTCTGGACGACGACCGTCTCCGTCGGGGTGGGGTCGTTCACACTGGAGGAGGATCTCCGCCACCTCGTCAACGACCTGCTGATGGCGGTCTTCTTCTACGTGGTTGCGCTCGAGGTGAAGCGCGAGCTCCTCTTCGGCTCGCTCCGCGACCGCCGCTCGGCGCTCGTCCCGGGCGCGGCCGCACTCGGCACGATGGTCGGCGGTGCGCTCGCCTACGTGGCGGTAAACCTCATCGCCGACGGCGATCTGCGCGGCTGGGCGATCCCGATCGCCACCGACATCGCGTTCGCAGTCGGCGTGCTCGGCCTTGCCGGCGCGCGAGCGCCGAAGGAGCTGCGGGCGTTCATGCTCACGCTGGCCGTCATCGACGACCTCGGCACGATCCTCGTCATCGCGGTCTTCTTCAGCCAGGGCCTCTCGCTCGCCTGGCTCGCCGCGGCCGGCGGCGTCGTCCTTGTCATTCTCGTCGCGCAGCGCATCGGCGTCCGCGCCGTCACGGTCTACGTCCTGCTCGCTGCCGCCCTTTGGCTGGCCGTCTTCGAGTCGGGCGTGCACGCGACGCTCGCCGGCGTCGTGCTCGGCTTCCTCACGCCGGCGGTTGCCTTCCAGTCGAGCAGGCGGGTCACCGCGGTCATCGGCGAGCGTCTGACCGAGCTCGCGGGCGCAGATGCGGAAGTCAGCGCTGGAACGCTGCTCGAGACCTCGCGACTCGCGGAGGAGGCGGTCTCCCCGCTGGTACGCATGGAGGAGCGCGTGCACCCCTGGAGTGCCTATCTGATCCTGCCCTTGTTCGCGCTCGCCAACGCGGGAGTCCCCGTCTCCATCGGCGGTCTCGCCGACGCGCTCAGCAGCCCGATCGGCGCCGGCATCGCGCTCGGGCTCGTGGTCGGCGCCCCCCTCGGCGGCTTCGTCTTCGCTCGGGCCATCGTGGACCCGGGGCCCGCCCGTATCCCCGCCGGCCTCGACTGGGCTGCGATCGCGGGCGTTACCCCGCTGAAGGGGATCGGCTTCACGATCGCCATCTTCATCTCCGCCCTTGCCTTCGAGGAGCAAGAGCTCCAGGACCAGGCGACCCTGGCGATCCTCGCGGGATCGACGGCGGCCGCTGCAATCGGGCTCGCCGTTCTGTACGCACGCTCGCTGTTTGTCCGCCCACAGGCCCCGTAAGCGAGCGTTGGGCAGGATTCCGCCCGACGCCTGACGGGCGATGGCTTCCGTGACGCGCTCGTCGCGTAGGCTCCCGTCATGGACGTAGAGGCCGCCCGCGCGGCGGTGGCCACGGCGCGCTCGTCCTGGGGCGATCGCGGGCAGATGGTCTTCGAGAGCGGCAGGTCGTACGTCTCCGGGGAGCCGGTGACGATCGAGATCCGCAAGCGCGGCCATCGATACGACCTGCACGACGACGGCCGTGCGGCCCGCCTCGCCGGCAAGCCGCGAGGATGGCGCGAGGTCGCCGAGCGGGTCGTCGCGCGCGAGGGCTTCAACGTCAACCGTTCCGGCGTGGTCTTCGTTCCCGCCGTCGAGGGCCGGGACCTCGGCCTCCTCGCCGTCAGGCTGGCGGAGACCTCGTACGCCGTCTTCGCGGAGCTCGTCGAGCTGGGATGACCCTCTACGTGGAACGAGTCGGCGCCGGCCCTCCCGTCGTCTTCGTCCACGGAGCCGTCCTCGGGAGGGTCGCGTGGGACGAGCAGCGCCCGCTCGCCGACCGCTGGACGCTCCACCTCGTCGACCGGCCGGGCTACGGCGACAGCCCGTCCGTGGAGCGCGTGGACTTCGCGGTCGACGCGCCGCTCGTCGCCAGGCTTCTGGCGGAGCTCGCGGGCGGCGCGCACCTCGTCGGAAGCTCGTACGGAGGCGTCGTCTCGCTGCTCGCAGCGGCGGAGGCGCCCGAGCGTGTCCGCTCGCTGACCGTCGTCGAGCCGCCCGCCTTCGCCGTCGCCAAGGACGATCCGGTCGTCGTTCGCCTCCTGGCCGACGTGGAGGGCGTGCGGTCCGACGAGTCGCGGGACCTACGGGGGGTGCTCGCCGGGTTCCTCGGGCTCGTCGGCTCGAACCTGAAGCTGCCGGAGGTGCTGCCTCCCGCCCTGGAGCGCGGCGCGCGACTGCTCCGCGTCGAGCGCGATCCGTCGGAGGCCGACATCCCTCTAGCCGCGCTCGCCGGCGCCCCCTTCCCGAAGCTCGTCGTCTCCGGCGGCCACCATGCCGCCTTCGAGGCCGTCTGCGACGTCCTGGAGCGGCGGCTCGGAGCCGAGCGCGCCCTCATCACCGGCGCCGGGCACTCCGTCCAGCGGGCGGGCGCGCCCTTCAACGAGCGCCTGGAGGCGTTCCTCCGCTCAGCCGAGGGCTCGGCCTAGGCCGAGCAGCGGCAGATCGCCTCGCCCAGGTACCGGCGCTCGAGCTTCATGCCGCACGAGTCGCAGGTGGGCGGGAGGACATGCGTGTAGACGAGGACGGCGCGGGCGACCGTCATCCAGCCCAGGACTGCGAGGAGGGCGAATGGGAGCGGGACTTCCAACGGCATGCTCCGTCTATCGGACGGCGCCGCGCGGCTCCTTAGAGCCAACACTACAATAGGGCCGTGGGCTGGATCGCGTTCGGGCTTCTCGTCGCCACCGTCCTCGTCGTCGTGGGCGCTGAGTGGCCGAGGCTGTCGGCGCGTCTCGGCGCCGACGCCTGGGCCTCGCGGCGGCGGCGGCGGCGCAAGGAGAAGCTCGTCCTCATCCAGGGTGAGGAGGGCGAGGACGACTTCGTCAGGAGCGTCGAGCGCGACCTCGCCGACCTCCCCGTGCTCGACGAGCACGAGGACCGGCCCCGCCGATAGCCCGGCCCGCGGCTAGACTTTTCCCACCGCGCGGATGTGGCGGAATTGGTAGACGCGCACGGTTCAGGTCCGTGTGGGCGCAAGCCCGTGGAGGTTCAAGTCCTCTCATCCGCATT
>DASTBX010000044.1:0-30161 GCA_035711645.1 Gaiellaceae bacterium
GTTCTTTCCCGGTGCTCATCCCGCCCGCGCCCGGGCTCCTCTGCGCGACGGGCGACCTCGTCGCCGACTTCCGGGACGAGTTCGCGCGCACGTTCATCCGCACCACCGACTCGGTGAGCGGCGACGAGGTGCGGGGAATCCTCGACGAGCTCGGGACGGAGGCCCGCGGCTGGCTCGAGCGGGAGGGCATCCCGGAGTCCGACCAGCGCCTCGCGTTCAACGTCGACATGCGCTACTACCGGCAGGGCTACGAGATCCCGGTCGAGATCGAGCCCGCCCTCCTCGCCGGGAACGGGACAACCATGCTGGCCGAGCGCTTCAACCAGCTGCACGAGCAGTTCTACGGCTTCCGCATGGAGGGGTCGGCGTGCGAGATCGTCAACCTCCGCGCGATCGGGTACGGCAAGGTGCCCGAGCCGCACCTGCCCGAGGGGGAGCCCGGAGCCGGCGACTCCTCCCAGGCTGTCGTCGACGAGCACGAGGTGTACTTCCAGGGCGAGTGGCTGCCGACGCGGATCTACGACCGGGTGAAGCTGCGCCCCGGCGACCGGGTCGAGGGGCCGGCGATCGTGACCGAGTTCGACTCGACGACGGTCGTCCTCTCCGGCTACGCCGCCGAAGTCGACCGCTACCTGAACCTGATCATCAACCCGACGGAGGAGTGACGATGGACGGCGTCAAGGTCGCAGAAATCCCGCAGATCGAGGTCGATCCGGTCACGCTCGACATCATCGAGGGCGCGCTGAAGAGCGCCCGCTTCGAGATGGACGCCGTGCTCTTCCGCACGGCCATGAGCCCCGTCATCCGGGAGCAGCACGACGAGTTCCCGATGATCACCGACCCGAAGGGACGCATGGTCGTCGGCCAGTTCGGCTCCTACATCTCCGAGATGCTGGACGACTTCGCGGAGCCCGTGCGCCCCGGCGACGTCATCCTCACGAGCGACCCGTACAGGTGCGGCGGTTCCATCTCGCACATCAACGACTGGCTCGTGTGCGTGCCGATCTTCTGGAAGGACGAGCTGGTCGGCTGGGCCAGCATGTTCGGCCACCAGATGGACGCGGGCGGACCGCTGCCGGGGGCGCTGCCCACGGGCGCGAAGACGATCTTCGGCGAGGGCGTCCGGATCCCGCCGGTGAAGATCTTCCGCGAGGGCGTTCTGAACCAGGACGTCCTCGACGTGATCCTCAACAACGTCCGCATGCCGGAGATGAACCGCGCCGACCTGATGGGCATCGTGGCCGGGTGCCGGACGGGCGAGAAGCGGGTGCTCGAGCTCTGCGAGCGCTTCGGCAAGGAGACGTACCTGGCCGCCTGCCAGGCGCTCCTCGACCGGACGTACCGGGCGATGGCGAAGCTCATCCTCGCCGCCATCCCGGAGGAGCCGCAGTCCTTCGAGGACTGGATCGACGACGACGGCCTGGGCAACGGGCCCTACAAGATGAAGCTCACGATCTGGCGGGAGGGCGAGCACGCCTACTTCGACTGGTCGGGAACCGACCCGCAGGCGATGGGCCCCGTCAACTTCTACCTCTCGGAAGCCATGTTCAAGATGTTCATCGGGGTCTACCTGATCATGGTCTTCGACCCTCAGATCCTCTTCAACGACGGCTTCTATCCGCTCCTGCACGTCGTCATCCCGAGCGGGAGCCTGCTCCACCCGAAGTTCCCGTCGGCCCTCGGCTGCCGCACGCACGCGCTCACCCGCCTCTTCGACGTGCTCGGCGGGGCGCTCGCCCGCAAGAGCCCGGAGCACACGACCGCGGCCGGCTACGGAACGAGCCCCTACATGCTCTACTCGGGCTGGGACGACCGGGGCGACTTCTTCTACCTGATGGAAATCTCCTACGGCGGCATCCCCGGACGCCCGATCGGCGACGGCATGGACGGTCACTCGTGGTGGCCGCTCTTCCAGAACATCCCCACCGAGTACCTCGAGGCGTACTACCCCGTGCGGATCGACGGGTACACGACGGTGACGGACTCGGGCGGCGCCGGCTTCCACCGGGGCGGAAACGGCATCGAGAAGCGCTACGTGTACCTCGAGCCCGGCGAGATCTCGATCCACGACGACCGCTGGCTCACCTACCCGTGGGGCATCCTCGGCGGGAAGCCGGGCATGCGCTCGGAGAAGATCCTCCGGCGGGCGGACGGCTCCAGCGAGCGCCTTCCGTCCAAGGTCGACGAGGTGAAGGTCGAGGCCGGCGACGTCCTCGTGTACCGGACGGCGGGCGGCGGCGGGTGGAAGGACCCGCTCGAACGCCCGGTGGAGCAGGTCGAGGCCGACGTCGCGAAGGGGCTCGTCTCGGCGGAGAAAGCCGAGTCGGACTACGGCGTCGTCGTCGGGGACCCGGAGGCGACCGAGCGGCTTCGCGCCCGCCTGGCCGAGGAGCGCGGCGACGTCCTCGACTTCGACTTCGGGCCGAGCCTCGACGAGATCCGGGCTCGCGCGCAGGAGGAGACGGGGCTCCGCCCGCCGGTGGCCCCCCAGCCTCTCGCCTGGGCGCCGATGGAGTCGGCCGAGGACGCTCTCGCGCGCGTCCGTGAGAAGGGCGATCGCCAGATGACGCTCAGCGAGACGGAATGAGCCGTCTCGCCGGCTTCCACGGGCGCACGGGCCTCGGCGAGCGTCCGGCGCTCGTCGTCGTCGACCTGAGCCTCGGCTTCACGGACCCGGAGAGCCCGCTCGCCTGCGACCTCGACGACGTCGTCGCCGCGGTCGCGCGGCTGCTCGACGCCGCCAGGAGGGCGGGACTGCCCGTCGTCTATACGACGGTCGCTTACGACGCCGAGGGGAGGCGCCGGACGGCGGTCTTCATCGAGAAGGTTCCGGCGCTCCTCACCCTCGAAGCCGGAAGCCGCTGGGTCGAGATCGACCCGCGAATCGCGCCGAGGCCGGGCGAGCCGGTGCTGACGAAGCTCCACGCGTCGGCCTTCTTCGAGACCGAGCTCGCCGAGATCCTCGCCGCGGCCGGCTGCGACACCGTGATCGTCACCGGCGCTTCGACGTCGGGGTGCGTGCGGGCGACGGCGGTCGACGCTCTCCAGCACGGGTACCGAACGGTCGTCCCGCGCGAGGCCGTCGGCGACCGCAACGCGGCCGCGCACGAGGCGAACCTCTACGACATCGACGCGAAGTACGGAGACGTCGTTCCGCTTGCGGAGGCGCTTGCCCGCCTCGAGGAGCCTGCCACGGCGCAGGTGCCGCGATGATCGTTCGCGATCGCGGCGACGACTGGCAGATCGTCCTCCAGACCGACCACGCCGACCTCTCGGGGCAGTTCGCCCGCGCCTGGGGGAACGGCGACGGCTTCACCGCTCCCAGCCCGCTCGAGTCGGTCGTCGTGGCGGCCGCCCGCCACGACGACGGCTGGGCGGTGTGGGAGCGCGCACCCGCGCTCGACCGCGACGGCGTCGCGCCGCGCAACTTCCTCGACGTCGAGGTCCCGTCGCACCTGGCCTTCTACCGGGCGATGATCGCGGCCGTCCTGGACCAGGACCCGTACGCGGGCCTCCTCGTCTGCATGCACGGAGCCGGCATCTACCGCGGTCGCTACGGGACGCAGCCGTCCCTGAAGCTGACCTTCGCGGACGAGGTCCGGGACCAGGTTGAGGCGTTCGTCGCCGAGCAGGAGGACCGCCAGGCACGGCTCCTCGCGGAGCTGGGCGTGCCGGAGGAGGAGCGGTGGACGAACTACCGTCTGCTGCAGGTGTACGACCGGCTCTCGCTCTACTTCTGCCTGCGGGACGTCGAGGCCGGCGAGCCGGACACGCTGGAGCCGGCCCCGCGTGACTACGGGGGGGCCGAGACG
Organism: Gaiellaceae bacterium; assembly: GCA_035711645.1. Lineage (GTDB taxonomy): Bacteria > Actinomycetota > Thermoleophilia > Gaiellales > Gaiellaceae > JAIBJN01. The sequence goes on from DASTBX010000044.1 coordinate 3,813, forward strand.
GCGCTCGCGATCGAGCCGGCCGGCCCGTGGCAGGTGCGGATCGACCCGTACCCTTTCGCCGAGCGCCCGGCGCGCTTCCGCCTCGTCAGGCGTCTGCTGCCGAAGGGAGGAAGGCGCGACGGCGAGACCTTCAGACGCGAGTTCGCCGCAGCCACCCCCGAGGCCGTCGACGTCACGATCGAGCCTCGATAGGCGCGATGTCAGACATCGTGAGATACTCACGGCCGTGAGCGGCGTCGCACCGGAGGCGGTCGAGGGCAGGGCCGACGTGAACGGTGTCCGGCTCTGGTACCGGATCACCGGCGAGGGCGAGCCGGTGGCGCAGATCCACGGCGCCGGGTTCGGCCACTTCAACTTCGACCTCGCGACGCCCGAGCTCGCCCGTCACTTCCGGGTGATCGACTTCGACCTGCGCGGCTACGGGCAGTCCGACCGGCCGGTGCAGCACTACGACATGGAGGTGTGGGCCGACGACCTGGCGGGCCTCCTGGACGCGCTCGACGTCGAGCGGGCGCACGTGCACGGCACCTCGATGGGCGGCATGATCGCGATCGTCTTCGCGGGCAAGTATCCGGACCGCACCGCCTCGGTGGTGATCAACTGCGCCGCCGCGAAGCTCGGGCACGCCGGCCGCCTCATCTTTCGCAACTGGATCGACATCGCGCGGCTCGACCCCGAGGGGCCCGGCAGCCGCACCCTGGCCGAGCTGATCGCGTGGCAGGCCTTCTCGAAGGAGTTCCTGGAGGCCCCGGATGCCGAGGCGGCGATCGACAACACGCAACGGATCCTTCGCGACTCGAACGACGTCGAAGTCTTCACGGCCGCCTGCCGCGCCATGTGCGACATGGACCTGCGCGCCTGGCTGCCGAGGATCACGGCGCCGGCGCTCGTGCTCGGCGGCTCGGACGACGTCATGACCCCATGGGACCAGGGGCCCGACGGGGCCGGACAGAACGCGATCCACGAGGGAATCGCGGGCGCCGAGAAGCACGTGATCGCCGGCTCCGGCCACTCGACGATCTTCGACAACTCGCAGGAGCACAACCGGGTCGTGGCCGATTTCTTCCAGCGCCATCCAGCAGCGGCCGGCGCAGGCGCCTAACCCATGCGGCTCGACGTCGTCTCTACGAGCAGTGCGGACCCTCCTGCGGCGGGTGGAATCGATGCTGCGTGCACGATGTCCGACTTTGGACTGACCCCTATTGACTCGCGCCGCGCAAGATCGTATACAAGGCCCTCATGTCGGTAGCGGCACGTTGGGGCACTGACCGTTGGCCGGGCGCCGCGGACCGTCCACGTAGTCCCACCTCCCGTGTGGCGGCGAGGAGAAAGGAGTCTGTCCCATGAGTGAAAGGGACTGGTTGCAGGACATCGAGCGGAGGGGGCTGACGCGTCGCGCGTTCGTGAAGGGCGGGCTCGGCGCCGCCGGTGCCCTCAGCATCGGGCCCCTGCTCGCGGCGTGCGGTGGTGACGACGACGAGGGCGGCGGCGCAGCGCAGGAGGCCGGCACCGAAGAGGCGGAGAAGTTCACCGGGACGCTCAACGTCACGGGTCTCGGCGTCGACCTGATCGATCCGATCAAGGAGGCTGCCGAAGCGGCGCTCGGCTTCACGCTCGCCTTCGACGTCACCGACACGGTGACCGCACGGAACAAGGTCGTCACCCAGCCGCAGGCGCTCGACATCTTCTCGGGCTACTTCAACGACATCGACCAGGTGTGGCCGAGCGGCAACATGGTCCCGATCCCGATCGACCAGATCGAGCGGTGGGATCAGCTCACCGGCCTCTACAAGACGGGCAAGACCCAGGAGAACGAGGGCAACTCCGCCTGCCAGCTCGGCGACGGGGACGCTCCTTTCCGGAAGCTGTACACCACCGAGGACGGCGAGATCATCACCTGGGCCGATCCGAGCACCGGCGAGGTCTCGGGCGACGAGCCGGGCTTCGTGACCATGGTGGGCGGCAACTTCAACATGGACTCGATGGGCTACAACGGCGACGTCATCCAGCGCGAGCCCAACGAGGTGAACTGGGACGAGCTCCTCAACCCCGAGTGGCGCGGCCGTGTCGCTGTCCTGAACGACCCCTCCATCGGCATGCAGGACGTCGGGAACGCCGCCGTCGCCGCCGGGATGATGGAGTTCGAGGACCTCGGCAACATGACGCAGGAGGAGATCGACGGCCTGATCAAGATTCTCCTCGATCTGAAGGGCAAGGGCCAGTTCCGGGCGTTCTGGACGACGTTCGACGAGTCGGTCACGCTCATGCAGTCGGGCGAGGTCGTGATCGAGTCGATGTGGTCGCCGGCCGTGGCCCTGCTCCAGTCGAGCGGGCACCCGACGCGCTACGCCGCGCCTGCGGGCGGGTTCCGCGGCTGGGCGGGCGGCCACGGGATCATGCGACACGTGACCGAGGACGCCTCGAAGTACCAGGCGGCGCTCGACTACATCAACTGGTGGCACTCCGGCGAGCCAGGCGCGATCATGATGCGCCAGGGCTACTACAACGTCGTCCAGGAGACGAGCCGCGAGTTCGTGGAGCCGTTCGAGTGGGACTACTGGATCGACGGGAAGCCGGCCGCGGAGCCGATCCCGAATCCCTTCGGGCAGGAGACCGCGGGCATCCCGGTCGGCTCCGTCCGCGACGGCGGCGCGTTCACGGATCGCGCGTGCGTGTACAGCTCCTGGAACTCCCTCATGGACGAGCAGCAGTACCAGGTGCAGCGCTGGAACGAGTTCCTGGCGGCCTAGCGAGGATCGCGACGCGCGTATGCCGGACGAGCAGACGGTGACGCAACGTGAGGGGGCCCCCACGGCCCCCTCACACACTCCCTCCGGCACGGGCCTCGAGCTCAAGAGCCTCACGAAGCGCTTCGGCGACGACGTCGTCGCGGTCGACGACGTCGACCTCCACATCGCCCACGGCGAGTACGTCGTCCTGCTCGGCCCTTCGGGCTGCGGCAAGACGACCACGCTCCGGATGATCGGTGGGCACGAGGAGCCGACGAGCGGCGACATCGTCCTCGACGGGGAGAGCCTCCTCGGGCTCTCGCCCGACAAGCGCCCGACGACAACGGTCTTCCAGCACTTCGCGCTCTTCCCGCACCGCTCGGTACGGGAGAACGTCGAGTTCGGCCCCAAGATGCGCGGCATCTCCAAGGCCGAGCGGCGCGAGAAGGCGATGATCGCCCTGGACATGGTCGGGCTGCGCGCGATGGCCGACCGCAAGCCGAGCGCGCTCTCGGGCGGCCAGCAGCAGCGCGTGGCGCTCGCCCGCGTCCTCGTGATGGAGCCGAAGGCGCTCCTCCTCGACGAGCCGCTCGGCGATCTCGACCGCCTGCTCCGGCTCCGGATGCGGGTCGAGCTGCGGGCGCTGCAGCGGCAGCTCGGGCTCATGTTCATCCACGTCACGCACGACCAGGAGGAGGCGCTCTCCGTCGGCGACCGGATCGTCGTCATGCACGAGGGCCGCATCGAGCAGGTCGCCGATCCGTTCACCATCTCCAACCTGCCCGAGAACGTGCAGGTCGCCTCCTTCATGGGCGACAACAACATCTTCGAGGGCACGGTCACGTCGCACGAGGGCGGGCGCATCTCGATCGACGGCGGCGACGCCCAGCTACGTGCAGTCGCGGCCGAGGCGGACGCCCGAGTGGGGCAGCCGGCCGTGGTCTCGGTGCGGGCGGCCGCGGTGCAGGTCGGCGACCAGGCGGCGGCTGCGAACGGGCCGAACCAGCTTCTGGGCGAGATCGAGGTCGTCGAATATCTCGGCGACCTCGTCAAGCTGCACCTGGTCGCCGGAGGACGGCGCCTCCTCGCCAAGGTCGCCGGCGAACGCTTTCCGGAGTTCCGGGGACGGGAAGGGAGCAGCGTGCGACTGTCCTGGAAGGAGGAGGATGTCCGGCTCCTCCGGGCCTGAAAGCCGGCCAGGGCTCCACGTCGAGGAGATCGTCGAGGCCGAGCAGGTCGTCGGCGAGCGGGCGGCGGACGAGGTCGCGCTCGGCGAGAAGGAGCGGGCGGGCGCGCGCGGCCGCCGGGCCCTCACGACGGCCGCCTGGACGGCGCCCGGAGCCCTCTGGCTGCTCTTCTTCCTCTTCGCCCCCGTCCTCATGATCGTGCTCGTCAGCTTCTGGACGCGCACGGTGAGCGGGTTCGAGGCGGTGTGGACGCTCGAGAACTACGAGTTCCTCTTCGACTCGAACGTCTACTGGGACCAGCTCTGGAACAGCTTCTGGCACTCGCTCGTGATCGTCGCGCTGTCGCTGGTCCTGGGCTTCCCGGTGGCGTACTTCCTGGCGATCAGCGTCACGAGCCTCCGGTACCAGATCGCGCTCTTCATCATCGCCCTCGCGCCGTTCTGGACGAGCTACCTGATCCGCGCCGTCGCCTGGATCCCGATGATGGGGCGTCAGGGGGCGCTCAACACGGCGCTGCAGGAGGTGGGGCTGATCGGCGAGCCGCTCGACATCCTCCTCTTCTCCGACTTCGCCGTCACGGTCGCGATGCTCCAGCTCTACATCCTCTTCATGGTCGCGCCCATCTTCTTCATGCTCGCGCAGATCGACAGGAGCTCGCTCGAGGCGGCCCGGGACCTCGGCGCCAACGCGTTCAAGACGTTCCGCGAGGTGATCCTGCCGCAGTCGATGCCCGGCGTCGTGATCGGCTCGATCTTCGTCTTCATCCTCACCATGGGCGAGTTCGCGACCGTCCGGATCATCGGCGGAGGCACCGTCTCCTCGGTCGGCACGATCGTCCAGACCCAGGTTGCATCGGTGCAGTTCCCGCAGGCCGCTGCCTCCGCCGTCTTCCTCGTCCTTGCGATGGTCCTGGGCGTCTTCGTCCTGCTCCGGTTCTCGAACCTGCGCGAGGAGCTCTAGCCGTGCGACGCGGCCGCTGGACGAAGCGCATCCTGGCCGTCTACTTCGTCCTCTTCCTGCTCTTCCTCTACGGGCCGATGATCGTCATGGCCGCTCTCTCCTTCCAGGGTCCGCAGGGGGCGGTGACCTTCCCGATGCGCGGGCTGGGCTTCCACTGGTGGGACCAGCTCGTGAACGGTCCGCGCTCGGACACGATCCGCGAGACGGCGATCCGGTCGCTCGAGCTCTCGATCGTCAGCGGCCTCGTCGTCGCGGTGCTCGCCTTCAGCCTCTCGATGGGCTATCGCAGGCGGTTCCGCCTCGACGGCGTCCTCTTCTACCTGATCATGCTCGCCCTGATGACGCCGGGGATCCTCCTCAGCCTCGGGACCTCGTTCTTCTGGCGCTACATGGAGACGGAGACGAGCCTCTGGCAGACGGCGCTCGGGACGAACGTGGTCTGGGGCCTGCCGTTCGCCTTCCTCATCATGGTGGCGGTCTGGAACCGCTACGACGCCGGCGTCGAGGAGGCCTCGCGCGACCTCGGCGCCGGCGGCCTGCGGACGTTCCGGGAGGTGACGCTCCCACTCGTCTGGACCGGCGTTCTCGGGGCGTTCCTCTTCGGGTTCACGCTCGCGTGGAACGAGTACGACCGCACGGCGCTCCTCGCCGCGGGGGAGAACACGCTCCCGCTCGAGATCTTCGCGCTGACCGTCGGGTCCGTCATCAGGCCCGACCTCTACGCGCTCGGCACGGCGACGACGGCGGTGTCGCTGATCGGGGTCGGCCTCTTCCTGCTCGTCGCGGCGATCGTCCTCCGTCGGCGGGCCAGGGGCGTGTCCGAGCCCCGGGAGGAGTACGGCGAGCTCGTGGGCGAGGGAACGGGCGCCGTGCCGGCCGGTGTGTCGCGCTCGCCGTCCCGCTAGGGCGCGGTGCGAGTCGTCGTCGTGTCGACCGGCGGCACGATCGCAATGCGCCCGGACCCGGCCACCGGCAAGCTCGTCCCGGCCGTGAGCGGCGAGGAGCTCGTCGAGATGCTGCGTTGGCCGGACGGCCCGCCGCTCGAGCTGGACGACTTCGCCAGCGTGCCCAGCTTCGACATGCACGGCGACCTCGTGCTCGCCCTCGCGAACCGCGTCGCTGAACACTGCCGGCGCGACGACGTCGCCGGCGTCGTCGTGACGCACGGCACCGACACGATGGAGGAGACGGTCTACGCAGTCGACCGCCTCCACGACTCCGAGACACCGGTGGCCTTCACCGGCGCCCAGCGCGCCGCGGACGAGCCCGACACGGACGGCCCGGGGAACCTCCGCGGCGCGATCCGGGTTGTCCTGGCAGGCGCGTCGGCCGGCCGCGGGGCGACGGTCGTCTTCGCGGGGGAGATCCATGCCGCCCGGGAGGCGCGCAAGGTGCACACGAGCGCGCTCCGCGCTTTCGACTCGCCCGGCTACGGGCCGCTCGGCCACGTCGACGGAGAGCGGGTGACCTACAGGCGAGGGCCGAACCGTAGCCCGACGCTGCCGCGTCCGGAGGGCTCCTTGCCGCACGTCGACTTGATTCGCCTGCACGCCGGGAGCGACGATCGTTTCCTGCGCTGCTCGCTGGAATCGGGTGCGCGTGCGATCGTGCTCGAGGCGACCGGGCGCGGGAACGCGAACGACCGTGTGCTCCCCGGCGTCGAGAACGCCGTCGCGGCCGGCATCCCCGTGGTCGTCTGCTCCCGCTGCGCCGCGGGCCGGGTGGAGCCGGTCTACGGGCGCGGCGGCGGCAAGGACCTCGCCGAGGCCGGCGCCCACTTCGCGGGCGACCTCGCGGGCCCGAAGGCGCGCGTCCTCCTCCAGCTCGTCCTCGCGGCGGGCGGGGACCTCTCGGAGGCCCTTGCCGCCGAGGCCTGAGGCGCGTTAGTGTCGAAGTCAGACAAAAGGAGGCACCCATGTCCGTACTGATCAAGGGCGGTCGCATCGTCACCGCCTCCGACGACTACGTCGGCGACGTCTACGCCGAGGGGGAGACGATCTCCCTGATAGGCGAGTCGCTCGACGTCCAGGCCGACAAGGTGATCGACGCCGCCGGGAAGTACGTCCTCCCGGGTGCGATCGACCCGCACACGCACATCGAGATGTTCTTCGGCGGCACGACGACGTGCGACGACTTCACGTCGGGCACCGTCGCGGCGGCATTCGGGGGGACGACGTCGCTCGTCGACTTCTGCATGCAGGCCCCGGGAACGCCGTTCCCCGAGGCGCTCGACAACTACTTCGAGAAGGTCGAGCGCTGCAAGCCCGTCATCGACGTGGGCTTCCACATCGGCGTCACCGACATCGAAGGCGGCGGCGGGCTCGACGCGCTCGCGAAGCTGCCCGACGAGGGCATCACCTCCTACAAGCTGTTCATGGCCTACAAGGGCGCCGTCATGGTCGACGACGAGACGCTCTTCAAGACCATGGAGGTCGCGAGGGAGACGGGCGGCCTCGTCATGGTGCATGCCGAGAACGGCGACGCCATCGACGTCATCGTCAAGAACGCGGTCGCCGAGGGGAAGACGGAACCGATCTGGCACGCGCGGACGCGCCCCATGGAGACCGAGGCGGAGGCGACGAACCGGGCGATCCAGCTGGCGCGCGTCGCCGGGTGCCCCCTCTACGTCGTCCACGTGTCGTGCCAGCCCGCGGTCGAGCCGATCGCCCTCGCGCGGGAGAAGGGCTGGGACGTCTGGGGCGAGACGTGTACGCAGTACCTCTTCGTCGACGAGAGCGCGCTCGAGAAGCCGGACTGGGAAGGCGGGAAGTACATCTACACGCCGCCGCCCCGTCCGAAGGAGCAGCAGGAGCACCTGTGGAAGGCCCTCGTGACCGACGACCTCTCGGTCGTCTCCACCGACCACTGCCCCTTCAACTGGCCGGAGCAGAAGGGGATCAACGGGCGCGAGTTCGAGAAGGTGCCGAACGGCGGCCCCGGCATCGAGAACCGCCTTCACATGCTGCACCACTTCGGCGTGCGCGGCGGCCGCATCACGCTGAACCGGTTCGTCGAGCTGATCTCGACGAACGTGGCGAAGCGGTTCGGTCTCTACCCGCGCAAGGGGACGATCGCCGTCGGGAGCGACGCCGACGTCGTCGTCTGGGACCCGGAGAAGCAGCTGACGATCTCCGCGCAGACGCACCACTCGAACGTCAACTACAGCCTCTTCGAGGGAACCCAGGTGACCGGGGCCCCGGAGGTCGTGCTCGTGCGCGGGCAGGTGATCGTCGAGAACGACGAGCTCGTCGCCGAGCCTGGGGCCGGCCGCTTCGTCAAGCGGGCGCGCTCCGGCGAGAAGCTCACCGCGGCGGGCGCGCAGGAGGCGGTTCCCGCATGAGCGACGAGCAGGCCCGGGAGGTCTACGAGCGGGCCCGGCTCGGCGGGAGCGTCACGCTCGGCGAGCGCCCGGCCGTCCTCGTGGTCGACTTCAGCTGCGGCTTCACGGACCCCGAGAGCACGCTCGGAGCGGACTTGACCGCCGAGGTCGAGGCGACGGGGCGCCTGCTCGACGTCGCACGCGCGCGCGGCCTGCCCGTGGTCTTCACGACGATCGGGTTCGAGCCGAACAGGAAGGACGGGGCCCTGTGGCTCCAGAAGGTGCCATCGCTCGGCGAGCTCGAGCTCGGCGGGCGCTGGGTCGACATCGACCCGCGCCTCGAGCGGCGGGACGACGAGACGGTCGTCGTCAAGAAGGGCGCCTCGGCCTTCTTCGGCACGAACCTGACCGCCGTGCTCATCTCGCAGGGGGTCGACACCGTGATCCTCTGCGGCGCCACGACGAGCGGCTGCGTCCGGGCGACCGCTATCGACCTGCTCCAGAACGGGTTTCCGGCCCTCGTGCCGCGCGAATGCGTGGGCGATCGCGCCCAGGCGCCGCACGAGGCGAACCTCTTCGACATCCAGGCGAAGTACGCGGACGTCGTCCCGGTCGACGAGGCGATCGCCTATCTCGAGAGCGTTCCGGAGCGCGTGAGGACGCCCGCCTGAGCACTGCCGGAGGGGAGGCGGCACCACGCCTCCCCTCCCGCCGACGTGGACGCGGTCCTCCTCGCCACGCTCGCCGGGGTCCTCTTCGGCGCCCTCGCCGTCGCCGTTCGCGCGGGCCTCGGCCGCGTGCGCGACGCCGAGGGGGGCGCCTTCGTCACGGCCGCGCTCGGCTTCCTCGTCACCGCGGCCGTCGCCGTGCCGCTCGCCGCCCGCGACGGAGCGGCGCTCGGCGGCCTCTGGGCCTTCGCCCTCGTCGGCGCCTTCGTCCCCGGTCTCTCGCAGGTCGTCTTCGTCCGGGCGATCAGGGAGGCGGGCGCCTCCCGTACGGCGGTGGTCATCGGGACGGCGCCCCTCCTGTCGGCCGCGCTTGCGCTCGTCTTCCTGGACGAGCCGCTGCGGCCCGCGCTGGCCCTTGCCACGGTCGCCATCGTGGTGGGAGGCGCCCTACTCGTCTGGGAGCGCTCCCGCCCGCCCGCGTTTCGGGCCGTAGGAGCCGTGCTCGCCCTCGTCGCCGCGGGCCTCTTCGCCGTCCGCGACAACGTGGTCCGCTGGGCCTCGCTCGACACGGGCGCCGACCCGCTGCTCGCCGCCGCGGTGTCGCTCGGCGCCGCCTCGCTCGCGCTCCTCGCCTATCTTGCCGTCTGGCACAGGGCCCGTCCGGTGCGGTCGCGTGTCCGGGCCGCCTTGCCGGCGTTCGCGCCGGCGGCTCTCTGCCTCGGTCTCGCGTACATCGCGCTTCTCCTGGCGTTCTCGCGCGGGGACGTGACCGTCGTGGCTCCGCTCAACGCCACGCAGTCGCTCTGGGGCGTGCTCTTCGCCGCCGCGATCCTCGGGCGCGCCGAGGCCATCGGCCCCCGCCTCATCTTGGCCGCGGTGCTCGTCGTCTCCGGCGGCGTCCTCGTCGGCGCCACCCGCTGAGGGATCCTCAGCTCCTCCGCGGACTCCTTCGCGCGAAGTCGTCGGCGATCTCGTCGAAGGTCGCCCAGCGCACGCCGTCATGGGAGTTGATGTGCTCGATGATCCGCTCGTGCATGAGCAGCACCTGCGGGCGGCCGCTCACGTCGGGATGGATGGTCATGGTGAAGACGGCGTAGTCGTGCTCGCGGTAGACCCAGTCGAAGGCGTCCATCCAGATCTGCTCGAGTTGCCGCGGGTTGACGAAGCCGTGGCTGTTCGGCGAGGCCTTGATGAACATCATCGGCGGGAGGTCGTCGAGGTACCAGCTCGCCGGGATCTCGATGAGGTCGGTCTCCTCGCCGCGCACGAGGGGCTTCATCCAGTCGGCGGCCGGCAGCGAGTAGTCGATCTTCGTCCACGAGTCGCCGACGCGCACGTAGTACGGGTGAAAGTCGTCGTGCATGAGCGAGTGGTCGTACTTGATCCCGTGCTTCAGCAGGAGCTCGTTCGTGACGCGGGAGAACTCCCACCACGGCGCGACGTAGCCGGTCGGGCGCCGGCCCCAGACCTCCTCGATCAGCCCGATGCACCTCACGAGGACGTCCTCCTCCTGCTCGGGCGTCATGGAGATCGGGTTCTCGTGGGAGTAGCCGTGCATGCCGATCTCGTGCCCGGCGTCGGCGACCATCCGCGTCTCGTCGGGGAACGTCTCGATCGAATGGCCGGGGATGAACCACGTGGTCGTGAGGTCGTGCCTCGCAAAGAGGTCGAGCAGACGGGGCGTGCCGACCTCGCCGGCGAAGAGCCCGCGCGAGATGTCGTCAGGCGAGTCCTCGCCGCCGTAGGAGCCGAGCCACCCGGCCACCGCGTCGACGTCGATGCCGTACGCGCAGAAGATCTCCTTGGCCATGCTTCCTCCTCTTCGGACGGGAAGTGAACGTAGTGCCGGCGCGTGCTAGAAAGCAAGCGCCATGTGCGCTCTCTGCGGCGTCTTGCTGACAAGCCACTGGGCGGAGCGCGAGTCCGGCCGGCGCGAGCGCGTCTTCCGCGTTCGGCTTCTGAACCGCGTCCTCTCTCACTTCGGGCTCGAGCTCGGTGACTGGAGCGGTCGCGTGTACGTTCTCCGGGACCAGAAAGGCAAGACGGCCGTGGTCGCCGACCTGGGCGGCCTCTGGACCGCGGCGGAAGCGCTCGCCGGGCGTCCGCTCGACCCGCTCGACCCCGCACTCGTCGCGGCGCTCCGCGGTGGCTGAGCGCCTCCCGGTCGTCCTCGTCACCGGTTTCCTCGGCAGCGGCAAGACGACGCTCCTCTCCCGCCTGCTCGTCCGGCCCGAGCTCGGCGAGACCGCCGTGATCGTGAACGAGCTCGGCGAGGTGGCGATCGACCACCACCTGCTCCGGCGGGTGGACGAGCGGACCGTCCTCCTCGGCAGCGGCTGCCTCTGCTGCACGCTCAGGGGCGACCTCGCCGACGAGCTGCGCGACCTGCTGAGCCGCCGCACGAGGGGCGAGATCCCGCCCTTCAGGCGTGTGCTGGTCGAGACGACCGGCCTCGCGGATCCCGCGCCGGTGCTGAACACGCTGCTCGCCGAGCCGGTCGTCAGGCACCACTTCGAGCCCGGAGCGGTGATCGCGACCGTGGACGCGCTCAACGGGCACGGTCAGCTGGACCGGGAGCCCGAGACGTTGAAGCAAGTGCTCGTCGCCGACCGCCTCGTGGTCACGAAGACGGATGTCGCCGAGCGGGACGCCGTCGATGCGCTCGTCGAGCGGCTGCAAGGCCTCAACCCGGCCGCCGACCTGCTCGAGGCCTCCTTCGGCGAGGCCGACCCGACGCTGCTCCTCGCTCCCGGCGAGCTCGACCCGCGTCACCTTCTGCTGCCGGACACGCCGCCTCACGCCGACGTGGAGCCCTTCGTCCTCTTCCTCGACCGGCCGGTGGACTGGAACGCCTTCGGCATCTGGCTGACGATGTTGCTCGCCAGCCGGGGCGCCGACGTCCTGAGGGTGAAGGGCCTGCTCGACGTGGGTGCCTCCGGCCCGGTCGTCCTGAACGGCGTCCAGCACGTCGTCCATCCGCCCGAGCACCTCGAGGCGTGGCCCGACGACGACCGCCGCTCCCGGCTCGTCTTTATCGCCCGCGGCATCGGCAAGGACGAGGTCGAGGAGTCGCTGGCCGCCTTCGACGCCGCGGCCCGGCGTCCGTAGGCTCACAGGACCTCCTCGAGCAGGCGGCGCACCTGCACGGCCTTGGGCTCGCGGCCCATGGGCACGAGCCCGATCCGCTCGCCGGGCCGCAGGTCGAGTCGCCGAAGCTGCTCACGGCACTCGCCGGGCGTGCCCGCTACCGCCCAGTCCGCGACGATCTCGTCGGGCACGTGCTCCGCGTGGGCGGCGCCCGGCGCCAGGTGCTGCCCGTACTCGTAGGACGCCCGGATCCGCTCGGCGGTCTCCCGCTCCACCTCGGTCAGCTCGGCGGGCAGCGGATGGCGAAGCGAGCGCGCGACGTAGGACTTCACGTCCTCGCGCGCCCGCGCCGGGTCCTCCGCCGCTGCGATCGGCACCCACCAGACGACCTCGAAGGGTCCGGCCGGGCGTCCGGCCGCAAGGCCGGCCCGTGCGGCCTCGAGCTGGCGCGGATGGAGCCCGACGACCGCGAGGCAGCCGTCGCCGAGCCGGCCGGAGAGCTCGAGCATGCGGGGCCCGCTCGCGCCCAGGAAGAGCGGGACGGGCGGCTCGCCGCGGCCGTAGCCGAGGCCGCCCTCGCCGCCTGCCCAGAACCCGCGCAGATCCGCCACGGCGCGCTCCAGCTCCGCGAGCCGCGCCGGCCTGGCGCCGACCGTGCGCACCGCGCTCGCCCCGAGGCCGAGGCCGAGCGCCGCGCGCCCGTCCGAGAGCTCCTGGAGCGTGAGGAGCGCGCTCGCGGTCACCGCGACGTGGCGTGAGACTGGGTTCGTGACCGCCGGGCCCAGGCGGATCCGGCTCGTTCGCTCGGCGGCGGCGCCGAGGAGGACGTAGAGCTCCCGCCAGAGCACCGGCGAGTCGCCCACCCAGACGCCGCCGAGACTGGCGGCCTCGGCGAGCTCGACGCACTCGAGGAGCCCTTCCGGCGCCTCCGTGCCGTAGACGACGAGGTCGATCGCAGCAGGCTCAGGCATGCGGCAGCACCTCGCGCGCCAGCAGCTCGAGCGTCCGCATGGCGTCGCGCTGGGGGAGGCCGGGCCACTGGACGCGCAGGACCAGCTCGGTGACCCCGAGCGTCCGCAGGGCCTCGACCTGGGCGAGGACCGTCTCGGGACCGCCGAGTAGGAACCGGCCGGCGTGGAGCTCGTCCCAGTCTCTCCGCAGCGTGTCGGTGGACGGAAGCACGTCGCTCTGCCCCCAGTCCACGTAGGCTTCGTACTTGCGGGCCAGGTAGGGCCGCGCGACCGCGATCGCGTCCTCGTCGGTCGGCGCCACGCAGGCCTCGCGGAACATGGGCAGCTCCTCCGGCTCGGAGCCGCGGTCGGCTCGAAAGAGCGAGAGCTGGCGCCGCACCTCCGCGAGCGACGCGTGCGGATTCACGAACCACGTGTCGGCGAGGCGCGCGGCTCGGCGCACCGCGGCGTCGCCGTTCGCCGCCATCCAGATCGGCGGGCGCGGTTCCTGCAGAGGGCGGGGCGCGAGGCGGGCCCGCTCCAGACGGTAGCCGTGACCGTCCGCCGTCACCTCCTCGCCCTCGAGCAGGCGGCGCACGACGTCGAGCTTCTCGCGGAAGACCCGGACTCGCCGCTCGGGGACGCCGAACGCGGCGTTCTCCTCGACGCGGTAGCCGAGCCCGACGCCGAGCCGGAAGCGCCCGCCGGTGAGGACGTCGAGCGTCGCCGCGTGCTCGGCCACCTCGACCGGGTTCAGGAGCGGAAGGAGGAGGATCCCGGCGCCCACGCGCATGTCGCCCGTCTCGGCCGCGAGGCGGGCGAGCAGCGGCACCGGCTGGAGCATCTGGAACGGCGCCGGCAGGAAGTGCTGGCCGGCGAAGACGGAGTGGAACCCTGCCTCGCGGGCGAAGCGCACCTGCTCGAGGTGCTCCGCGAGGCGGGCGGACGGATCCTCCCCGGCCGGGTACTGCGCTGAGACGAAGAGCCCGAAGCGCACGCCTCGGCGGACCTAGTAGGAGCGCGGCATGCCGAGGACGTGCTGGCCGAGGTAGGCGAGGATGAGGTTGTTCGAGACCGGCGCGATCGTGTAGAGGCGGGTCTCCCGGAACTTACGCTCGACGTCGTACTCCTCTGCGAAGCCCCAGCCGCCGTGGGCGTCCAGGCAGGCGTTGGCCGCGGCCCAGGACGCCTCGGCGGCGAGGAGCTTGGCCATGTTGGCTTCCGCGCCGGCCGGCTCGCCCTGCTCGAACAGCCAGGCCGCCTTGTAGCGCATGAGGTCGGCCGCCTCGATGGCCGCGTGCGCCCGGGCAACGGGGAACTGGACGCCCTGGTTCGCCCCGATCGGCCGCCCGAAGACCTCCCGCTCCGACGCGTAGCGCGACGCCTTCTCGACGAACCAGCGCCCGTCGCCGATGCACTCGGCTGCAATGAGGACCCGCTCGGCGTTCATCCCGTCGAGGATGTAGCGAAAGCCGCGCCCCTCCTCGCCGACGAGGGCCTCGGCCGGCAGCTCGACGCGGTCGAGGAACACCTCCGTCGTCGCGTGGTTCATCATCGTCCTGAGGGGCCGGATGGTGAGCGCGCCCCCGGCAGCCTTCATGTCGACGAGAAAGACGGAGAGGCCGTCGCTCCGCTTCTCGACCTCGTCGAGCGGCGTCGTGCGCGCCAGGAGGAGCATGAGGTCGGAGTAGAGGGCGCGCGAGGTGAAGACCTTCTGGCCGCTGACGACGTACCCGTCGCCGACCCGCTCGGCTGCCGTCTGGATACGGGTGGTGTCGGACCCCACGGTCGGCTCCGTGACGCCGAAGGCCTGGAGCCGGAGCTCCCCGCCGGCGATCTTCGGCAGGTAGCGCTCCTTCTGCTCGTCGCTCCCGTGCCGGAGGAGCGTTCCCATCGTGTACATCTGCGCGTGGCAGGCGCCGGCGTTCCCGCCCGAGGCGTTGATCTCCTCCAGGATGACGCTCGCCGCCGTGAGGCCGAGGCCCGCACCGCCGTACTCCTCCGGGATCAGCGCGGCGAGCCAGCCGCCGTCGGTGAGCGCCTGGACGAACTCCTCGGGGTAGCGATCCGGCTCGAGGGAGCGCCAGTACTCGCCCGGGAAGCCGGCGCAGAGGTCACGGACGGCGCCGCGGATCGCCGTCAGCTCGTCGGGGAGCGAGAACTCCACGTCAGGCCTCGTACCGCTCCAGGAGCCGCCGGGCGATGAGGAGCTGCTGGATCTCGTTGGAGCCCTCCCCGAGGATCAGCACCGGCGCGTCGCGGTAGATGCGCTCGACGACGTACTCCTGCGAGTAGCCGTAGCCGCCGTGAATGCGCATCGCCTCGAGAGCCACCTCCTCGGCCGTCTCCGTCGCGAAGAGCTTCGCCATGCCCGCCTCGAGGTCGGCGCGCTCGCCGGCGTCCTTCCGGCGCGCGGCCTCGAGCATGAGGAGTCGCGAGGCCTCGATCTTCGTCGCCATCTGCGCCAGCTTGAGCTGGATCGCCTGGTGGAGCGCGATCGGCTTCCCGAAGGCCTCACGCTCCTGCGCGTAGCGGATGGCGGCCTCGAACGCCGCCTGCGCGATGCCGACGGCCCTGGCCGCGATGTTGACGCGCCCCAGCTCGATGCCGCCCATGAAGTGCTTGAAGCCCAGACCCTCCTCGCCGCCCAGCACGGAGGCCGCCGGCGTGCGAAACCCGTCGAACACGAGCTCCGTCGACTCGACGCCCTTGTAGCCGAGCTTTCGGAGCGGGCGGGAGACCGTCAGGCCCGGCTGCTCGTGCAGGTTCGGCGCCTTCTCGATCACGAACGCCGTCATGCCGCGGTGCGGCGGGTCGGCCTCCGGGTCGGTCTTGGCGAGGAGCATGACGCCGCTCGAGCGCAGGCCGTTCGTGGCCCACATCTTCTGGCCCGTGATCACGTAGTCGTCGCCGTCGCGTACGGCCCGCGTGCGGATCGCCTGGACGTCGGACCCCGCGTGCGGCTCGGTCATGGAGTAGGCGAAATGGAGCTCGCCCGTGGCCATGCGTGGGAGGTAGCGCCCGCGCTGCTCCTCCGTCCCGTGCTCCCGGATCATCCACGCGGAGATGAAGTGGGTGTTGAGGACGCCGGAGAGGCTCATCCAGCCGCGCGAGAGCTCGACCTGGATACGGGCGTAGGTCGAGAGGTCGAGACCGAGCCCTCCGTAGTCCTCCGGGATCGTGACGCCGAAGAGGCCGAGCTCCTTCATCGTCTCGACGAGGTCCGTGGGATACTCGTCGGCGTGCTCGAGCTCGGAGGCGACCGGCACGACATCGCGTTCGACGAACTCCCTGATCGTCGCGACGATCTCGCGCTGCTCGGCGCTCTCCTCAATCGCGCCCATCAGGCAGGCGCCCGCTCGAGCGCGGCGGCGGCGAGCGGCGCGAGCGCAGCCCGCAGGTCGTCCTGATCCTCGAGGGCGAGGACTGCCTCCTCGAGGGCCTCCGCGGATCCCGCCTCGAGCGCCAGCCCTGCGTTCTCGCGGTACTTCTCCCGCACCTCGCCGGCCGACATCGGGTTCTCGGGGCCGCCGCGCTGGTGCGGCAGGTCTGCCTCGAGCGAGCGCCCGTCCCGCGTCGTGATGCGGACGCCGCCGGGGAAGGCGGCCGGGTAGGTCGGATAGTCCTTCGTCTCGTAGCGGACCCGCCTCGCGAGCTCGAGGACGCGCGGGTCGCGGATCGCCTCGTCGGCGTACGTCGTGACCCCGCAGCGCCCGTGCACGATCATCGCGGCCGCGGAGTACTGAAGGCTGAACTTTGCCTCGTACGTCGTCCGCGGGGCGACCTTCGCGGCCGTCGGCTCGAGCACCAGGTCGACTCCCGCTGCCGGCACGGTGACGACGATCTCCTCGACGTCGTCGGGGGAGAGGCCCTCGCCCCAGGCCTCCGCCGTCGCCCCCACCGCGCCGTGCATGAAGTGGCAGGCGGGATACGGCTTGTAGGCGATCCGGGGCGT
The DNA here is from genome assembly GCA_035711645.1 of Gaiellaceae bacterium. Classification (GTDB taxonomy): domain Bacteria; phylum Actinomycetota; class Thermoleophilia; order Gaiellales; family Gaiellaceae; genus JAIBJN01. The sequence continues at coordinate 20,668 of DASTBX010000044.1, forward strand.
CTCCCAGCGGCTTCCGAGGTCGGCGAGCTGGGCGTCGAGGTCGATCTCTCCCTTCTCGGCGCCGAGGAACGCGTGGTAGAGGCCGAACTTCCCCTCGAAGATGCTGGGCGGGCCCTCTGCTCCGTGGGCGGCGAGGCGGGCGGCGACCAGCCCGCCGTGCGCGGCCCACGCAGGGTGGATGGGCTTCGTCGCGGTGCCGTCCTCGAGGTAGGCGAAGAGGCCCGAGGCGAGCGAGCCGGCGATTCCGAGAGCGCTCGCCGCGCGGTCGCCGTCGAGCCCTCCGAGGCGGGCGGCCGCGGCTGTCGCGCCGAAGATCCCGCAGACCGCGGTGGGGTGGAAGCCGCGCGCGTGGAAGCGGCCGGAGGCGGCCATCCCGACACGCGTGACGACCTCGTTCGCCGCCACGACGGCGGCGAGCGCGTCGCGCCCGGCCGCTCCGCCCGCCTCCGCGACGGCGAGCGAGGCGGGGCAGGTGACGACGCTCACGTGGGCGATCGAGTCCGAGTGCGTGTCGTCGAAGTCGAGCCCGTGACAGACCATCGCGTTGGCGAAGGCCGCGTTGGCGGCGGGCAGCCCCGGCCCGCCGATGACGGTCGCCTGGTCGTCGCCGCCGAGTTCGGCCATCGTCTCCCGTCCCTCCGTCGCCACGCCGAGGGCGGCGGCGGCGAGGCCGCACCCCAGCGTGTCGAGGAGGTGGAGCTTGGCCGCCTCGGCAACCTCTCGCGGGATGTCGTCCAGCGTCAGCCCGGTCGTCCACTCGGCGATCCTCTGCGCGGCCGTCATCTCAGACCGTCCAATCCGCGTCGGTGCCGGGGAACGCGTCCTCGACCTCGGTGGCATCGCGCTTGTAGACCATGAACGTCCGCTGGAACTCGATCACGACCTCGCGCCGCTGGTTTACGCCGCGGGAGCGCATCGTGACGATGCCGACGCTCGGGTTCGAGGCCGATTCGCGCAGGTCGGTGATCTCGCTCTCCGCCCAGAGCGTGTCTCCGGCGAACACCGGATTCGGCAGCTTGATGTCCGTCCAGGAGAGGTTCGCAGCGGCGTTCTCGCTCGTATCCGGAACGGTCATGCCGGTGACCAGGGCGAGGGTGAGGGTGCTGTTCACGAGCGGCCGGCCGAAGCGCGTTCGCCCGGCGAACTCCGTGTTGAAGTGCACCTGGTTCGTGTTCATGGTCAAGCACGTGAACCAGACGTTGTCGGTCTCGGTGATCGTGCGCCCGAAGCGGCTGTGGAACACGTCGCCGACGTCGAAGTCCTCGTAGAACCTTCCGCGCCACGCCTTCGGCGCGGCCGCGTGCTCGGTCGTCATCGGGAAACGCTCCTTTCGGTCTCGGCCAGGATCCGTCTCGCCCGCTCGACGACCGGGAGGTCGATCATCTCGCCGTCCAGGGCGACCGCGCCGCGCCCGTCGGCGAGGGCGCGCTCGTACGCGTCGACGACCCGCTTCGCGCGGTCGACCTCCTCCGGGGTCGGCGAGAAGACGCGGTTCACGATCTCGACCTGGGCGGGATGGATGCACGCCTTGCCACGAAAGCCGAGCGACCGCGCCAGGCGCGCCTCTGCCTCGAGCCCTTCGTCGTCGCGCGTGTCCACGTGCACGAGATCGAACGGGCTCCTGATCCCGGCGGCCGCCGACTCGACGACCAGCCGCGAGCGGGCGTAGAGCACCTCTTGGCCGTCGGCGCGCGGCTCGAGCCCGAGCTCGAGACCGAGGTCGACGGCCCCGAGGACGAGCGCGGCGACGCGCTCCGCGCACGCAGTCTCGTAGGCCTGCCGGAGCCCCAGCGCCGTCTCGACGATCGCGACGACCGGAGGTCCCTTCGTCCCGAGCGCGGCCACGGCATCGGGGGTCGCCTTCGGGAGCACGAGCGCGTCGAGTTCGAGGCCGGCGACGGTACGCAGGTCGGCCTCCCATTCCTCGGCCCCGAGCGCGTTGACCCGCACGGCGACCAGGCTGCCTCCCGACCCGCCTGCGAGCACCCTGCTCGTAACCGTCCGGGCCGTCTCCTTCTCGGCGGCGGGAACGGCGTCCTCGAGGTCGGCCACGACGGCGTCCGCTCCCGCGGCGAGCGCCTTCGCCAGCTTCCGCTCGTCGTTGCCGGGCGCGAAGAGGAGGGAGCGAGCCGTTGCGAGCGTCATCGAAGTTGACATTGTTGCCGAAGTCAGACATAAACATGGATTCCGTCTGCCGCGCAAGGAGGAGGCTCGTGAAGGCCGTTGTTTTCCGCGAGTTCGGAAGCTCGGACGTCCTCCGGCTGGAGGAGCTGGAAGACCCGAGACCGGGCCCCGGCGAGGTGACGATCGAGGTCGCCGCGTGCGCGCTCAACCACCTCGACGTGGACGTCCGCGAGGGTGTCTCGCGCTTCCCGATCGAGCCCCCGCACGTGCTCGGCCTCGAGGTAGTGGGGCGGATCGCCGAGGTCGGCGAGGGCGTCGAAGGCTGGCAGGTCGGTGACCGAGTGATGCCCAACCTGATGGACACCTGCGGCGAGTGCCGCTTCTGCACGACGGGCCGCGAGTCCCTCTGCCTCGACGCGGGCTTCATCAGCTTCGTCCACTCCGGAGGCTATGCGGAGCGGCTCGCCTGCTCGGCGTCCCAGCTCATCCGGGTTCCGGAGGAGCTGTCGGACGTCGAGGCCGCGGTCGTCCAGATCGCGTTCGCGACGGCCTGGCACATGCTCTTCACGCGCGGCGGCCTCCGCCCCGGCGAGACGGTCCTCATCAACTCCGTCGGAAGCGGGATCGGCTCGGCCGCCGTCCAGCTCGCCCACATGGCGGGGGCGTACGTGATCGGGAACTCCTCCAGCGACGAGAAGCTGGCGCGGGCGAGCGAGCTCGGCATGGACGCCGGCGTCAACTACACGAAGCAGGACCTCGTGCAGGAGGTGATGCGCCTCACGGACGACCGTGGCGTCGACCTCGTCTACGAGCACTGCGGCGGCGAGCTCTTCCAGAAGGGCCTCGACTCGCTCTCGAAGGACGGCCGGCTCGTCATCTGCGGCGGCCACGCGGGCGAGGTCGTCCCCTTCGACATCATTCCGTTCTTCCGCGCGCAGAAGTCGGTCATCGGCTCGTTCGTCTACACGAAGGCCGAGGTGGAGATCTGCCTCGAGCTGGCGCGGCGCGGCCGCATCACCCCGCTCGTCCATCAGACGTTCCCGCTCGACCGGGCCAGGGACGCGATGGATCTGATGGAGAGCCGGGACTTCTTCGGCAAGATCGTCCTCACACCGGGGGGTTAGCGCATGAAACGGCTCGGAGTCGACGTCGGCGGCACGTTCACGGACCTGATCTACGTCGACGACGAGAGCGGCACGGTGCTCGTCCACAAGCTCCCCACGACCCCGGAGGATCCCTCGCAGGGAACCGTGCAGGGCATTCGCGAGCTGACCGGGGAGGCCGGCGAGAGCCCTTCCGCGCTCGACGGCGTCTTCCACGGGACGACGATCGCCACGAACATCGTCATCGAGCACGACGGCGCCCGCGTCGGAATGATCACGACCGAGGGCTACCGGGACATCCTCCACATCGCGCGGCACAAGAAGCCGCTCAACTTCTCCAACTACCAGGACCTCCCCTGGCAGCGGTATCCGATCGTCCGCCGCCGCCACCGCCTCACCGTGCCCGAGCGGATCACGCGCGACGGGGAGGTGCTGGTCCCGCTCGACGAGGCCGTCGCGCGCGAGCGCGTGAGGCAGTTGAAGGAGGCCGGCGTCGAGGCCGTCGCCGTCTGCTTCCTCTTCTCCTTCCTCAATCCGGAGCACGAGGCGCGCGTGGCGGAGATCGTGCGCGACGAGTTTCCGGAGGCGTTCCTCTCGGTCTCCTCCGAGGTCCTCCCGCAGTACCGCGAATACGAGCGCTTCTCCACGGTCTGCCTCAACGCGTTCATCGGGCCGAAGGTCGCCAGCTACGTGCGGCGGCTCGAGGAGGAGCTCCGGGCGCTCGACGTCCGGACCGGCGTCCACCTCATGACCTCGGCGAGCGGCGTCGCCACGACCGAGGCGGCGACCGAGCGGCCGGTGAACCTCCTCATGTCCGGGCCCGTCGCCGGCGTCGTGGGCGGGATCTGGGCGGGGCGGCACGCCGGTCACGAGAACGTCATCACCCTGGACGTCGGCGGGACGTCCGCCGACATCGGGCTCGCCCAGGGGGGCAAGCTCCGCATGAAGCACCTGCTCGACACCAAGGTCGGGCCCTACCAGGCGATGATCCCGATGGTCGACGTCGACACGATCGGCGCCGGCGGCGGCTCCATCGCCTACGTCGACCAGGGCGGCATCTTCCGCGTCGGGCCGCGCTCGGCGGGAGCCGACCCCGGGCCGGCCGCCTACGGCCGCGGCGGAACCGAGCCGACTGCCACGGACGCGATGGTCGTGCTCGGCTGGCTCAGGCCCGAGGCGTTCCTCGGCGGCGGCATGGAGCTCCAGCCGGACCGGGCGCGCCGCGCCTTCGAGGAGGGCCCAGCGCAGGCGCTCGCGATGAGCGTCGAGGAGGCCGCGATGGGCGCCGTGCAGATCCTGACGCACTCGATGGTGCAGTCCATCGAGGAGAACTCGGTGCGCAAGGGTTTCGACCCGCGCGACTTCGCGCTCGTGGCCGAGGGGGGCGCCGGCCCGCTCTTCGCGGCGCAGATCGCGGTGGAGGTGGGGACGCCGACCGTCGTCGTCCCGCCGTATCCGGGCGTGACGGCGGCAATGGGGCTCCTGGCGACCGACATGGTCTACGAGTACGTCGCCACCTCGTACCAGCGGCTCTCCGCGCTCGACGCAGGGGAGCTCGCGAGGCGCTTCGCGGAGCTGGAGGAGGACGCACGCCGCCAGCTCGAGGAGGACGGCATCCCCGCCGACCGCCTCGTCGTCCAGCGCGTCGTCGACGCCCGCTACGCGGGTCAGGGCTACGAGCTGCGGCTCGAGGTCGGCTCGGGCGAGATCGACGAGGCGTGGGCGGAGAAGCTGCGGGCGGACTTCCACGACACCCACGAGCGGGAGTACTCGCGCCGCTTCGAGGAGTCCGACATCGAGATCCCGAACATCCGGGTGCGCGGGATCGGCCTCATGCCGCCGCTCGAGGCGGTGGAGGTCGAGCTGGGCGACGAGACGCCCGCCGAGGAGGCGTTGCGCTACGAGGGGCCTGCGTGGTTCCGCGTCCACGGGGCGCTGCAGCAGGTGCCGACGAGGTACTACGACCGTCCCGCCCTGAAGGCGGGCAACCGCCTCGACGGGCCCGCGATCGTCCACCAGTACGACTCGACGACCGTCATCCCGCCGGGCCTCGCCGCGTCGATCGACGGCCACGGGAACATCGTCATCGCGACCGGCGCCGCCGCCCGGGCCGAGGCCCGCGAGGCGGCCGAGGCAGTGGAGGTCTGAGATGTCCGTGATGGAGTACGAGGTCGGCCGCCGACCGGGCCCGCCCACCCGAGAGCGGGTGGAGGTCGACCCGGTGACGCTCCGCGTGCTCGGGGGTGCGTTCCACGCCATCGCCAAGGAGATGGCCGGCGTGCTGTTCCGCATGAGCTACAGCTCGATCATCAGGGAGTCCGAGGACCTCGGAGCCGGGATCTTCGACGCGCAGGGGAGGGAGCTCTGCGAGTCGGACTCGACGCCGATGCACATCGGGTCGCTGCCGTGGTACATCCGCGGCTTCCTCCACCGTCTCGAGGGGCAGGTCTCGGACGGGGACGTCATCGTCCACAACCACCCCTACCTGGGCGCCTCCCACAGCCCGGACGTCGCGGTCGCGGTACCGATCTTCCACGAGGGGGAGCTGCTCGGCTTCGCCGCGGTGACGGCCCACGTGCTCGACGTCGGAGGGTCCTTTCCGGGCATCAACGCGGACGCGTTCGACGTCTACGCCGAGGCGAAGATGTACAACGCGCTCCGCTGGTACGAGGCCGGCGAGCTGAACGAAGACCTCGACCGGATGATCTTCGACAACGTCCGGACGGAGACGATGAACCGGGGCGACATGAACGCGATGCTCGCCGCGTGCCAGCTGGGCCGGGACCGCTTCCTGCGCCTCGTCGGCCGCTACGGCGCCGAGACCGTCATGAGCGCCGCCTACGAGTGGATGGACTACTCGGAGCGGATGCTGCGCGCGGAGATCGAGAAGATCCCGGACGGCGAGTACGTCGCGCCGACCGGCTGGCTGGACGACGACGCCCGCAACCGGGGTGTTCGGCTGCGCGTCGAGACCAAGGTGATCGTCGAGGGGGACTCGATCACGATCGACCTCACCGGCTCGAACCCCGAGGTGCCCACCGGGTTCAACGTGCCTTTTGAGGGCTCGCTCCTCGTCGGGGCCTACTACGCCGTTCGCACCATCCTCCTCGACGAGGCCGTCTTCCCCGAGCACGTGCCCCAGAACGACGGCGTGTTCCGCCCCGTCGAGGTCGTCGCGCCGAAGGGCACGATCTACAACCCGACCTTCCCCCGCGCCTGCTTCTCCCGCTTCACGCAGGTGCAGCGCGTGGTCGACAACGTCATCCTCGCCCTCAGCGACGCGCTCCCGGAGCGCACGACGGCAGGGAACTCGGCAGGCATCCACTTCTGCGCCTACTCCGGCTTCGACGAGACGCAGGGCGAGTACTGGCTCTACCTCGAAGTGAACGAAGGCGCCTACGGCGGCCGCCACGGCAAGGACGCCATGGACTCCGTCGACAACCTGATGGCGAACACGCGCAACAACCCGATCGAGGAGCTCGATCTGCGCTTCCCCGTTCGCTGCGACCAGTACGAGCTCCGCCCCGAGCCTGCGGCGCCGGGCAAGTGGCGCGGCGGCATCGGCATCATCCGGCGCAATCGCTATCTCGTTCCCGGCGTGTACTCCTGCGAGGGGGACCGGCAGACAGATCCGCCGCGGGGCGTGTTCGGCGGCTGGGACGGCCTCGTCGCCTCGTGCCGGAAGAACGCCGACCGGCCGGACGAGGAGCTGCTCGACGCGAAGGTCACGGGCGTCCCGTTCGAGGCAGGCGACTTCATCGAGCTCGTCGAGCCGAACGCCGCCGGGTACGGCGATCCGCTCGACCGAGACCCGCAGCTCGTCCGCGAGGACGTCCTCGACGACTTCACGACTCCCGAGATCGCGCGCGACGCCTACGGGGTCGTCTTCGCCGACGAGCAGACGTGGGAGGTGGACACCGCGGCCACGGATCGTCTGCGCGACGAGCTGCGTGCCACCCGCGACGGCCCGGGCAGCCTCACCGCGTACTTCGCAGAGCGCCGGCTCGCTCGCCGGCCGAACCCGGTCTCCGTGGCCGGCGACCGGGAGTTCGGCAAGGGCTAGTGGCCCGGAAGCGCTCCATCCGGCCCGTTCCGGCAGACCCGCAGGGCATGCCCGTGCGCCGGGTGCGAAAGGCGTACGAGCAGGTGAACGACCAGCTGCGCGAGCTGATCGTGTCGGGAGAGCTGGCTCCGGGAGAGCGGCTCCCGAACGAGGCGGTCCTGGCGCGGGAGTTCGGCGTCAGCCGGGCAACCGTGCGGGAGGCGTTGCGCATCCTCACGGCCCAGAACCTCATCCGGACGACGAAGGGCGCAGGGGGCGGCAGCTACGTGACCCTCCCGACGGTCGACCACATCTCCGAGTTCCTCCGCGGCAATCTCAACCTGCTCTCGGAGTCCGACCACGTCACGTTGGAGGAGTTCCTCGAGCTGCGCGAACTGATCGAGGTGCCAGCGGCGCGGCTGGCGGCCGAGCGGGCGAGCGCCTCGGACGTGGATCGCCTGCGGGAGACGATTCCGGAGCAGCCGCTGCGCATGACGACGCAGGAGCAGTTCTCCTTCAACAAGGGATTCCATACGGTCATCGTCGAGGCCTGCGGCAACACGCTGCTCTACATCGCCACGCAGCCCGTCTTCACCGTGCTTCAGACGCACCTCGCCCGCTCGACGCTCGGACGCGGCTTCCACAGCTCGATCAACGAGCACCACCGCGCGATCCTGGCGGCGATCGCGGCCGGCGACGCCGACGCGGCCGCGAACGAGATGCACGCCCACCTCGAGTACCTGCGGCCCGCGTACGAGCGGGCCTGGCGCCACGCGGTCTCGATGCGCGAGCGGGCGTGACGCTCCCCCTTGCCGACGTTCGCGTCCTCGCGATCGAGCAGTACGGGGCGGGGCCGTGGGGCACGCTCCAGCTCGCCGACCTCGGCGCCGAGGTGATCAAGATCGAGGACCCGTCCTCGGGCGGGGACGTGGGGCGCTACGTCCCGCCGTTCCAGGAGGGCGAGGACTCGCTCTTCTTCGAGACCTTCAACCGGAACAAGAAGAGCGTCTCGCTCGACCTCCGCCACCCGGCGGCCCGGCCGGTCCTCGAGGACCTCGTCCGCGCGGTCGACGCCGTCTACTCCAACCTGCGCGGCGACCATCCGAAGCGGCTCTGCATCACCTACGAGGACCTCGCCGAGGTGAACCCGCGCATCGTGTGCTGCTCGCTCTCGGGCTTCGGGATGACCGGGCCACGCGCCGGCGAGGGCGGCTACGACTACATGATGCAGGGGCTCGCCGGGTGGATGAGCCTCACGGGAGAGCCGGACGGACCGCCAACGAAGAGCGGGCTCTCCCTCGTCGACCTCTCTGGAGGCTACGTGTCGGCGATCGCCCTCCTCGCGGGGCTGTGGCGCGCGCGGCGGGACGGGGTCGGATGCGACTGCGACGTCTCGCTCTTCGAGACGGCGCTCCACGAGCTCATGTACGTGGGGACGTGGGTGGCCTCCCGCGGGTTCGAGCCGCAGCGGCTCTCGGAGTCGGCGCACCCCTCGATCGTGCCGTTCCAGAACTTCCCGACCGCGGACGGCTGGATCGTGGTCGCGTGCCCGAAGCAGAAGTTCTGGGAGCGTCTCTGCGAGGCGATCGAGCGTCCCGACCTCGCCTCCGACCCGCGCTTCGCCGACTTCGCCCGCCGGCACGAGAACCGCGCGGCGCTCGTGCCGGAGCTGCGCCGCGCCTTCGGCACGCGGACGACGGACGACTGGCTCGAGGTCCTCGCCCACGCCGGCGTCCCCAACGCCCGCGTGAACGACGTCGCCGAGGCGCTCGCCGAGCCGCAGGTGGCGGCCCGGGGCGCCGTCGTCGAGACGGAGCATCCGCGGCTCGGCACGGTCCGCCTGGTCGCCACGCCGCTCCGCGTCGGCGAGGAGGAGAAGCCGGCCCGCCGGGCGCCCTTCCGGGGGGAGCACACGGAGCAGGTGCTGGTCGACCTCTGCGGCTACACTCCCGAGCGGGTCCGCGAGCTGGCCGCCGCCGGGGCGCTCGGGGACGTCGGGCTCTAGCGTGCATGCTACGGTGGCGAGCCGGAGCCCTTCCGGTTCGGCGCTCTCGTCTCCCGCCGCGCGGCACGCGTTCGACCGGCGCTTCGAGGTCTTCGTCCGGGTGCCTCTGGAATCCCGAAGGGGAGCAACGGAGATTTCCAGCGACCGAAACGCCCAGGAGACCCCGAGCGAGGCCGCTCGAGAAGCGCCCACGGCCGCGAACGGCCTGCTCCTTCTCGCC
>DASTBX010000045.1:0-9658 GCA_035711645.1 Gaiellaceae bacterium
CTCGGCCCGATCGCCGCCGCCGAGAAGCTCTCCATGCCCAGGAGCATCTCGGCGAGCTGCGCGACGGAGGATGCGTCCACAGCCTCGATCTCGGCGAGCACGCGGTCGAGATCGAGGAGCTCGCTGTCGGTCACGATCGACTTCCCGAGCCGGCTCATGCGGTTCGAGGTCAGCTCCATGGCGAGCATGATCCGCCCCTTCATGTTCTCCTTCGCCCGGGCGAGCTCGTCCGGCCGGGGGCCTTGCTCAGCCACGTCCCTGATCTGCTCGTCGACGATCCGCAGGCACTCGCCCAGGTTCTCCTCACGGGTGCCGACGTAGATGCCGATCTGGCCCGTGTCCGCATATTGCGAGGAGAAGGTGTAGACGGAGTACGCGAGCCCGCGCTTCTCCCGGATCTCCTGGAAGAGCCGCGACGACGCGGAGCCGCCGAGGACGGCGTCGAGGATCGAAGCGGTGAAGCGGCGCCGGTCCGGGCGCGCGATGCCCGGGGCGGCCAGGCAGACGTGGTACTGCTCCGTCGTCTTCGCCTGGAAGACGAGCGAGGGCGGCGGCGGCGCCACGAAGGGCGCGCGTGCGGCCGCCTTGTGCGCCGACGGCTCTCCGGCCTTGGCGGCGAGCTGCTCGATGCGCCGGACGAGGGCGCCGTGGTCGACGCTCCCCGCCGTCGCGACGACGACGTTGTCGGCGCGGTAGCGACGGCGGTGGAAGGCACCGAGCGAGCGGCGCGAGATGGTCGAGATCACCTCCGCCGAGCCGAGCACCGGGCGTCCGAGCGGGTGCTCGCCGAAGACCGCCTTCGTGACCAGGTCGAAGATCGCCTCCTGCGGCGTGTCGTCGACCATCGCGATCTCCTCGAGGACGACCTCCCGCTCTGCGTCGAGGTCGGCGAGCGACGGGGCGAAGACCATGTCGGTCATGACGTCCAGGGCGGTCTCGAGGTGCTCGTCGAGGACGCGGGCGTAGACGACCGTGTAGTCGCGGGCGGTCGCCGCGTTCAGCTCCCCGCCGAAGGTGTCGAAGATCTCGGCCACCTCGAGCGCGGAGTAGGACTCCGTCCCCTTGAAGAGCAGGTGCTCGAGGAAGTGGCTCACGCCCGCGTGCGCGTCGTCCTCGTCGCGGGAGCCCGCCCCGATCCAGAGCCCGATCGCCACCGAGCGGACGCTCGGGAGCGGCTCGGTGACGACCCGCGTCCCCCCGTCCAGCGTCGTCATGAGGTAGTTCTGCACGGCTGAATCGTAGGCGGCGAGGTGAGCGCCTGCGGAACGGGATCTCACATGCGGGTGCCGCGGCTCGTTTAACACGCCGATGGACAGCGCGCTGCCGCTCGCCCGCCGGCCGCTCTCGGCTCACGTCGCGCTCTCGGCGGTGGTGGTCTTTTGGGCGGGCGCGTTCCCGGCGATCAAGGCTCTCCTCGGGCATGGCCTGGCCGCGCAGGACATCGCTCTCCTCCGCTACCTCGTCGCCGCTCCGGGTTTCGCATTCCTCCTCTGGCGCTCGGGCGGGCTCCCCGGTCTGACGCGCGGCGACGCCGCGCGTCTCGCCGTCGCCGGGCTCCTCGTCGTCGGCGGCTACCACATCTTGCTCAACGTCGGGACGCGCTTCACCACCTCGGGCACCGCCGCGCTCGTCGTCGCGCTCGCGCCGGCGCTCACGTTCGCCCTCGCGACCGGCCTCGGGCTCGAGCGGGCGAGCGTCCGGCGCGTCACGGGGCTCGCGCTCGCGTTCGCGGGCGTGGCCGTCGTCGTCCTCCTCGGGGCGGGCGGGGAGCTCTCGCTCGCCGGCGTCAAGGGCCCGCTCATCGTGCTCGGCGCGCCGCTCGCGTTCGCGCTCTACAACGTCCTCCTGCAGCCGCTCCTCGGCCGCTACGGCCTCGTCGCGCTGACGGCCGCCTCGAGCCTGCTCGGCACGGTCGCCCTCCTTCCCCTGGCGCGTCCCGCGACACTCGACGCGGTCACGGGCATCTCCGCGGGCGACGCCGCCCTCGTCCTCTACCTCGGCGTCGTCTGCACGCTCGTCGGCTACGTGGCCTGGAACGTTGGCCTGCGCGGCCTCGGCTCGACCCGCGCGGTGACGTACGCGTACGCGATCCCCGTGCTCGCGGTCGCCCTCGGCGCCGTCCTCCTCGACGAGCGCGTGACGGCCTGGCTGGTCGCCGGCGGAGCGCTCGTCCTCGCCGGCGTCGCGACCGCGCAGCGCGCGAAGGGCTGACCGCCGGGCCGCGAAGGGGCGGCTCTCGCCGCCCCTCCTCGAATCCCGCTAATCCTCGCGGCGCCCGCCGCGGCCTCGCTCGCGCCGGCGACCTCCGCCGCCGCCGCGCCGGTCGCGGTCGCCGTCGCGCTCGCGCCGCTCGCGCGGCGGAGCGTCCTTGGCGCGCTCGATCAGCTCCTCGGGCTGGACGAGGCCGCCGTTCTCGTGCTTCGCGACGAGCTTGAGGCCGATGCGGCCCCGCATCTTGTCGACCTCCTGGACGATGACGTCCAGGACGTCGCCGCGGCTGATCACGTCCTCGATGTGGCCCACGCGCCCCGGCCCGACGTTCGAGACGTGGAGGAGCCCGTCGGTACCCTTCTTCAGCTCGACGAAGGCGCCGAAGTCGGTCGTCTTCACGACCTTGCCGGTGTACGTGTCGCCGACCTCGGGCTCCTTCGTGAGCCCCTGGATGGCGGCGATGGCGGCGTCGGCGTTCTCGCCCTCGGTCGCGTAGATGAGGATCGTCCCGTCCTCCTCGATGTCGATCTGCACCTCGTAGTCGGCCTCGAGGCCGCGGATCGTCTCGCCGCCCTTGCCGATGACGAGCCCGATCTGCTCCGGGTCGATCGAGATGGTCGTGATCCGGGGCGCGTGCGCGGCGAGCTGCTGCCGCGACTCGGAGATCGTCTCGCCCATCCGGTCGAGGATGAACTCGCGGGCGCGCCTGGCCTGCTCGAGCGCGTTCCGCATGATCTCCTGGGTGACGCCGGTGATCTTGATGTCCATCTGGAGGGCGGTGATGCCTTCGCGCGATCCGGCCACCTTGAAGTCCATGTCGCCGAGGTGGTCCTCGGCGCCCTGGATGTCGGTGAGCACGACGTAGTCGTCGCCTTCCTTGACGAGGCCCATGGCGATGCCGCCGACCGGCCGCTTGATCGGCACGCCGGCGTCCATGAGCGCGAGCGTCGAGCCGCACACCGAGCCCATGGAGGAGGAGCCGTTCGACTCGAGCGTCTCGGAGACGAGGCGGATGGTGTACGGGAAGTCCTCGAGGGCCGGGATCATGGGCTCGAGCGCGCGCTGGGCGAGCGCGCCGTGCCCGATGTCGCGCCGCTTGGGGCCGCGCATGAAGCCCGTCTCCCCGACCGAGTAGGGCGGGAAGTTGTAGTGGTGCATGTAGCGGCGCTCCTGCTCGAGGGAGAGGTCGTCGATGCGCTGCCCCTCCTTGGCCGTCCCGAGCGTCAGCAGGGTCATGATCTGCGTCTGGCCTCGCGTGAAGAGCGCCGAGCCGTGCGTGCGCGGCGAGACGCCGACCTCGCACGAGACCTCGCGGATCTCCTCCGCGCCGCGCCCGTCGGGGCGCCGCTTCTCGACGGCGATCTTGCGGCGGATCAGCTCCTTGTAGATCGCCTCGGCCGCCTTCTTGACGTACTGGCGCGTGAGCCCGTCCTTGACCGCGGGCGGCTCGCCGTCGGTCGTCGCGGGACCGACCGGGAACGGGAGCTCGACGGTCTCGATGATGCGGTCGAAGAGCAGCTGCCGCTTCGCCGACTTGAGCTGCTTCGAGTCCTGCTCGGCGTCCGTGAGCGCGCGGAGCTCGGGCTCGAACTGCTCGCGCACCGGCGCGATGACGGCCTCGAGCCGCCGCCGCTCTAGGATCGAGTCGAGGCTGGCGCGCACCTGCGTCTCCCGGACGATGTCCTCCTCGGTCGAGTCGATCGTGAGCGGCGGACAGAGCTCGCCGGCGACCTCCTCGACGGCCGCGGCCGCCTCCCGGAGGCCCTCGTCGCCGATCCGCGCGGCGATGCGGTCGCCGTGGGAGGCGTCGAGCTCCTCGGTCAGCTCGCTGTCGAGCCACTTCGGCTTGCCGACCCGGCTTCGTAGCTCCTCCTGCGCCTCGCAGATCTTGCGGATCTCGGCGTAAGCGAGGTCGAACGCCTCGAGCAGCGTCTCCTCGGGAACCTCGTCGGCGCCGGCCTCGACCATGGTGAGGCCCTCCTTCGTGCCGACGACGATCAGGTCGAGCGTCGACTCCTCCTCGGTCTCGGGAAGCGTCGGGTTGACGACGAGCTCGCCGTCGATCATCCCGATGCGCACGGCGCCCACAGGGCCGAGGAAGGGAAGCGGCGAGATCATGAGCGCCGCGGAGGCGCCGTTGATGGCGAGGATGTCGTGCGGCGTGACGAGGTCGGCGGAGAGGGTCGTGCAGATGACCTGCACCTCGTTCCGGAACCCCTTCGGCCAGAGCGGCCGGATGGGGCGGTCGATCATGCGCGCCGTCAGGATCGCCTTCTCGGTCGGGCGCCCCTCGCGCTTGAAGAACCCGCCGGGGATCTTCCCGGCGGCGTACATCCGCTCCTCGACGTCGACGGTCAGCGGAAAGAAGTCGGCGCCCTCGCGGGCCTCGAGGCGTCCCTGCGCCGTCGCCAGGACCATGGTGTCTCCGCTCGAGACGACGACGGCCCCGTCGGCCTGCTTGGCCAGGTGCCCCGTCTCGAAGAGGATCTCGGCGCGGCCCACCTCTGCGGTGACCGACGCCTTGGCTGGTGCGATCGTGCTCATGTGCTCCTTCTCCTTCTGGGAGACGGAGCGGAGGTTTGAGGCAGGCCCGGCCGGGACGTGGTCCCGGATCTCCCTCAAACTTCCACCCGATCCCCCGGTAGTGTGGCCCGACGAGCAGGCGGGTGGGAAGGTGGGGGTTCGCCTACCTCCTCAGGCCGAGTTCCTTGATCAGCGCGCGGTAGCCCTCGAGGTCCCGCTTCTGCAGGTAGTCGAGCAGGCGGCGGCGCTGGCCGACGAGCTTCAGCAGCCCGCGGCGGGAGTGGTGGTCCTTACGGTGGGTGCGCAGATGCTGAGTGAGCTCGTCGATCCGCCTCGAGAGGAGCGCGATCTGCACCTGCGGGGAGCCGGTGTCGCCGCTCGTCCGTCCGTGGCGGTCGAAAATCTCCCTCTTTGCGTCCTTCGTGAGCGTCACGACGAACCGTAGGCTAGCAAAGGTGCCGATCCCTCCTGGTGTCGCGGCAGGCCATCCGGCGACCGCCGAGGCGGGCGTCGAGGCGCTCGCGGACGGCGGCACCGCGGCCGACGCGGCCGTCGCCGCAGCGCTCGCGTCGTGCGTGGCGGAGACGGTGATGACCGGCATCGCCGGGGGCGGTCACGCCGTCTGGTTCGACGCGGCCAGCGGGCGCACGGAGCTCCTCGACTTTTTCGTGACCGTGCCCGGCCTCGGCCGCCCGCTGCGAAGCCCCGAGCTCGAGGAGCTCGCGGTGCCGTTCGGCGAGGAGCTTGTCCACTACTACGTCGGGGCCGCGAGCTGCGCCGTCCCGGGCGTGCCGGCAGGGCTCGACGCGCTCTGGCGGCGCTTCGGCGTCCTCCCCTGGAAGCGCCTCGTCGAGCCGGCGCTCCAGCTCGCCCGCGAGGGCGTGCCGATGCCGCCGGCGCACGCGCGCTGTCTCGCGATGCTCGCTCCTGTGATGACGATGCACGAGGGCGCCCGCATCTACTCGCCCGGCGGCAAGCTCCTCGAGCCGGGCGAGCAGCTCGAGCAGCCGGGCCTCGTGGCGACCTTCGAGGTCGTCGCCGAGGAGGGCGCGCGGACGTTCTACGACGGCACGATGGCCGAGGCGCTCCTCGAGTTGATCGAGCGGCGCGACGGCCTCGTCAACCCCGACGACCTCGGCGCCTACCGGGCGGAGTGGCTCCCGACGGCGGGCGTCGAGTACGCCGGCGTCCGGGTCGAGACTCGCGGCGGGCTCGCCCGGCTCGGCGATGCGCTCATCGCGCTTCCGCGGCTGCGCGGCGCCTCGCCGGCGGAGCGGGCCCTCGCCTTCGCGCGCCTGCTCGCCGCTCCGCCCTACAGCGGCCGCGGTGGCGGGCACACGACCAACGTCTCCGTGGTGGACGCCGCAGGGAACGCCTGCGCCCTGACGACGAGCCTCGGCCTGGGCTCCGGCGACTTCCTCCCCGGCTACGACGTGCACCTGAACAGCATGCTCGGCGAGGCCGACCTGCTCGTCGGGCCGCTCGAGCCGGGCAGGCGCATGGAGAGCATGATGTCGCCCACCGTCGTCCTCGACGGCGAGGGCCTCGTGCTCGCCGCCGGCGCCGCCGGGGGAACACGGCTCCGGCCCGCGCTCGCCCAGGTGCTCTCCGGCATCCTCGACGAGGGCCTCGGCGCCCAGGAGGCGGTCGACCGGCCGCGGCTCCACTCGACCGGGCACGCCGTCCATCTGGAGCCGGGGTTCGACCAGAGCGCCGTCGATGCGCTCCTCGAGCAGGGCTACGCCGTGCGCCTCTGGCAGGCGCTGCACCACTACTTCGGCGGGGTCAGCGTGGTGGGAAGGGCCGGTGCGGCAGGGGATCCGCGGCGAAGTGGAGCGGCTCTGGCGCCGACGTGAACGACTGGTCGGTCGGGATCCAGCCGACGTAGGCGCAGCGGGGACAGCCGGGGTTGGCGCTCGCGGTCCCGCCTCCCAGCGGCTTCACGTACACCGAGCCGCAGCCGAGGCACCGGACGGAGAGGGCGGCGGAGGGACCCATGTACAGGTAGAGACGCTCGTGCGGTCGAAAACTTGCACGGCCCGAGATCAGCCGACCGGCCGCGTCGAGCCGCGTGCCGCCTCGACGTCGCGCCCGATCTGCGCCACTAGCTCCGCCTCGCTCGCGAACGCGCGCTCGCCGCGCAGTCGCTCCCAGAGCTCGAGCCGCAGGCGGCGGCCGTAGAGGTCGCCCGCGAAGTCGAGCAGGAAGGCTTCGATCCGCCGCTCGCTGCCGCCGTAGTGCGGGTTGACGCCGATCGAGACGGCGGCGCGATGGTCGAGCGCCTCGCCCGCGTAGATGCCGAACGCAGGGGCGGCCGCGTGGGGCTCGAGCGCCAGGTTCGCCGTCGGGAAGCCGAGCGTGCCGCCGCGCTGGTCGCCAGCCACGACGACGCCCTCCAGCTCGAACGGCCTGCCGAGCAGCGCGGCCGCTGCGCGGACGTCGCCCTCCCGGAGGAGCGCGCGGATGCGGCTTGAGGAGACGTTCTCGAGGAGCGGCACCGGGCGCACGTCCAGCCCCAGCCGGCGCAGGAGCGCGACGTCGCCCCGCCGCCCGGCGCCGAAGCGGAAGTCCGCTCCCGTCACGACTACCCGCGCCCCGATCGCGCCGAGGACCTCCTCTACGAACTGCTCGGGCTCCCGCCGCGAGAGCTCGGCCGTGAACTCGACCACGAGGAGCTCGTCCGGCCCCGCTTCGGCGATCAGCTCGATGCGCCGCTCGAGGGTCGTCAGCAGCTCGACCTCGTAGCCGAGCACGAGGCGAGGGTGCGGGTCGAAAGTGACCACCGTCGAGCGCGGACCGGTCGCGGTCACCGCTTCGAGGATCGCGCGGTGACCGCGGTGGACGCCGTCGAAGGTGCCGATCGCGACCGCCCGTTCGGCGGGCTCGAGGTCACGGGGCGAGCGCGCGACGATCACGCGAGCACGGTCTCCGGCCGGACGATCCCGTCCTTCGCCTGCCCGACGGCGACGAGCTGGCCGTCGGCCGCCCAGAGGGCGACCGGCCCCTTCCCCTCGCCGCTCAGCGGGCGGCCGGAGCGCACGAGCGCCACCTCGTCGTCTGCGAGACGCCGCTCGGGCAGGTGGACGAGCGCCGCGAGCGGCGGCAGCACCCGCTCGGGCTCGGCGTCCTCGATGCGGAACGGTCCTACCGCGGTGCGCCGGAGCCAGCGGCAATGCCCGCCGAGGGCGTCGGCGATCGAGCGGACGTACGTCCCGCTCGAGACCCGGAGGTCGAGCTCGACGAGCGGCGGGGCGTAGCGCCGGATCCTGAGCGTGTGGATCGTCGAGCTGCGGAGCGGCATCTCGACCGCGACCCCGCGCCGGTGGAGCCGGTAGGCGCGCTCGCCGCCCACCCTGACGGCGGAGGCGGCCGGAATCGGGAGCTGCACGTCGCCTTCGAGCGCCTCGATCTCCCGCTCGCCGAGCACCTCCGGCTCCTCGATGACCTCGCCCTCCCCGTCCCCGGTCGAGGTCCGCATCCCGAGCCGGATCTCGGTGAGGTAGCGCTTGTCTAGCCCCACGAGGTAGCGCGCGAGGCGCGTCGCCCGGCCCAGCAGGACGAGCAGGAGCCCGGTGGCGAGCGGGTCGAGCGTGCCGGCGTGACCGGCCTTCGTCCGGTAGCGCTCCCGCAGCTGCTTCACGACCTCGAACGAGGACGGCCCGGCCGGCTTGTCCACGAGGACGAGCCCGGATGTGCTCCGCGGACTCACGGCGAGTCAGTGTAGGCCGCGGCGAGCGCAGGGCACCGCGAACCGCGCTTGTGTTCCGCGCGCACAAAGTCCCGGTCCGGCTCGGTCGACCGAAACGAGCGCTTCTGCCCCGGGAAGACGCTCTCGAGGGGTTTGTGCGCGTGGAGCACAAAGTGCTCTCGGGGGCCTCCGTGGACCGTGCCGGTGCTGTCCCGGGGTTAGGACGAGGCCGGGGCCTGCACGAGGAACTCGCGACGGATGAAGTCGACGATCTCGTCCACCGAGTCCTCGCTCGAGAACCCGGCGGCCTGGCGGTGGCCGCCGCCGCCGCTCTTTCGCGCGATGGCCGAGACGTCGATCCCCTCGGCGCGCGTGCGCAGGCTGACCCGCCGCGTGGGGCCGTTCTGTGTGGGCGGCTCGCGGATCAGCGCCACGAGCTCCGTGCCCTCGACGGCGCGCAGGAAGTCGATGATCCCTTCGGCGAAGGGCTCCTCCGCGCCCGCCGCGGCGAAGTCGGAGCGCTCCAGGTCGGAGACGATGATGCGGCCGCCCTCGACGACGCGCGCCTTGGCGAGCGCCCTCGCCAGCAGCTTGATCTTCGCGAACGCGACGTTCTCGTACACGTCCCGGAAGACCCGGTGGACGTCGGCGCCGGCCTCGACGAGCTCGGCCGCGAGCCGGAGGGCCTTCGGCGTGGTGTTCGAGTACTGGAACCGGCCCGTGTCGGTGACGACCGCCGTGTAGAGCGCCTCCGCGAGCGCCGGCGTCCGGACGACTCCGAGCCGCTCGAAGACGTCGGCGAGCACCTCGGCCGTGGACGAGGCGTCCTCGACGACGAGGTTCGCGTCGCCGAAGCGCGTGTTGTCGTGGTGGTGGTCGACGTTCACGGTGGACGGCGCAGCCGCGATCAGCGTGGGCTCCACGATCCTGCTCTCCTGCGCGCAGTCGACCGCCACGAGCACGCGCTCGGAGACGTCCTGCGGCGCCGTGCGCAGCAGCCCATGCTCGGCGAGCCGTAGGAACCCGAACTCGCCGGGGAGCGGCTGCGCGCCGCCGAGCACCATCACCGAGTCCTTGCCGAGCGACGCGAGTGCGAGGTGCGCCGCGAGGAGCGACCCGAGCGCGTCGCCGTCGGGGTTGTCGTGCGACGTCACGACGACGCGGTCGGCCGCACGCAGCGCGTCGACCACCGCGTCCATGTCACTCCGTTCCATCGTCGTCTCCGTCGGGGGCGGC
>DASTBX010000046.1:0-19408 GCA_035711645.1 Gaiellaceae bacterium
GCCGTTCTCCTCGCCCTTGAGCCAGTGGTCGAACCAGCGCACGCACTCCTGCAGGAAGCCGATCGAGGGGCCCGGGAGCGCGTCGTCCGGGAACGCATGCGCCCAGGGGCCGACGAGCCCCTTGCGCGGCCCCGAGAGGCCGGCCAAGAGGCGCGGCACGGCGTTCGTGTAGCCGTCGGCGAAGCCGCCGACCGCGAAGACCGGGCACTCGATCGCCCCGAAGTCCTCGCACACCGACCCGTGCCGCCAGTACTCGTCCCGCCGCTGGTGGCCGAGCCAGTGCTCGATCCACGGCGTCAGCGTCTCGAGCCGCTCCAGCCACGCCTCGCGCCAGCCCTCCCCGTAGAGCCGCGGGTCGGGCGGCCGGGCGTTCCACGTCAGCATCGAGGAGGCCCAGTGGAGCATGTCGAGCGCGAGCACGCAGCCGCCGCGGTAGTGGACGTCGTCGGCGTAGCGGTCGTCCGTCGAGCAGAGGGTCACGATCGCGCCGAGGCCGGGTGGCCGGCGCGCGGCGACCTGGAGCGAGTTGAAGCCGCCCCAGGAGATGCCCCACATGCCGAGATTTCCGTCGCACCACGGCTGCGAGCGCAGCCAGGCGAGCACCTCGAGCGCGTCCTCCTGCTCCTGGGGGAGGTACTCGTCCTGCAGGACCCCGTCGGACTCGCCCGTGCCGCGCATGTCCACCCGCACCGCCGCGTAGCCGAACCCCGCCAAGTACGGCTGGCGGGCGGCGTCGCGGATCGCCGTGCCGTCCACCTTGCGATAGGGCAGGAACTCGAGGATCGCCGGGACCGGATCGTCCTCGGCGTCCTCCGGAAGCCAGATCCGCGCCGCGAGCCGCGTCCCCTCGGCAAGCGGGACGGGGGTGTGCTCGATCTCCCGAATCCGCCGCGGGAACTCGGTGCGGACCGCCACCTAGGTCAGCGCCGCCGGCTCGAGCGAGATGCGCTCCCGCCGGTAGGGGAGCGGGACGGCGGGATTCTCCGAGTCGATCTCGCGCGCCAGGCGATGGCCGTCGAAGATCGCCTCGGCCGGGATGCGGGGAGCGACGCAGTCGCCGATCCGGTAGAGCGCCTCGACGCCCTCGCCGCGGAGCGCCTCCTCGTCGGCGCGCAGCTCGAGGTAGAGCTCCTCGTTCGAGAGCCGCTGCGTGACGAGGACGACGGCGTCGGCCTCGAGCTCGCACGGCTCGCCGAACTCGTCGGTCGCGGCGAGGCGGCCCGGCTCGATCCTCGTCAGGACGACACCCGCCCGCTGGCCGATGCCGAGGTCGTGGAGGTGCTGGCGCAGGAGCGGGCCCTCGAGCGTCTCGTCGCAGACGGGCGCAACCTTGTCGAGGCAGGTCACGAGCTCGACGGCGAAGCCCTGGCCGGCAAGCCGCTCCGCGAGGCCGGCGGCCGTGAAGTAGCCCTCGCCGTCGTAGACCACGACCCGGCCGCCCGGAGGGGCCTTGCCCTCGAGCATGACCTGCTCCGGGGTGAGCACGTGCGGGAGCGAGGGGTCCGCGCCCGGGATCGGGTCGTGTGTGAGGTACGTGCGCCCGTCGCCCGCCCAGCGCGCCCCCGTCGCGACGACGACGATCTCCGCGCCGTACGTCCGGGCGGCCTCCGCGTCGAGCCGCTCGCCGGCGATCACCTCCACGTTCCGCAGCTTGTCGAGCTGGATCCGCCGCCAGTTGACGACACGCGCCCACTCGCCCAGCCCGGGGAGCTGCGGGATCCAGCGCATGCAGCCTCCGATCTCGGACTCGGCGTCGACCAGGTGTACGCGGCGGAACCCACGCTTGCCGAGCACGATCGCGCACTCGAGCCCGGCCGGGCCGGCGCCGACGACGAGCACGTCGCGGTCGCGGTTCTCGGCCGGCTCGAAGCGCTCCGGATGCCAGCCGCGCCGGTACTCCTCGCCGGCTGTGGCGTTCTGCGTGCAGCCGATGTGATTGCCCCACTCCGCCTTCATGACGCAGACGTTGCAACCGATGCACTCGCGGATCTCGCCGTAGAGGCCTTCCTCGACCTTGCTCGGGAGGAAGGGGTCGGAGATGGACGGGCGCGCGGCGCCGATCAGGTCCCAGGCGCCTGAGCGGACGATCTCGGCCATCCGGTCGGGGTTGGTGAGCCGTCCGACGCCGACGATCGGCTTCGCGGTCGCCTCGCGCACGCGCCCCGTCCACTCGAGCTGGTAGCCCTCGGCGAAGAAGCGCGAGGCGCCGGAGTCCTTCGACCAGTCGGTGATCGAGCCGACGTTCACGTCCCAGAGGTCGACGAGGCCGTCCGCCAGCCGGACGAACGCCAGGCCCTCCTCCAGCTCGACCCCGGCCGGGCCGAGCGCCTCCACGCAGAGCCGGACGGCGATCGCGCAGTCGTCGCCGACCGCCTCGCGGACGACCTCGAGCGTCTCGAGCCAGAAGCGGGCCCGGTTCTCGAGCGAGCCGCCGTAGGCGTCCGTGCGCCGGTTGTAGAAGGGCGAGAGGAACTGGAGCGGCAGGTAGCTGTGTCCGCCGTACACGTAGACGATGTCGAAGCCTGCGTCTCGCGCCGCCTTCGCCGCCCGCACCCAGTCGGCCTGCACACGCCGGATGTCGTCGGCCTCCATGGTCTTGGGGACGACGAAGTGGTCGTAGTCGCTCGCGAGCTGCGAGGGCGCCACGGCCGGAACGCGTGCCTCGCGGGCCCGCGCATGTGCGCCGCCGTGCGTGAGCTCGATGCCGGCCAGCGAGTCGAAGCGGTGCGCCTCGTCGCACATGAGCGCCAGGTTGCGGAGGTCGTCGTCGTCCCAGAAGCGCGTCGAGACGACCGGCCAGAAGTCGGAGTCGACGCTCACGAGCGCCTCCTCGGTGCAGACGGCGGCCCAGCCGCCCTCCGCCTTCATGCCGCGGAAGCGCGCGTGCGAGCCGGGCTTCTCGCTCCCGAACCCCGTGCAGTGGGGCACCTGGTAGAAGCGGTTGCGGAGCGTCTTCGGGCCGATGCGGACCGGCTCGAAGAGGATGTCGTGGCGGGGATCGCGGGGCATCGACCGGGATAGGATCGCGCCTGTGGCGCAGTCGGTCAAAGCCCCTACGGGCGGAAGCCTCGTCGCGGAGGCTCTCGAGGCCGCGGGAGCGGAGGTCGCTTTCGGCGTCCCGGGCATCCACGCGCTCGCGATCTGGGAGGGGCTGCGTGAGAGCTCCGTCCGGGCCGTCGGGCTGCGAACGGAGCTCGACGCGGGCTTCGCGGCCGACGGCTACGCGCGCACGAGCGGGCGCCCGGCGCCCCTCCTCCTCTCCACCGGGCCGGGCGCGCTCATCTCCCTCGCGGCGCTCATGGAGGCGGCGAGCGCCCACGTCCCCGTGGTGGCGATCGCAAGCCAGATCCCGAGCGGACTCGTCGGACGCGGGCGCGGCTTCCTCCACGAGCTCCCCGACCAGCTCGCCTCGTTCGCACCCGTCGTCAAGTGGGCGGCGCGGGCGGAGAGCGGCGCGGAGATCCCGCACCTCGTCGCGGAGGCCTGGCGGCGGGCGCTGACGCCGCCGAGCGGGCCCGTCTTCCTGGAGATTCCCGTCGACCTGCTCGCAGCCGAGACCGACGCTCCGGCCGTAGCCGACCTCGACTTCTCGCCCCAGCCGCCCCCGCTCCCCCCGGCCGGCGCGCTGGACGAGGCGGCGCACCTCCTCGCAGGCGCGGGGCGGCCCGTGCTCTGGGCCGGCGGCGGCGTCCTCCGCTCGGGTGCCTGGGACGAGCTCCGGGCCGTGGCCGAGCGGCTCGGCGCCCCGGTCGCGACGACGTACATGGGCAAGGGCGCCTTTCCCGACGACCACCCGCTGGCGGCCGGGTCGGCCTGCGACGAAGGCGCCCTCCGCGAGCTCCTCGCCCGTGCCGACGTCCTCCTCTGCGCCGGCACGGAGCTCGGCGCGGAGACGACCGGCCAGTACGAGCTGTCGCTGCCCGGCCGGCTGATCCAGGTCGACGCGGCGCCCGAGCGGATCGGAGCAACCTACGAGGCCCTCGGCCTCGTCGGCGACGTGCGGCCCGTCCTCGCGGCGCTGCTCGAGCGGCTGCCGGACGCGCCGCGGACGGGCGGCGAGGACCTCGCCGCCGCCGTCCGCGCCCGGGTCGAGGCCGGCCTCGAGGCCCAGGGTCGCTCCGTCGAGCGCTCGCTCCTCCGCACCCTCCGCGAGGTGCTCCCACGCGACGCTGTGACGGCGTGGGACATGACCGTGCTCGCCTACTGGGCGGCCGCACACTTCCCCGTCTACCAGCCGCGCACGTTCCTCTACCCGCTCGGGTCGGGGACACTCGGCTACGCCTGGCCGGCGGCGCTCGGCGCCTCGCTCGCCGTGCCCGGCCGCCCGGCGCTCGCCGTCGCCGGCGACGGCGGCTTCGACTACGGACTCGCCGAGCTCGCCGCGGCGCGCCAGCACGGGCTCGACGCGGTCCTCCTCCTGATCGACGACGGCGGCTACGGGATCCTGCGCGAGTACCAGCGCGACTCCTTCGGTGAGACGTTCGCAGTCGACCTCGCCCAGCCGGACTTCCGCGCTCTCGCCGAGGCGTTCGGCGTCCCCGTCGCGACGGTCGCCCCCGAGGAGACGGGCGAGGCCCTGGCCGGGGCGCTCGAGCGCGGCGGGCCCGCGGTCGTGCACGTTCCCGCCCTGCTCCAGATGTGGACCCCCACTCCGTGACGGACTGGGCCTCGCTCGTTCGGCCGTCGCTCATGGGCCTCGACCCGTACCGGCCGGGCGCGAGCCTCGAGGAGCTGCGCGCCGCCTACGGGCTCGACGAGATCGTGAAGCTGAACTGGAACGAGGGGCTCCAGGGGCCGTTCCCCGGCGTCGCCGACGCGGTCCGCGAGGAGCTCGCGCGCGTCTGGATCTACCCCGAGCAGGCGTACTCGGACCTGCGTGAGGCGGTCGCGGGCTGGCTCGGGACGGCGCCCGAGCGGATCGTGCCCGGCCACGGCATCCAGGCGCTGATCGCCACGGTGGCCCACGCGTTCCTCGAGCCCGGCGACCGCGTCGTCCTCACCGTGCCGACCTACGGGCTCTACGCGCAGGCCTGCACGGCGGCGGGCGCGGAGGTCGTCTCCGTGGCGAGCCGAGACCTGAGGCATGACGCCGACGCGCTGGCGGGGGCGGCGCGCGACCGAGACGCCCGCCTCGTCTGGCTCTGCGACCCCAACAACCCGACGGGCGCGCTCGTGGAGGCCGGCGAATGGCAGCGTCTGCTCGCAGGCCTGCCGGAGCGCTGCGCCGTGATCGTCGACGAGGCGTACGTCGAGTACGTGGACCCGGCAGTTCGGCTCGACCGCGTGCGGGACGTCGAGGAGGGGCGGCCCGTCGTCCTGCTGCGCACCTTCTCGAAGATCTTCGGGCTCGCGGGCCTGCGACTGGGCTACGCCGTCGTGGACGCGCCCCTCGCCGAGTTCCTCGACGTCGTCCAGGAGCCGTTCAACGTCAACCGCGCCGCGCTCGCCGCCGGCAGGGCGAGTCTCGCGCGAGCCGAGCTGGTGGACGAGCGACGGCGGGCGAATCGCGAGGGGCGCGAGCGGCTCGCCGAGCTCCTCGCCGAGGCGGGCTGCGAGGCCTTCCCCTCGCAGGCGAACTTCCTCCTCGTCCGCGTCGGCGTCGACGACGTCGCCCTGACGGACGGCCTCGCTCGCCGCGGGCTCCTCGTCCGCGCCGGCAGCGAGTTCGGCCTGGCGGGATGCGTCCGCATCACCACCGGGCCGGTGGGCCTCATGGAGCGCGTGGCGGCGGAGCTCGCCGAGGTCCGCGCCGGGCTCGGCGAGCTCAGGGCGGTGGAACTGTGAGCACGGGTCTCGTCCTCGACCGGCTGCGGAAGACGTTCGGCGACGTCGAGGCCGTACGCGAGCTCTCGCTCGTGATCGGCGACGGCGAGTTCTTCTCCCTCCTCGGCCCCTCGGGCTGCGGCAAGACGACGACCCTGCGGCTCGTCGCCGGCTTCGAGGAGCCGACGAGCGGGCGGATCCTCTTCGGCGACCGCGACGTGACCCAGGTGCCGGCGCACAAGCGGCCCGTCAACACCGTCTTCCAGAGCTACGCGCTCTTCCCCCATCTGAACGTGGCGGACAACGTCGCCTTCGGGCTCCGCTTCAAGGACGTCGACAAGCGCGAGCGCCTGCGCCGCGTCGGGGAGGCGCTCGAGCTCGTCCACCTGCACGGCTTCGAGCGGCGCAAGCCCTCGCAGCTCTCCGGCGGCCAGCAGCAGCGGGTCGCGCTGGCGCGCGCCCTCGTCCTCGAGCCCGCCGTCCTTCTCCTCGACGAGCCGCTCGGCGCGCTCGACGCGAAGCTCCGCCGCTCGCTCCAGCTGGAGCTGAAGTCGATTCAGGAGGCGGTCGGGATCACGTTCGTGTACGTGACCCACGACCAGGAGGAGGCGCTCACGATGTCCGACCGCATGGCGGTGATGGCGGACGGGCTCGTCGAGCAGCTCGGGACGCCGCGGGACGTCTACGAGGAGCCGGCGACGACGTTCGTGGCGGACTTCCTCGGCGTCTCCAACCTCATGTCCGGCCGGGCGGAGGGCGACGGGCGCGCCCGCCTCGGCGACGTCGTGCTCGTCGCCGAGCGCGGCGAGCGCGGCGCCCGCGGCGACGTCCGGCTGACGATCCGCCCCGAGCGGATCCGGCTCGAGCCTGCGGGCAGCGGCGGCCCGAACCGGCTCCCCGGCCGGGTGGCGCGCGTCGTCTACCTCGGCTCCGTGACCCAGGTCTTCGTCCAGGTCGGCGACGAGCGGACGCTGCAGGTCAACGCCGGACCCGCGGACGGGCCGCCGCCGGAGGAGGGCAGCGAGGTCGCCGTCCACCTCCCGCCGGACGCGCTCCGCATCCTCGCGGAGGAGCCGGCGCGCCCCTAGCTACGGCGGCAGTCTCCGGTCACGCGTACGCGTAGCCCATGGCCTCGATGTCGCGCGTGTCGGCCTCCGTCTCCGTCCAGGGATCCATCGTCGCCGCCGCGCCGGCCAGCGGCGGGTTCTGACCCGGGTTCGCCTCCTGCCACTCGGCCCAGATGCGATCGATCTCCGCATGGTGCATCCAGAACACCGGGTCGCAGGGCGCGGTCGCGAAGCCCCCCATCGAGCCGTCCACCCAGACGTGCCCGGAATCGTGGATCCCCTCGAGCGCCCCGCCGAAGGAGTTGAAGGTGCCGTTGGCCATCGCCGCGGCCACGGCCGCCGCGTTCGGAAGCACCGCGAAGACGCCGATGTTCCGGGTGACGGTGTGGGGTCCGCCGATCAGGTTCACGGTGGGCGTGAACCCGAGCAGCCAGGACGGAAACGCCTGCTCCTCGCTCGACTTCCAGTACGGGAGGCAGACGGTCGGGTCGACCGACATGAGCAGCTCCTCCATCCGCACGAGGTAGACCCGGTGCCAGGGCAGGAAGCGGGGGTTTCCGTGCATCTGATGGATCGCGTTCGCATGAATGTCCACGAACGGCCCGAGCGCGTTCATCGCGTTGATCTGGGTGAACGCGTTCAGGAAGCGGTTCTGCTCGTCGACCGTCAGCGTGCGGTGGTCCTTGCGGACGCACAGCTCGTCCTCGTCGCCGTTGCACGTCGTCGGCGGCTTGTAGTCCTCCTTGCGCGGCTTGAAGCACGCGTGCTCGAAGGGGTGCGGTACGTAGCGCGGCGGTCGCTTCGAGGCGTAGCGGCCGTAGATGCGTCGGTCCGGGTAGCGGGGGTTGTCCGGCGGCTCGTACTCATGCTCCGGGGGGTGGTCGTAGTCCGGGTCGTGATACGGGGGGTCGTGGGGCTTGTGGCCGTTGTGGTCGTGGTCGTGGTCGTCGGTCTTCTTGCGCGGGGGCTTGTGGCCGTGGCCCTGGTCGTCGTGCGGGCCGTCCGTCGCGCGTCTGCGTGCGGGCATGAGACACCTCCAGTGCATCGCCGCTCGGTGGCGGCATCCGGTTGACACGGCCGTCGGTCGGGCGCGCATGGCCGAGCCGGGCGAACGAGGTCGATCAGGGGCTCCCGCCCGGCGGGGCGAGGATCACCGTGGGCCGCAGCTCTTCCAGGTCGCGCCACCGGCGCGCCCCCTCCGGTCGCTGCTCGTGCCGATTCTCACGCGGCTCGGGGCCGAGTGTCAAGGCGCGCCGGCGCCGCGCTTAGACGTTCAGGCGCGTGAAGTCCTCGACGGCGCGGCCGCGCTCGCCGCGCGCCCGCTGCACGAAGCGCACGACGACCACGGCGAGCGCGATCGCGAGGAGGGAGACGACGAGCATGACGCTCGCGACGGCGTTCAGGGCCGGGGTCGGCGCCCCGCGCGCGTTCGAGTAGATCTTGATCGGAACTGTCTCCGTCGTCGCGTCCGACGAGAGGAAGGCGCTGATCACGAAGTCGTCGATCGAGATCGCGAAGACGATCATGAAGCTGGCGAAGATGGCCGGCGCGAGCAGGGGCAGGAGCACCATCCTGAGCGCCTGCCGAGGCGACGCGCCGAGGTCCATGGCCGCCTCCTCGTACTCGGGGCCGATCGAGAGCAGGCGGCTGCGCACGATGATGACGACGAACGAGATCGAGAACGTGACGTGTCCGATCACCTGCGCGGGAGTGCCGAGCTCGACGAAGCTGAACAGGTGCACGAACGTGAGGAAGAGCGCCGTCCCCATCACGATCTCCGGCGTCACGAGCGGAAAGAGCGACACGAAGCGCGCGGGCCCGGAGCCGTGCCCGCGCCAGCGCGTCAGCGCGAGGGCGAGGAGGACGCCGAGCGGCACCGCGACGAGCATGGCGAGCGAGGCGAGCTCGAGGCTCTGGTAGACGGCCTCGCGGAGCGACGGGTCGTTCCAGACGGAGAGGTCGGGATCGTCCCAGTACCAGCGGGTCGACCAGCCCTGCGCTGTGCTCCTCGACCGGCCCTCGTTGAACGAGAACCGGATCGCGACGAGGATCGGGACGATCGCCCACACCATGTAGGCGAGCGTGATCAGGAGGAGGAAGCGCGGCTTCCCCCAGGGGTTCGCCGCCCAGGCGCGGAAGCGGCGTGCGAGGGTCACCGCAACTCCCGGGCGGCGCGCGCCGTGCTGACGAGGTAGTAGACCATGAGGACGAGCAGGAAGACCATGAGGGTGACCACGAGCGCGGCGCCGAGCGTCTGCTGAGGCCCGCCGCGGATGTAGAGGTTGATCTGGTTGCCGATCAGCGAGGTCTTCGGCGAGCCGGAGAGGAGGTCGGGCGTGTAGTAGTCGCCGAACATCGGCAGCGCGACGATGACGCAGCCGGCGAGGATCCCGGGCTTCGAGAGCGGCAGGGTCACGCGGCGAAACGCCGCCGCGCGGTTGGCGCCCAGGTCGCGGGCCGCCTCGAGGAGGTTCTTGTCGATCCGGTCGAGCGAGGCGTAGAGCGGCAGGATGAGGAAGGGCACGTAGCCGTAGACGAGCCCGAGGATGACGGTCGAGGCGCGGCCGTCGAGCCAGGTGCGGGGCGCGTCGAGGACGTTCAGCCACATGAGGCTCCGGTTGACGAGGCCGTCCTCCTGGAGCAGGTTCACCCAGGCGAGCATCCGCATCAGGTAGCTGATCCAGAAGGGCGCCACGAGGCCGAGGAGGAGCAATCCCTTCCAGCGGCCGCCGTGCCGCGCGATGTAGTAGGCGACGGGGTAGCCGATCGCGAGCGAGAGCGCGACGGCGATCGCCACGTAGCCGATCGTCCGCATGAAGACCGTGCCGTACGTCTGGCCGGGCCCGAGCTCGTCGAGCACGGTCTCGAAGGCCTGCGTGTCCCACTCGAGGGGGTTCCAGACGGGAACGGGGAAGCGGAAGATCGGGTCGACCGTCCCCATCGCGACCGCGAGGATGACGTAGAAGGGGACGAGGAAGAAGAGCGCCAGCCAGACGAGCCCCGGCAGGCCGAACGAGGGCCAAAACCAGCGACGCGAGCCCACTACGACGGCACCGGCGGCGCCGCGCTCAGGGGCGGCTCACACGCCCGCCTTGAACTCCGCCCACGCGTTCTGCCAGAGGGCGTCCGCCTCGGGGGCGAGCTCGAGAAGCTCCTGGCTGCGGTCGTAGTCCTCCTTCGTCAGCACGGCGGAGGCGAGGTTCTCCGGGACGGCCTCGTCGGCGATCAGGCTCTCGGGCGTGACGTTGTTGAGCGGCGGCTGGTAGCCGTTGAAGTTGTAGAAGTTGTCGTAGGCGTTCTTCTCGTCGAGCATGAAGTTGAGGAAGTGGTGGGCGAGAACCGGGTTCTGCGCGCCGCGGAGGATCGTCATCGTGTCGCTGCCGACCACGCCCGTCCCGCTCGTCGGGTACCAGAAGCCGAGCGCGGAGGCGTCGAGGCCGCTCGGCAGGTAGTACGGCGCCGCGATCATGCTCCCCGACCAGGACTGGTGGATCCACGCCGCGCCCTCGGGCACCTTCGAGTAGTCCTCGGCCGAGACCTTGATGTTGACGGCGTCGATGAGCGCGAGCAGGTCCGTCTTCGCCTGGTCGATCTCCGCCGGGTCGTCCGTGTTCACATCGGTGCCGCCGTTGCGCAGCAGCACCATCCCGAGCGCGTCCCGGTAGTCGTCGAGGAGGAACGTCTTGCCGGTGTAGCCGCCTTCCCAGAAGATCTCGTACGGGTTGGGGAGTGAGGCGAGATCCTCCTCGACCTTGTCGGCGCGGTAGCCGATGCCGTCCGCCCAGATGACGTACGGGACCGTGTAGCGGGCGCCGCGGTCGTAGAACGGGTCGACGAGCTGGGGCCAGATGTTCCCCTGGAGGTTGGGGACGTACTCGAGGTTGAGCGGCTGCAGGACCTTCCCCGCCACCAGCTTGCCCAGCCGGTCGACGGTGGCGAAGAAGACGTCGAAGTCCGCCGAGCCGGACGCGAGCTTCGCGACGGCCTCGTCCATCGTCGAGAACGTCGAGATCTCGACCTTGCAGTCGAACTGCTCGGCGAACTCCCTCGTCTTCCGCTTCCAGAGGTAGTCGATGTAGTTGTAGATGCGGAGCGTGGCGCCGCTCTCCGGCTGGAGGCCCGCCTCGATGGGCGGGTTGTCGTCGAAGATCGGCAGCTCGACCGGGTTGTCGCGGCGGGCGAGCTGGAAGGGCGAGTCTTCCGGCGTGACGGTGTCCGAGCCGCCCGTCCCGCCCGCGGGGGTCGCCTCGTCGCCGCCGCAGGCGGCGAGGAACGCGCCGACGCTGGAGAAGCCGAGCGCCGCCGCCGTCGAGCGCTGGAGGAACTGCCGCCGGTCGAACCCGCGTGGCTCGCGGGGATGCCGTGTCATCGCCGCCCCCTTGGTCGCCGCTCCTGGGAAAGGAGGGCACTTTGTCAAACCCTCCCGGGATCTTCAACAGGGAAGCTTGAGTAGAATCGGCCGATGAGCACGCCGTTCGGCCTCTCCGACGCCGCCGGGCTCCGCGAGGCGCTCGACGCCGGCGCGACCCTCCCGGCCGACTGGTACTCCGACCCGGCGATCCTGCGGCTCGAGAACGAGCGTATCTTCGCCCGCTCCTGGCAGTACGCCGGCGGGGCCCACCTCGTCGCGGAGCCGGGCGACTACTTCGCCTCCTTCGCCGGGCACGTCCCCGTCGTCTGCGTCCGCGACCGCGAGAGGACGCTGCGCGCGTTCGTGAACGTGTGCCGCCATCGCGGCCACCTCGTCGCCGAGGGAGCCGGCAACCGGAAGTCCCTCCAGTGCCCGTACCACGCCTGGACCTACGACCTCGACGGGACGCTGCGGACCGCGCCCCGCTCGGAACGCGAGCCGGGCTTCGACGCGAACGGCTTCTCGCTCCTCCCGGCGGCGGTCGACACGTGGGGGCCCCTCGTCTTCGTCAACCCGGATCCCGGCGCTGGGCCGCTCGCCGAGGCGCTCGGCCCGCTGCCCGGGTTCGTCGCCGAGAGCGGCCTCGACCTCGACCGGCTGCGGTTCCGCGAGCGAACCGAGTGGGAGATCGCGTCCAACTGGAAGATCGCGATCGAGAACTACCTCGAGTGCTACCACTGCCCCGTCGCCCACCCGGGGTTCTCGAAGGTGATCGACGTCGACCCGGACGCCTACGAGCTCCGCTCGGAGGGGCTCGTCTCGAGCCAGTTCGGATCGCTGCGCGCGGGCGCGGCAGGGAACGGCGCGAACGGCGACATCGCGCGGGCCCAGTACCACCTGCTCTGGCCCAACTTCACCCTCAACATCGACCCGGGGCCGGGGAACATGGGCGTCGACGTCACGCGCCCGGCCGGGGCGGAGCGCTCGCTCGGCGTGACGGACTGGTTCTACTACGAGGGCGTCCCCGAGGAGACGATCCGGGAGATGATGGAGTTCGCCACCCAGGTGGGACGCGAGGACGCGACGCTCGTCGAGTCGGTGCAGCGCGGCCTCGCATCCGGGATGGTCCCCCACGGCCGCCTGCTGACGTCGAGCGAGCACCTGATCCAGCACTTCCAGCGCCTCGTCCACGAGGCGCTCACGGGCTGAGCGCAGCTCGGTGCCGCGCGACCCGCGCCACGACGTCCTCTTCGAGCCGCTCGCGATCGGCCCGAAGACGCTTCGCAACCGCTTCTACCAGGTGCCGCACTGCACCGGCTTCGGCGTCCAGAAGCCGGGCGCGCAGGCCCGCTACCGGGCGACGAAGGCCGAGGGCGGCTGGGCGGCCGTCTGCACCGAGTACTGCGCGGTCAGCCCCGACTCCGACGAGACGCCGTTCATCTCGGCGCGCCTCTGGGACGACGACGACCTGCGCGCCCTCGCACTCATGTGCGACGAGGTGCACGACCACGGCGCACTGGCCGGCGTCGAGCTCCACCACTCGGGCGCCCACTGCCCCCGGCGCGAGTACCGCCTCCCGGCGGTCGCCCCCTCGCAGCTCGCGAGCGACTACCTGCTCGTCACCCCGAAGGCGATGGAGCCGGACGACATCCGGCGTATCCAGGCCGACTGGGCGGCGGCCGCCCGGCGTGCGCGGGAGGCGGGGTTCGACGTCGTCTACGTCTACGGCGCGCACAGCTACCTCCCCATGCAGTTCCTCTCGCCCTTCTACAACCGCCGCACGGACGCGTACGGCGGCTCCTTCGAGAACCGCGCCCGCTTCTGGCTGGAGCTGCTCGAGATGACACGCGAGGCCGTGGACGGCGACTGCGCCGTCGCCTCGCGGCTCGCGGTCGAGGCGCTCGGCCCGTACGGCGTCGAGCTGGAGGAGGGGCTCGCGTTCGTGCGGGCCGCCGACCACCTCGTCGACCTCTGGGACGTGAACGTGGGCTCGGCGCTCGAATGGTCGAAGGACTCGGGGGCGTCGCGCTTCTTCCCGCAGGGCTACCAGCTCGAGTGGACCTCCCGCGTGCGCGAGGCGACGGCAAAGCCGATCGTCGGCGTCTCCCGCCTCACCGATCCCGACCGCATGGCCGAGATCGTCCGCAGCGGCGTCTGGGACGTGATCGGGGCGGCACGGCCGTCGATCGCCGACCCCTTCCTGCCGAGCAAGGTCGAGGAGGGCCGCCTCGACGAGATCCGCGAGTGCATCGGCTGCAACATCTGCATCCCGAAGGCCGACCCCGGCGGCAACATCGGCTGCACGCAGAACGCGACCGCCGGCGAGGAGTTCCGGCGCGGCTGGCACCCGGAGCGCTTCGAGCCCGCCGAGAACCGCGACCGCGACGTGCTCGTCGTCGGCGCCGGGCCGGCCGGGATGGAGTGCGCGATCGTGCTCGGCAAGCGCGGCTTCCGCCGCGTGCACCTCGTGGACGCCGCGGGCGAGATCGGCGGCATCATGCGCTGGATCCCGCAGCTGCCCGGCCGCGGCGAGTGGGCACGGGTGCTGAACTGGCGCCGCATCCAGCTCGACAAGCTGGAGAACGTCGAGGTGATCGCCGGGGCTGAGCTGGGGGCGGACGAGGTCCGCGAGTACGGCGCCGAGCTCGTCGTCCTCGCCACTGGAGCGGCCTGGTCGCCGGTCGGCCTCAACCGCGACACCCACGAGCCGATCGCCGGCGCGGACGCGTCGCTCGCCCACGTCCTCACGCCCGAGCAGGTCGTCGTCGAGGGCAAGGAGCCGCCCGGCGAGCGGGTCGCCGTCCTCGACTCGGACGGCTACTTCATGGGGCCGGACCTCGCTGAGCGATTCGCCCTCGTCGGGCACCGGGTGGAGCTCGTCACGTCCTTCGAGGAGGTGGCGCCCTTCGCCCACGAGACGCTCGAGCAGGGGCTCCTGAAGGCGCGCCTCCACGAGGCCGGCGTCGGGCTGCACCGCGGCGTCGTCGCCGAGCGCGTGGAGCGGGGGCTCGTGGCCGGTCGCGACGAGTTCGGCGAGCCGTTCGAGCTCGAGGCCGACGCCGTCGTGCTCGTGACGCAGCGGATCTCGAACGACGCTCTCTACCAGGAGCTGCGCACGGACGGGGAGCGCCTGGCCGCCGAGGGGATCGAGGCCGTCTACCGGATCGGCGACTGTGTTGCCCCCCAGCTGCTCGCCGACGCCATCTTCGACGGCCACCGCCTCGCCCGCGAGATCGACGCCCCGGATCCTGCGGTCCCGCTTCGGTGGCGCCGCGAGCGAACCGCGCTCGCCGGGGAGGGCGTCGGTGCCTGAGCGCCGCCTCCTCGACGTCGCCCGGCGGGAAGCCGTCTGCGTGCTCACGCTGCGGCGTGAGGAGAAGCTCAACGCGATCTCGACCGGGCTCGAGCGCGAGCTGCTCGATGCGCTCGCCGGCGACGATGTGCGAGAGAGCCGCTGCGTCGTGTTCGCGGGTGGCGCGCGCGCCTTCTCGGCCGGCGCCGACCTCGTCGAGCCTCGCGACGAGTCACCCGAGGGGATCGCCGCCTACTACGGGGGCACCGGGGACGTGTACGAGCGCGTGGCCGCGCTGCCCCAGCCGACGGTGAGCGCGATCGCGGGCTGGTGTCTCGGCGCCGGTCTCGAGCTCGCCCTGGCGACGGACTTCCGGGTCGCGGACGCGGGCTCCGTCTTCGGGCTCCCCGAGGTCGAGCTCGGCATCGTGCCGAGCTCCGGCGGGACGCAGCGGCTCGTCCGGTTGCTCGGCCCGGCCCGGGCAAAGGAACTGATCCTCCTACGCCCGCGCGTCGAGGCGGACGAGGCCCTCCGGCTCGGCCTCGTCACGGAGGTCGTCCCGGAGGGAGCGGCGCTGTCCCGCGCGCTCGAGCTGGCGGAGCGGATCGTCTCGCTCCCGCCGCTCGCCGCCTCGTACGCGAAGCAGGCCGCCGACGCGCTCGCGGAGGCCTCCCGCGAGACCGGCATCCTCGTGGAGCGCCTCGCCTACGCCGCCCTCGCGCAGACGGAGACCGCGCGCGCCGCCGGCCGGGCGTTCACGGAACGCTCGCGAGAGAGCTAGTCGAGCGGCTCGACCGGATCGCCGACGCGCACGCGGCCGGGCTCCTCCACGTCCGCGTAGACGCCGAAGTCGACGTACTTGCCCTCCGTGAGGCCCCGGTAGCCCGGGATCTCGCGCAGCGTGTCGAAGTCGCGCCGGCCCGTCTCCGGGTTCTGCGTCGTGGTCGCGCAGCGGGCGCAGGCCTCGACCACGCTGACGACGGCATCCCCGAGCCGCAGGCGGCGGCCGATCCACGTGTCCTCCTCGTGCGGATCGCAGCCCGCCACCTGGACGAGCATGCGGAAGCGGCGGCCGTCCACGGGCCCCTCGTGCCCGGAGCGGCGCCGCAGCTCCTCGAGAGAGGCCTCCGAGAGGAGCGAGACGACGCGCTCGTCCCAGCCGCCGCCCTCGGCGTCGACGCGCACGAAGCGGAGCTCCTTCCCGACGAAGCCGGCCAGCGCCTCGCCCAGTGGGCCCGTCACGACGTGCGTCGGCACCGGGCGGTCCCAGAGGTCGACCTCGACCGCCTCGCCGAGCCGGATCTCGTCCTCGACCACGCTGCCGTCCGGAAAGCGGAGGGAGAGGCGCTCGCCCGCCGGGTCGTAGTCGGGCACGACGGTGACGAGCCGACCGTGGCGGATGCCGCTGAAGAGGCGCCCGCGGGGGTCGAGGAGGAAGAACTGGCGGTTGCCCGGCACGCCCTCGCGCTCGACGCGGATCTCGTCGGGATGCTGGACGGCGAGCCCCTTGACGGGCGCCACGCTGAGGCGGGAGACGGTGGGCACGTTCCTACGCTACCTCCGGGGCGGGAGGCGGCTCGCCCTGCCCCCAGGCGTCGGCGCCGCCGTCCACGACGACGGTCGTTCCGGTCACGTACGACGCGGCGGGCGAGGCGAGGAAGGCGATCACGGCAGCGGCCTCCTCGGGCGTCCCGGCGCGGCCGAGCGGGATGGAGCGCTCCCACGCCGCGATCCGCTCGGCGCCGTATCCGCGGAGGCCCTCGGTGAGGATCGTGCCCAGCGCGACGCAGACGGTGCGGATGCCGTAGCGGCTCCACTCGCCGGCGAGCCCGGCGGCGAGGTTCTCGACCGCTGCCCGGGCGGCCGCGGCGTGCGCGAAGCCGGGGATGCCGCGACGCGGGCTGAAGCCGACGAAGACGACGACGCCGCTCCGGTTCGGGATCAGGGAGCGCACGGCGACGGTCCGGGTGACGTTCCACGCGGCGTCCACGGCGAGGCGGTGCACGGCGCGCCAACCCTTCGGCGAGATCTCCTCGGCCGGTGCCGTGAACTGGCCGCCGGCGTTGTTCACGAGCACGTCGACGCGGCCGAAGCGGTCGAGCACCGCGTCGACGAGCCTCTCGACGGCCTCCGGCTCGCGGACGTCCGCCGGGACGGCCAGACACTCGCCTCCGAGCGCCTCGACCTCGGCGCGGACGGCCTCGAGCGGCTCCGGCCGCCGTCCGCAGATGGCGACGGCGGCCCCGGCGCGGGCCAGCTCGAGCACGGTCGCCCGGCCGACTCCCGTCCCGCCGCCGGTGACGAGCGCCACCGTCACGGCCGGTTCACCGCGCCGTCCGGCTCCCTGTCCTCGAGGACCGCCCGGACGGAGAGCGCCGGCCGCGTGTAGACGGCTTCCTCCGCTTCGGCGCTGTACCACGCGACGTGCGGCGTGACGACGAGCCGCGGCCAGACCGGGGCGGGCTGCTCCGCCGTCGGCGGCTCGACCGGGAGGACGTCGAGGGCCGCGCCGCCGAGCCGGCCGCTCTCCAGCGCCTCGCGGAGGGCGTCGAGGTCGACGAGCTGGGGCCGCGCCGTGTCGACGAGGATCGCGCCCGGCGGCAGAAGCTCGAGCTCGCGCTTCCCGATCAGGCCCTCGGTCTGCGGCGTGAGCGCGACGTGGAGCGAGACGGCGTCGCACGCGGCGAGGAGCTCGTTCAGGGCGGCCGGGCGCACGCCGAGGGCGGCGACCTCCTCCGGCGAGACGGCCGGATCGGTCCCCCAGACCTCGAACCCGAGCGCCGCGGCCCGCCGGGCGAGAGCGCGGCCCGTCCGCCCGAGGCCCACGACGCCGAGCCGCGTGCCCCGCACGCGCCGCAGGACGCCCGCCGCTTTCCAGTTCCAGCCGCCCGCGCGAACGTCACGGTCGAGCACGACGATCCCGCGCAGCAGCGCGAGGACGAGCGCGAGCGAGTGGTCGGCGACCTCGTCGACGCAGTAGTCGGGGACGTTGCAGACCCAGACTCCCCGTCGCTCGGCCTCCGCGACATCGACGTGGTCATAGCCGACGCTGCAGGTGGCGACGACCCGGAGCGCCGGCAGGCGGTCGAGGTCGGGCGCCC
This sequence comes from Gaiellaceae bacterium, assembly GCA_035711645.1. Classification (GTDB taxonomy): domain Bacteria; phylum Actinomycetota; class Thermoleophilia; order Gaiellales; family Gaiellaceae; genus JAIBJN01. Next base: position 17,575 of record DASTBX010000046.1, read on the forward strand.
GCACCTCGGTCTCGGTCCCGACGAGGAGGGCGACGACGTCGTCGCCTCCCCACGGCTCCCGGCCCTCGACCACGATCACGCCGGCGCCGTCGAGGAGCGCCGCCACCCGGCCGGGGTCGTAGCCCCGGTCACCCACGACGACGCGCCTCTGCCCGCTCCGAGCCACGGCCCGGGGTTACTATCACCGCCCCCTCCGGCAGGCAAGAGCCGACGTGCACGAGAAGGAGATCGAGATCCGCTGGCGCGACCTCGACCCGTACGGGCACGTCAACAACGCCGTCTACGCAACGTACCTCGAGGAGGTGCGGGACGAGTGGCTCGAGCGGGCGCTCGGGCGCGACGGCCTCCTCTGGGACTACGTCGTCGCGCGGGTGGCGATCGACTACCGGCGCGAGCTGACGCTCGAGGACGACCGCGTGCTCGCCCGCTGCCGGCTCGACTCCCTCGGCACCTCGAGCGTGCGCACGCGCGAGGAGCTCGTCACCCCCGACGGCGAGACGGCGGCGCAGGCGGAGGCCGTGCTCGTCGCCCGCGACCGCGAGACGGGACGCCCGCGGCCCCTCACGAGCGACGAGCGGAGCGCGCTCGAGGCGGCGTAGGATCGCTCGATGATCCCGACCGTGCCGGAGCTCCCGGCGGACACGCGTGCGCTGAAGGAGCGCCTCGCCGCCTTCGTCGAGCGCGAGGTGTACCCGCTCGAGCAGCGCGTCGCGGAGGCCGGCCGGATCGAGGACGCCTGGGTCGACGAGCTGCGGCGCAAGGCGCGGGCCGAGGGGTTCTCGATGCTGAACATGCCGGAGGAGGCGGGAGGCGGCGCGCTCTCGATGCTCGGCCAGGTGGCGCTCGAGGAGGAGTCCGGGAAGGCGACGAACGGGCTCGGCTTCGCCGTCCTCGACCGCGGGCCGGCCGAGCTCTGGGACATCGCCACGCCGGAGCAGCGCGAGCGCTTCGTCGCGCCGATCCTCCGCGGCGAGTACCGGGAGGCCTGGGCGGTCACCGAGCCGGGCGCGGGCTCCGACGTGAGCGCGCTCGCGGCCACGGCGGAGCGCGACGGCGACGAGTGGGTCCTGAACGGGGAGAAGTGGTTCGTGACGAGCGAGGGCGAGCCGGGCTTCTACCTCGTGCTCGCCGTCGGCGAGGGGGAGCAGCTGCTCTTCATCGTGCCGCGGGGTACGCCTGGGCTCGAGCTCGCGCGGACGCCCGGCTTCCTGCACGACCCCTACCTCGACCACCATCCCGAGCTCGTGCTGCGCGACTGCAGGGTCCCGGACGCGAACCGGATCCCCGAGGGTGGCGGCGCGGGCGCCCGGGAGTGGTTCCTCGTCGAACGGCTCTTCATCGCCGCCCGCTGCTGCGGCGCTGCGGCGCGCTCGCTCGAGCTGGCGCGCCAGTACGCCCTGGAGCGCCAGGCCTTCGGCGCGAGGATCGCCGAGCACCAGGGCGTCTCGTTCCAGCTCGCCGACTCCCTGACGGAGCTCCTCGCCGCGCGTCTGCTCACCTACCATGCCGCGGCGGCGTTCGACACTGAGCCCGACCGCAAGGTCGTCCACGGCAAGGTGGCCGTGGCCAAGCTCTACGCCTCGGAGGCGGCCGGCCGCATCGTCGACCGCGCGCTCCAGGTGCTCGGCGGCCGCGGCTACATGACGGAGAACCCGGTGGCGCGCTTCTACCGCGAGGTGCGCGTCGACCGCATCTGGGAGGGCACGAGCGAGATCCAGCGCCTCATCGTCTCCCGCGGGCTGCTCAAGCGCGGCGTCGAGACCTACCTCAGCTGAGACGCCGGCCGGCGGGCGGGCGGCGAACGGCAACGTCCCTTCCGGCCACGTCGGTGCCT